>JAVBMZ010000092.1:0-26460 GCA_031551935.1 Bacteroidales bacterium
TCGTGCTAAACAGTTGGAGAAGTAGCGAATAATACCAGATAAGTTTTATATATCAACACCATGTTTCAAATATTTATCGTTGTACTTGCCTTAATTGCCATCGCGTTTGTAGGTTTGGCCATTGGTATCCTTATCAAAGGAAGGTTTCCCAATACGCATATTGAACATAACCCTGAAATGAGAAAAAGGGGTATTTCGTGTGCTAAAAACGACGCATCTCTTTGTCAAGGAAGAGGGCAATCTACTGGGTGTGAGGGGTGTAGTCTTTTAGGGTGACTTTTGTCCACAAAAAATACACATTCGTCAAAAACTATTACTACTGTTTTATTCACTATTCGTTAGGATTTACGGCTGTTTACCCGACTCTTTGCTCAATACTTTTGTATCATCCTCTGTAAATTTTAGTACTGCATTTTTTAACTTAAAATTTAAGCTGTATCTTTGCTACCATGAAAAATTATTCATTATTTTTCATAAAATGCTTATTCATCCAAGTATGGATGCTTTTAATAGCTTCTTCCGGCTTGGCTTCCGGGCAGGAAAGAGACTCTTTGGCTCTGACACCATCCACCGTGACGGTTGATTTTAGAGACAGTAGTTTGAATATACCGCAAATCGATTCTTTACAAATATTTTCGGGTACGCCGAAGGATACCATAGATGTTTCTCAAAACCAAACATTGCAGGATGCTATCTTACATCATAAGATTGTTGTCGGTTTGACCGATCCTCTTGACTCTGTCACTAATCGTATTTTTGCGTATCAGGTATTGGATAATAATTCATTTGCCCGCTTACAAGTGGGCATTGATACGGCGCTAACCCGTTTCGAGATCAATAATCCGGTGATGCGTCATTATTATGCAGGAGCTTACTTGGGGAATGCTGGTTTATCTTATTATCCTATAGGCTTCGATGCGCGAAAACGCCCTTCCGATTTTTTGTTTACCGACAATGTATCCCTGTATATGCATATTCCTGAAGAGACACGGTATTATCAGACCAAAATGCCTTATACACTGATCGATTATTCGTCCGCAGGATCAAGAGCCCAAAACGAATCAATATTTAATCTGGTACACACGCAAAATGTGAATAAGAACTGGAATGTGGGGCTTTATTATGATATCATTTCTTCTGTAGGACAATATTTGAATCAAAATGCAGCGGATAATGGATTTTCGCTTTTCTCGGCATATAGAGGTAGTCAATATTCTTTGTACGCCAATTTTAATTGGAACAACGTCAGGATGAAAGAAAATGGCGGGATATCCGACTATAACAATTTTTTAGAGACAGATCCTGAAGTTACTGAGGTGCGCTCACAGGCAGGCGAGACCATCCTGTTGAACAGGAGTCTATATCTGATGCAATCTTATTCATTCAAAAAATTGAACTTGTTCCGAAAGAGCTCAACGGTGGATTCTGTTGGTGTATCGCGTTTTACCTTGGTGCAAACATTTAAATATGAATGGAACAAACGTGAGTTTTCCGACACAGCCACCTATGCCAACAAAAAACCCTATTTTGGCACTACGAATACTCATGACTCCTTATATTTTAGGCGTATTTTCAATCATTTCGAGCTAATGATCAAGGAACAGTCGCGTAAGAATTTTACGGCAGGGTTTAGTGTGGGTATCCTTACCGAATTTGACCGTTATAATAATAACATCATTCCTGATACAAGTTATGTATCCCGTACGCCATATAATCCGGAAAATAGCGGATGGGGCAGCGAATTGCCGACCACTTCTGGTACTGATATATTGATTACTTACAGGGAAACCCAAAAATATGTGAATACTGCCGTTACAGGCCGTTTCTTCAATCATACAGGCCGTTATCTGAATTGGGACTTCAATGGACGGTTATATGTTACAGGGTATAAGTTGGGCGACATGAATGTTGCCGGAACCATACAGTTTCATTATTATACATCGAAAGGACGCAATAGCTTGTTATTGGGTGGTAGTATCGAAAATGCCAAGCCGAGTTATTTCCTGAATGATTATGCATCCAACTGGCTGGCATGGGATAATGATTTTGATGCATCTCAGGAAATTCGATTACGTGGCGAATTTATCATCCCACATCGTCATTTCAAAGTGGGAGCGTACGTGTCACAGTTGAATAAATATGTATACCTTAATTCAAACGCCATGCCAGAGCAAGCCTCTGATATGATCGTAACGGGTACTGCATTTATTGAAAAAGACATTCGTTGGTGGAAGTTTGGTTTTCTGTTCCGGCTTTACGGACAGTACTCATCGCATGAAAAAATCATTCCTTTGCCAGCATTTGCAGGATACCAGTCGACCTATTTTGAAACATGGCTGGTACGTAATGTATTGAACATGAGATTGGGTTGGGATTTTAATTATCATACAAAATATTATGCTTACGCATATATGCCTTCTTCAGGAATGTTTTACCTGCAGGAGGATCGGCAAATAGGAAATTATCCGTTTTTTGATGCTTTTCTGAATTTTCAGATCAAGCGTGCACGTATTTTTATAAAAACGGAAGGACTTAATACTCTGCTCAATTCTTTGGGTAAAGAGTATTTCATGGTGTACCGGTATCCCTTAAATGTATTTAGGGTGAAATTCGGCGTTTCGTGGGCATTTTATGATTAGGCTCATACACCTTAGTATTCACCAAAAAAGAGAATCATGATTTGTGAAAATCGAAAAATTAGAAAATTAATCATCTTCAAGAACAGCTTGATATTCATGCTGCTCTATTTATGCTCTTGTGCACAGAAAGAAATAAATCAAGAAATAGTTGATTTGTCCCAAATTAGGGACAAGGAAAGCCTCGTTGTCGCCACCAGCTATAATTCTGTTGATTATTTTGTGTACAAAGGCGAAGCGATGGGATTTCAATATGACCTTCTTGCAGAACTGGGTAAGCACCTTGGTGTCAAAATTGAGATCATTGTCGGAAAGAGTTATACCGACAACTTGCGTCATTTGTCGGAAGGACGTTGTGATATGATTGCCTCAGGCTTGATGTTGGAAGAAGACAGTTTGTTGGCCGTAAATAGTGCGCCCATATATACATCAGCGCAAGTGCTGATACAGCGTAAGCCTGTACTATGGAAGAAAATGACCGTCGAACAGCTGGATCAAAGTTTGATACGCAATCCTTATGATTTGAAAGGAAAGATGGTATATTCATCAGGATGGTCTTCCATGGCTAATGATCAGGATTTTGTACCCGATCGCCATATCCGTTTTGTCAAACTGAAAGGAATTGAAGCGGAAACACTTATCGAGTTAGTAGCCGATGGTGAATTGGATTACGCTGTATGTGATCAGTCAGTGGCCCGTTTGGTCGCCGATAATTATCCTCAAATTGACATGCAAACAGATTTGGGGGAATTGCCGATTGGATGGGTAATGAGGCCAACGTCTGATGAGTTGCTTCAAGAAATCAATCAATGGTTGGCCGGATTCAAAAAAACAGCCAAATATGCTGTGTTGTACAAGAAATACCATCAAAGTAAAACACACCAAATCAATGCCAATACCAAGTTTTTTGCCAACCGAACGGGAGTTATATCGGAATATGATGAATTATTTAAAAAATATAGCAAAGAAATTGGCTGGGATTGGCGATTGTTGGCTTCTCTGGTATGTCAGGAATCGAGATTTAAACCTACAGCGAAGTCTAAAGTTGGTGCATACGGATTGATGCAAATGATGCCGGCCACGTTGGCGCATTTTGGGGTAGATACCGCAGCTTCGCCTGAAAAACACATTGCAGCGGGCGTAGCATACATTAAATATCTGGATAGAATGATTGCGCCAAGTGTTTCCAATAAAGAAGAACGGATTAAATTTATACTTGCTTCGTACAACATAGGACCGGGCCATATTTTGGACGCTCAGCGGTTGGCTGCAAAATATGGAAAGGATGCCGCCGTATGGGATAACAATGTTGATTCTTGCTTGCTGAGTAAGGCAGATCCTAAATTTTATACAGATCCTGAGGTGAGACATGGAAAATGTAAGGGCACGGAGACCTATGTTTTTGTCACACAAATCATGGAGCGGTACGAACATTATAAAAATATAGGCAGGATACAATAAGCGGTTTAAAATAGAATATTTATACTACAGAGACGGCAAACTTTTACATCGTAGTTTGCCGTCTCTGTAGTATTCGTATTTATATGATTACCTGTCTATAAAAGTGAGTGAGATGACAAAATTAGTTGGCAAGTTTTTTGCTATTATATTCTTAATAACAAAACTTGAATATAGTATACTGAAAGTAGAGTAAATTAGAATCGGCACACATTTTTATTATTTTGATAGTTGATAGTTCGCAAGGTTGTATATTTTTTTGCAATAAAAATATCTATCAAAAGAGAAAATTTCGTAATTTTATACATTATATGCTATTGTGTACGTTGAAAAATCCGAGTAGATACATCTTACTATAAATGGATGGTTGATCCAATAATTGTAGCATACAAAATATAGGTATAACTAGTTCTTAGGGAAGGCAATATCATACGCATAAAATAGATTTGACAAGCATTATATGAATCAAGCGCGTGAACTCATCAAGCGGTTAGAGGAGGAGAACAAAGCACTAAAGACGCAATTGTCCAAATACAACATGGATAAACTGCAAGTAGAGTACTTAGACAAAATCCTGAAATACAGTAAAGAAGTAATAGCCGTCATTACTTATGATGGGAAAGGGACTATCGAGCAAATCTCAGATAGTATATCTGCTTATGGATATTCACCGGATGAGTTTACTTCGGGTAAGTTGTCTTACTGGGATATTGTACATCCGGATGACCTTAAAAAACTACAGGAAAATGTCGATAAGAAAACAACGGCAATCGGCAAAGGATTTGAGCTTGATTACAGAATTTACAGTAAAACAGGTCGGATAGTATGGGTGATGGGAACTTCGATTCCTGTAAAAGGGCCATCTGGTGAAATAGTACGGCATGTGCTTAAAGTTAATAATATCAACAAATATAAAAGATACGAAGAGGAACTGTTGGATATCAACGAAAATTTATTCGTAACGCTGAAAAGTATCGGTGAAGCAGTCATTCTTATTGATCCCAATGGCTACATTGAACGATTGAACGCTGCCGCTGAAAAAATGGTTGGTATCATTAATTTGAAAGCTAAGAATAAACCTTTGTACGAGGTAATCCAGTTCAGTTTTTCTTCTGATTTTTCTATACTTGTTGATCCATTGAAGATGGATACGGAAATGTACAAAATGGTGCAGGTAGATGAAATATTTATGCGGTGCCATTTCAATATTCAATACAGGGTTTCATGCACTGTTTCGCCTATCATGATACAAAAGGGTAAACTGGAAAGATATGTCATGGTAGTGAAAGATTTAACCTCTGTTTATGATACTTTGCAAGCTTCGCAAGAGAATGAACGGATTTTGAAAACCAAGTTGGAATTGCTGCTTTCCGAAGATGTTGACGTAAAAGATATTGAACTTACCGATATCATTCCCGTAGAGCAATTGCAAGTCTTGCAGGAAAAATTTTCCATAGCTAACGGAGTTTCCTCTGTGATAACGGATCTTAACGATGTGGCTATTACTCAGCCTAGTAATTTCAACGATACTTGCACTTCTTTATTGTATTCAGGCGAGAGATGTTATCAGGTAAACCGTTTGCTTTGTCATAATGAATCAGAAAAACACCCTTGTAAGCTTATGGATGCTAAAGCTCCCATATATATTGGGGGTAAGCATATTGCCGACTGGAAAATAGGAATGTGTGGTTTTGGCGGTATCATAGCTCCTTTTATGAAAGCCGCGTGTAACAGCAATGAAAAGTATGTCGAAATGTACGCTGCATTGCAGGACGATACTAAAAAGCATTTTCAAAATATTTGTGTTTTGTTAGAAATTATGGCCAATAAAATTTCTGATATTGGTTATAATAATGTGAAGCTGGCGCACGAACTGATAAAAGGAAAAGAAAATGAGGCTAAATTAGCTGAAAGTGAGACCACTTTCCGTAGTATTTTTGATAATTCGATCGATGGTATCTTTCTTACTGACTTAAACGGTATTGTAAAAGAATGGAGTAGCGGATATGAACAATTATCGGGTATTTCGAAGAAGCAAGCGATTGGAAACCATATTTGGGACGTGGTAGAAATGATGCTTCCACAAGGTAAATACAACAATGCGGAATTGAGCCAGATGAAAGCTGACCTAAATACAATTATTCATCATCAGGAGCAGAAAATAATTACCCGTCAAATCGTTAACCAGAAGACAAAAAAAGACCGTATCACCCATACCCTTTATTTCCCGGTTTGTTTACCTGGGTCTACAATGATGGGCGCTATTAGCCGTGACGCGACTGAGGATATTCTCAGCGAACAGAAGCTGATGAAAAATAATGCTTTATTGGAAGGAATGATGAATACCATTCCTACACCCATTTTCGTAAAAAATGTCAATGGAAATTATGTCAGGAGCAACGATGCTTTTCTGTCCATGTTCAATTTGAAGAAAGACGATGTTTTTGACAAAAATGCAGCCCAAGTTTTCCCTCAAGATCTCTTAAAAAAAATAGAACAACAGGAAGATAACCTGGTATCAAGTGATAAGATGCTCCAAACAGAGACTAAAATTGATACAATTCTAGGCCAACGCGATGTAATCATATACCGCAATGTATTTTACGACGAAGCAGGGGAAAAACAAGGCATTGTTGGAGCGATATTCGACGTAACTGATATGAAAAATGCTGAACGTGAATTAACTGCTGAGAAGGAACGTCTTCAGGCATTGGGAGACAATTACCCCAATGGTTGTTTATATCGTGCAGATATGAACATGCAGACACAAAAACTACATATCATTTACATAAGCAGGAATTGGAAAGACCTGTTTGGTGAAATATCAGAAGAAGATACTGTCAACGATCTTAACTTGATATTTGACCGAATACATCCGGATGATTTATCTAAACACATTGAAGCAATCAAAGAAAGTGCAAAAACGATGTCGAACTTGGACGTTGAAATGCGTTTCTGTCTTGATGATGGTTCGGTTAAGTGGCTACATGTATCGGCACATCCTCATTTGGAGGGAAAACATATGGTCGTATGGGACGGTTTTATCCTGGATATTACAGAACGGAAAAATACAGAATTAAAACTGGAGGCATACCGCACGGATTTGGAAGGCATAGTAAAGGAACGTACCGAAGAACTTGAAGCCACTAATGAAGAGCTATATGCTACCAATGAAGAGCTGTATGCTACCAACGAAGAATATGCTGTTATCAATGAGGAATTACACCAAAAAAATGATCAGCTACAGAATGAGATTTCCGCACGTAAAGAAGCTGTAAAGCAACTGGAAGACAGCGAAAGCAAAATGAGGAATTTCATTTCACAGTCATATGAAGGTATCGTCATTCTTGATGAAGAAGGAAAAATCATCGAATGGAATACAGCACAAGAAAGAATTACAGGCATTTCGGGTAAAAAAGCCATTGGAAAGTATGCTTGGGAACCGTATGGAGAACTTCTGAATGGAACACCGGCAGAAAAAAATGTAGCACAATTCCGTCAGCAGGTACTTTCGTTTCTCCAAAAGGGTATACATCAGGAACCAAATGAATCTGAGTATATATTTCATACCACTGAAAATAACGAACGACACATCAATATGGTGTCTTTCCCAATCGGCTTAGTGGACAAATGCTACTTCGGAGAAATTGTCCGCGATGTTACGGAACAAAAAATGGCTGAAATCGAGTTGGAACATTATCGGACACAACTCGAAGAAATGGTGGCTGCTCAGACCAAGGAGCTAATATCCAGCAAAGAACGTTTAACATCGCTGAGTGATAATCTGCCAGGAGGTGTTATCTTCCAAATGTATGCTAAAGGAGAGCAAGATACTCAATTTACATACATCAGTGCCCATTTTGTTGACATGTTTTATATCAGTGTCGAAGATGTGATGGAAGATAATTCCTTGTTTTTTAATGCTATTCATCCTGACGACAGGTCATTGTTTATCGAACATTATACAACAGCTCGTGAACGCGGGTATATCGACATAGAAACACGTATTCAATGCAGGAACGGTGAAACGAAATGGATACATATTCGTGCTACCGATAGTTTGTTGGATGACGGGACACGGGTTTGGGACGGCTTCATGATTGATGTTACCAATCGGAAAAAAGCCGAGCGGGAACTGGAGGATTCAAATAAGCGACAGAGTATCCTGATAAAAGTATTGCAAGTTATGCAAGCATCGGAGAGTATTCCGGATGCAATCAATATTTCCTTGACAGAAATTGGGAAATATGCTGACGTAAGTAGGGTATATATTTTTGAAAAATCAGCCGACGGAAAATCAGCCAGTAATACCTATGAATGGTGTAATGATGGTATTGTTCCCGAAATCGACAACCTGCAAGATGTCCCTATTGAATATATGGAAGATTGGTTCGAAACATTTGAAACGGGTCAATATATTTGTGCATCCGATATCAGAACGCTGTCCCCAATAGCTTATGAAAAATTATCTGCCCAAGGCATTAAATCCATATTGGTATTACCTTTGGTAGCCAACGGAATCAATTATGGTTTTGTGGGTTTTGATGAATGTGTAAGGTATAAAGAATGGCGATCGCAAGAAGTGGAACTGCTGATTAGTTTGTCGCAAATCATATCCAACACCACTCGTCGTTACTGGGCGGAAAAATCCATACAACTTTCGCAGCAAACCATGCGTACGGTGCTGGATAATATTGATGCTAATATTTATGTGGCTGATTTTGATACTTGGGAAGTATTGTTTGCTAATAAAAAAATAAAAGAAGAATTAGGAGCTGAAGTTGAAGGGAAAAAATGTTGGCAGGTGATACAAAAAGACAAGAGTGCGCCATGCGATTTCTGTCCTAATCCTAAATTATTAGACAAAAATAAAAGACCAACGGGCTTATATCATTGGGAAGTACAAAATGAACATACGCATAAGTGGTATGAATGTACCGATGCTGCTATTGAATGGGTTGATGGTCGATTGGTTCATATGGAATATGCCACGGATATCACTGATCGGAGACAGGCTGAAGAAGCATTACGACAATCAGAAGAACTATACCGGCAATTGACCGTTGCATCACCCGATGCCATTGTTGTGTGTGATCCCCAAGGACAAGTGGTATTTATCTCACCCAGAGCGAAAGAACTCTTTTTGATAGGTGATGATTCTGACGTTACATCGGTACATTTGACTCATTTTGTGCATCCTCGTGATGTGGAACAAGCTATGGAGATGTTTCGGAAGATATTGATAGACAATATTTCTTTTCAACCCCAGATATTGTTGAAACGTAATGATGGTACGGAATTTTTCGGTGAAATATCATCCGCTTCCGTGAAAGATGCTGAGGGAAATACAACATCTGTCATCATGGTGATACGTGATATCACGGAACGTAAAATGAGCGAAATGGAACTTATTCGTGCCAAAGAAAAAGCAGAAGAATCTGACAAACTAAAATCAGCGTTTTTGGCCAACATGTCCCATGAAATACGTACGCCAATCAATGGCATTATCGGTTTCTTAAACTTTTTGGCCGACGACAACCTAACGCCGAAACGCCGTCAGGAATACATTAATGTGATAAATAACAGCAGCATACAGTTGGTTAAATTGATTGACGATATCATTGATGTAGCTAAAATAGAAGCCAAGCAGATGAGCATCCGTCCGGTACCATTCCATCTCAACGACTTTATGGAGGAGTTATATATATTTTTCGAAACATACCTTCAGGCAAATAACAAGGACAAGATCGCTTTAATTCTTGATGATAGCCAATTTATTGATGCTTGTGTAACCTATGTCGACCCGATGCGTTTACGACAGGTATTGAGTAACCTGATAGGCAATGCTGTTAAGTTCACTGAGAAAGGATTTATCCGTTTCGGTTATCGACAAGTTTCATCAGGCATGTTAGAGTTTTTCGTTGAAGATTCGGGAATTGGCATAGCCAAAGATCAATTGGAAGTTATCTTTGAACGTTTCCGTCAGGCTGAACTTTCCAATAACCGTCGTTATGGTGGTACTGGGCTCGGATTGACGATTTCGCGTAGCTTGGTGCAGATGATGGGTGGCGATATGTCTGTAAAATCAATGGAAGAAGAAGGATCTTCTTTTTATTTTACCATAGCATACTTGCCAGTGAGTGCTGAGGACGAACACATATTCGAAAATTCTGAAGATGAAGATGATTTACAGAACGGTCTGTTAAAAAATATGACTATTTTGGTAGTAGAACCTGAAATCATGAAATGTAAATATTATGAAAAATTACTTCATAGTACGGGCGCTACCTTGATTTTTGCACATACTGTTGCGCATTGGATTGATGTCATTAGTCAGCAGAGCCATATTGATGTAGTATTGGCTGACACTTCCATTTTTGATAAGGAAGAAAATATGACTATCAAACAGATAAGGTTAATTAGGGCAGGATTACCGTTGGTGTTGATTGTGCCTGAACAAAACGAATTATATAGCGAAACCCAGTATGGTGAGGTGATTGAAGGGCCTGTCAATTATGCAAAATTGTACGAAATCTTACAAAAATATACTTGAGAAATGTTAAACCTATGTTAAATTTTATTTTTACCACCATGAAGAAACCAATATCATATTTGCTTTCATGTTTGATTTTTATGCTTGTATCGTGCGGAGGCAACGAACCTAAATTTGAAACTATTTTTAACGGTCAGAACTTCGATGGTTGGGAAGCCTATATTGGAGTTCCTGTGCCATCAGTAGATGTGCCCGGATTAGAAAAAGATGCTTCTGGAAATTATACACAACCTTTGGGAATCAACAATGACCCGCTGCAAGTATTCAGTATAAAGGAAGTTGATGGGGAGCCAGCTCTCTATGTTACTGGGCAAATTTACGGTTCGTTTGCAACAATCAAAGAGTATGAAAATTACCATTTGCGGCTTGAAATAAAGTGGGGCGAACACAAATGGGCTCCTAGGGAAGATAAATTACGTAATTCCGGGCTACTGTATCATGGAACGGGTCCATTTGGAGAAGGATTGAATGTGTGGAAAATAGCGCACGAATGCCAGCTTCAGGAGACTATGTTTGGCGATTCATATCTTATGGGCAATGTTTATTGTGATATTACAGCGTCGCGTATTGCTGAGAACGAACGTTATACCTTTGATCGCGAGGCGCCTAAAGTAAGTTTCGGACCGGAATTACCTGCGGGAAGTGTCTGTAGTAAGAATCCAATGAATGAAAAACCGCTTGGCGAATGGAATATTGTGGAAATACTATGCTATGAGGGGGCCAGTGTACATGTTGTCAACGGGAAAGTGAACATGATCACTACCGACTCGCACCGATTGGTTGATGGGGTAAAAGTACCACTTACCAAAGGAGTTATTCAATTACAATCGGAGGGAGCAGAAGTGTATTTCCGCCGTATTGAGATTCGTCCAATTACAGGTATACCGGACGAGTATCTTAAATGATCGAGGCCAAAAATCGCACCTTATTGATTATCAGCATTATTTGAAGCGTAATAAATCTGCTATGAATTGTTGCGCTTTGTTCGTAATCTGATACTCAAAAATGGCAAGAGGTTATTTTTCATCCCATACCACAGGGAATCCAAGTTAGTAGAAATTTTCTAATAACTGAAAACCAATTGTAAATATTCCACAAAATCTAAGTATTTTTATTCCGGCAGTTTTCAGTACAGATTCAAAAATGCCTTAACTGTTTCTACAGCTTCTTGCTGAGCGATTTCAAGCTGATCGTTTACAATAATACGATCGAACTGAGAGGCAAATTCCAGTTCGTATTCCGCTTTAGCTATCCGTTGACGGATTTTTTCTTCGCTATCGGTGGAGCGTGCGATGAGTCGACGTTCTAATTCTTCAATGGAAGGGGGCATCACGAAAATGGCCAATGCCTGTTTCTCAAATTGCCTTTTTAAAGACAATCCTCCTTTTACGTCTACGTCGAACAATACCTGTTTCCCTTCTGACCAGATGCGTTCGACCTCGCTACGCAACGTGCCATAGAAACTGCCTTCATATACTTCTTCCCATTCCACAAAATCGCCGTTGTCTATATGTTTTCGGAAGTTAGGCACGGTCATGAAATAATAGTCCCGGCCATCTATCTCTCCCTGACGTATTGCCCGTGTGCAAGCCGATATGGAGAAAGCAAGCGGCAATCCGCTTTGCAGGACATGTTTTACCAAAGTAGTTTTTCCTGCACCAGAGGGCGCCGAGAAAATAATCAACTTACCGGAATTCATCGCATTATGGTCTTTTGATGAAGTTATAACAAATTCAACACTTGTTCTTTAATTTTTTCCAGTTCATCTTTCATTTGTATCACCACTTGTTGCATATCTGCATGGTTGGCTTTAGACCCAATGGTGTTAATTTCACGGCCAATTTCTTGAGCAATGAATCCGAGTTTCTTACCGATGCCACCATCTGCATTCATTGTTGACAGAAAATAAGCACAGTGATTGCGTAACCTGACTTTTTCTTCGTTGATATCTATTTTCTCGAGATAATAAATCAATTCCTGTTCGAACCTGTTCTGATCGATGGTATTTTCACCAACATACTCGATGAGGTTTTGGCGTAAACGGGATTTTATAGTTTCCATACGTGAGGCTTCGAACTTTTCTACTTCCACAACATATGCCTCGATGAGTTTGATTCGCCCTGAGATATCTTCCTTCAAAGCAAGGCCTTCTTGTTCTCTGAAATCATTCACTTGCGCCAGCGCTTTTTGTAACCCGTCATATAACATAGTCCATTCTTCTTCGCAAGGCTCCTGACGGTCTGTTTTCAGGACATCAGGCATACGTACAATAGCATTAAGGATGTCAACCGGTAAGGGGATGCCATTTTGCTCTGCAATCTGGGACAGTTGTGTATAATAGGTTTTAACAGCCGTTTCGTTGATCTGTGTAGCAATATTTTCTACCGATTCTTCGATGGCCACATATATTTCGATTTTACCACGCTGTAATTGAGAGATTAGCTCGTTTCTTATTTCTAATTCCTTTTCTTTGTATGCATTTGGAATCTTGATAATCACGTCAGCTTGCTTGCTATTTAGTGTCCTGATTTCAACGATAACTTTTCGTTGGTGGCTTACACATTCGGCCTTGCCGAAACCCGTCATTGATTTCATCTGTACAAAAATTATTTTTCAAGGTCACATAGAAACCCCGAAAAGATTCACTGAAAATAATGTCCAATCATCGTCATTGCGGTTGATGCAAATTTTCTAACGGACATTTCTTTCTTTATTTCATTTTAACCATTATTCATTGCCATGAATACCATCCAATAGCATGCCAAAGACAAGTTATTCAAATATTCATTGATGGTGGTTTGGATAAGGGAGAAAAATGTAAAAATATATAAAATTTTCCGATGATTGTTCATCCATATATTTTTTATACCTTTACCCGTTGCTTTATATATTTTCTATTGAAAAAGCACGTCGTATATATTATCGTCGCACTTGTCGGATGGCAAGCTTTGTCTGCACAGGAAATCCTGGTACAGTGGACGGGCGTTATCCGTAATGATTTGTTGGAACCCATTCCTTTTGCACACATTTTGGTACAAAAGGATTATCGTGGCACAGTGAGTGATCCACAAGGGATGTTTACTATTATTACTTACCCAAGCGATACACTATTTATTTCTTGTGTTGGCTATAAGGCTCGTAAGATTCCTGTGCCCAATATCACCAATTCGGATTCGCGACATTATATTCATGACATTATTTTGAATCCTGATACGATTATGCTGAGCGAAGTGGTTATTTTTCCTTGGAAAACGTATAAAGAATTCAAGGATGCTTTTATGGCGCTCAACTTGCCGGAAGACGATTTACAAAGAGCCTATCGGAATATTGCTGTGATACAAGAACAAATTTACAATGCATTGCTGAATCGTTCGGCCAGTCCTACGACTAATTTCCGGGATGTGATGGCCAGTAAGCATAACCGGATGATGAACTACGGACATATGTACCAGACTTATTCGATAGCTAATCCGCTTGCGTGGGCTCAGTTTTTCCAAGCCATACAAAATGGCGATTTCAAAAAGAAGGAATATCGGGAACCAGAGAAACCTTCTATTGTGGACGAATACAATAAGAACGCTAATTGATGAAAAAGATTATTGTTTTTGGTCCCGGGCCCGGTTTCAAAGGCGGTATTGCTAATTTTACTATTTCACTGGCCAAGGCTTTTGCCATACAAGATGATACGGAAACACATATCGTATCGTGGACGAATCAATATCCTTTTTTTATCCCCCGTGATTTCATAGATGACAAAAGTCAATCCGATTTATTGGAAAAAAGTGGAATCACAGTACATTACACAATGAACTACAATAGGTTTTTTTCATGGCAGAAAACCTATGATACCATTGTCGAATTGGAACCAGATTTTGTGGTAGTACAATGGTCTAATCCCATACAAGCCTTTCCTATCGGTTATTTGATTCGTCAACTGAAGGCCAACACCAACGTCAAAGTCGTTGCCGACTTGCATTTCGGTAATCGCAAAGAGTACGCTAAAATTGTTAAGCGGTTGACAGGCTATGCCATTAGGTATGCAGATGCATATATTGTGCACTCATATAAGACCGCTTTCGAGGTGAAGGAACTTTTTCCGCTGATTACTTTCGATCTGATGGAGGAATTAGATAGCAAAACCCATCATCAAGGTAAACCCATATTGAAGCTGTACCATCCTATTTACGATATGTACACACCAGATCCCGCTTTTGATGTGGCTGCCCAGAAAAAACAATTGCATTTACGCAAATACGTGTTTTTATTTTTCGGGTTTATTGTCAAATACAAGGGACTGCACAATGCCATCGCTGCGTTTGCCGAATTAGCCAAGAGTCGTGACGATGTGTCGTTGTTGATTGTGGGAGAATCTTCCTGGCAAACTGAGAAACATACCAAACGAAACGGGATCAAGAGGCTTTTTAGTAGAAGGTTGCGTGCGCAGGTTTTCAGTAAAAGGGAAGACGAGCAGAACTATCGTCCGTTGGATTTGATCGGTCATCTTGGCATTAGAGATAAAGTGGCAGTGGTGAATGAATTTGTCCCTAATGAGGATGTTCATCAATATTTTCAAGTGAGTGATGCTACCGTGTTGTTTTACGAAACAGCTACCGCTTCCGGCGTCGAGTCTATTGCGTATAATTTTAAAGTTCCGATAGTAGCTACCAGTGTCGGACATTTTCCCGAAACAGTGAAAGAAGGTATCACCGGTTATTTGGCCAAGCCGGATGATATTCATTCTATGACGGAAGCCATGTTGAACATCATTGAACAGCCCATTTCTCCCGAAAACATTGAGGAAACTTCAAAAAATATGAGTTGGGAAAAATACGCCAAATCCGTAAGGGAGATGGTTGCTTCTATCAGACAATAAACGCTGTTGTACTAAACATATTTGCATCTTACGCATTACACCGTAAAATGGCAATTTCATTTACCTGAACTGTGGAGCAAACCTGAAGCTAAATGTTGAGGTAACGAAAAACTATCATATATGGAATTACAGCTCATCCAAAATAAGATATACGAGATCAGGGGCTTCCGGGTAATGTTGGACTTTGATCTTGCAGAGATGTACGAAGTGGAAACAAGACGGTTAAAAGAACAAGTCAGACGTAATACGGAAAGGTTTCCCAATGATTTTATGTTCCAGCTTACTAAAACCGAATGGAATGAACTTGTCGCAATTTGCGATAAGTTGCCGGAAAACATAAAACACACACCCGCAATGCCCTTTGCATTTACGGAACAAGGGGTTGCGATGTTATCAAGTGTTTTACGTTCATCAACTGCTATTCAAATTAATATTGGTATTATGCGTGCATTTGTGGCAATAAGGAACGCAATATATTCTATATCACCCAAAAATATCGAGGAACGAATAAAGGCATTGGAAGAAGCAAACGAAGAACTATTAAAAGACATCAACGATTTAAGTGAAGATACGCGTCATAATTTCGAAGATATTTATATGGCTCTTTCCGAAATGTCAGAACGCAAGAAGCTGGAAGATAGACCGAGAAACCCGATAGGATTTAAAAAATAACTTTTGTTAACACGGCACAACTGGCTGTTAAAATCTCAATATTACTTTTGTCCCTTTGTCTATCTCCGATTCTATCGAGATATTCCCATGATGCAGGTTCATGATTTGTCGGCAAATACTCAAACCGATGCCAGATCCTCCTGTTTTAGTGGTAAAGAAAGGAACGAACACCTTATCCATCACATCAGGTATGATGCCACAACCATTGTCTGAAATAGCAAAGACGGGTTTTTGATATTCATTTTTATATACTTCAACATATATCTTGGGTTGGGACATATCGCGACAAGCTTCCCAAGCATTTTTCACCAGGTTGATCAATACTTGCTCTATTTGTGCGCGATCGGCCAACAGTTGAATGTCGTCGGGGTGTATGCGGTACGAAAAATCAATGTTTTCGGCTTTTAATAAACGATTGATATCCACAAGCATTTCCTTTACAGGAACATTAGCCAATACCGGTTCCGGAATACGTGTCAATTGTTGGTAGTTTTTCACAAAGTCAACCAATCCTTTACTGCGGCGGTGAATGGCTTGCATAGCGCGACTCATGATGTCGTATTGCTTTTCGTTGTTTTCTGCCGTTTCTTCGGATAAAGTTTCTGACAAAGAGATAATTGGTGTGATAGAGTTCATCATCTCGTGAGTCAGCACACGAATGAGCTTTCGCCAGGCGTCACTTTCGTGTTCTTCTAAGGCTGATTGAATATTTTTTAAGCTAATGATTTTGAGATCTTTGCCGCTGGAATTGAAAAATGATACTGTCGCGGCAACCCTGGTTACTACTCCGTTTTTGCTAATGGTTAATAACTTGACTTCTCGTGGAACAAGTTCTTCCAGAATAGTAGGCAACTCTAGTAAAACATTTTCTAAATCAGACAATTGATGAGGTTGCGGTTTTCCCAGCATGTCCACGGCCGTTTTGTTAATCCATTCGATGTTTCCATGGCCATTTACTACCATAATACCTGAATCGATGCGTTGTAGCATGGTATCGTAAAACATCTGGTCGGTTTCGGTTTGTATCAGGCGGCTGCGAAATTGTGCCAAACTATTATCCATTGCTTGTGCTAATTCTTCCGGTAATCCTTTTTTGATGGCTGGGATAAAGGAAATATTCAATTCGGCAAACCGGATAGCTTCTATCAGGCGTTTTATACCTTTCACTGTACGGGTTGTTCGGTGGAATACATCGACAAAGCACCATGCCGCCGCCACATAGATGATAACTCCTGCCCAGTAATATTGGTATGACACGCAAAAACTACCCGCCGTCGCCAATAGGGAGATCGTCAATAATCTGATAATCCATATGGTGTTGTATTTGGTCACTGTTTTTTTAATTTCCTGTAAAGAGCAAACCTTGTGATACCCAGTAATTCAGCCGCTTTATTTATATTTCCGCCGGTGCGTTCCAACGCTTTTTCAATAGCTTGGTTTTCCAGCGCTTCTAAGTTCAATACTTCACCAGATTTACGCTTGTGATTTTGCGTAGGCTGTAAGATAAAGTCGTCAGGGCTTAACCAGTTACCATCCGAAAGAATCAATGCACGTTCCACGGCATGTTGCAGTTCACGTACATTCCCCGGCCAGTGATAAGCCAATAGCTTGGTTTGTGCATCCTGGGCAATGCCAATGACATTTTTTTTGTATTTATGGGCAAAACGATGCATAAAATGTTCCGTCAGTAAAATGATATCCCTGCCTCGATCGCGCAATGGCGGGATATGCAGTTCGATGGTATTAATGCGGTATAGTAAATCTTGCCGGAAACGCCCATCTTCTACATCTTGATAAATATCGGCATTAGTAGCACAGATGAAACGGACATTGATAGGGATACTCTGATTAGAACCCAGACGTGTAATCCTTTTTCTCTCAATAGCGGCAAGCATTTTAGCCTGCATCGGCAGCGACAGATTGGCTATTTCATCTAAAAATAACGTTCCGCCTGAAGCGGCTTCCATACGTCCGGGCTTTTCCTTTTTAGCATCGGTAAATGCACCTTTTTCGTACCCGAATAATTCGCTTTCGAACAAAGTATCGGGAATACTGCCTAAGTCAATTGCCACAAATACTTCGCTAGCACGTGGCGAAGTATGGTAAATGGCGCGGGCTACCAGGTCTTTACCGGTTCCGTTTTCACCAAGGATAAGGATATTGGCGTCTGTTCCGGATAGCTTGTCAATCATGGAAAATACTTCCTGCATGGCCTTTGATTCGCCGATAATTTCTTCTGCAGGTTCACGGTGTAAGACAGTTACCTGCTTTTTAAGATTTTTCACTTCATTGCGTGATGCCCGCAGTTGCAATGCCGATGACAAAGTCGCTAATAATTTGTCTTTTTCCCATGGTTTGGGGATAAAATCCGTCGCTCCGGCTTTCACTGCCTGTACGGCTTTTTCGGTATCGGCGTATGCCGTCATAAAGATGACCACCGCTTGAGGGTCAATACTTAATATCTGTTGCAGCCAGTCGAATCCTTCCTTTCCGCTACTGGCATCGCGCCGGAAATTCATGTCCAACAGGATAACATCAGGTTGGTATTGCTCCGTAAAACGGACAATTTTCGTGGGATCAGTGCTTACACGAATGCTTTCGACATGTGGTTCGAGTAATAAATTGAGTGCAAACAGTACATCTTTGTTATCGTCAATGATCAATATTTTCCCTTTTGATGACATCATGATAAATCCGTATCTTATGAGGACAAAATTAATCATTATTCAGATATATATCACGTGCGATTTCGCACAAGTATTGTGCATTTTCGCACATTATAATTAAAAATATAGATACACAATACGCTAATATTGAATTGTTTATTTTGTTGGCATGGTTTTCGTCCATCAAAAATTGAAAATCAAAAATTATCCCGTGGATATTGCTATCAAAAAAAGACATCCAGTCATCCGGTACAAGTATTACATCATAGGAGGAATCGTGTTTCTGGCCTTCCTTATTTATGTGATAGTGGCCTCAGTGGGGCCTCAGCAGTTGCGTTATGATGCTGATAAGTTGACTATTGTGGAGGTACAACATGGAAAATTCCTCGAATACCTGGATGTCGAAGGTATTGTACAGCCGATACTGACTGTGAAACTGAATGCATTGGAAACCGGAACAGTGGCACATATTGTAGCTGAAGACGGTGATATGTTAGCACAGGGAGACACTATCCTAATCTTGCAAAATCCTGAATTGACGCGTACTATTGAGGACGAACGCGATGAACTGGAGAAACAACGCATTACTTTTCAGGAACGGGAGATACAGATGAAACGTAAAACTTCGGAACTTAGGCGCCAGACTATTGAGAAAGCTTATAACCTGCAACGTGTCCGCAAACAATACGAACTGAGCAAAGCGGAGTTTGAGATGGGCGCCAGCAGCAGGGCACAGTTGGAACTATCTGAGGAGGATTACAAGTTCAACCATGTCAATACGGAGATGTTGCTGGAAGAATTACGTCACGATTCGCTGATGAACAATATACAAATAAGCCTGATGCGTAATGATATGCTTCGTGAGGAAAAACGGTTCGAACGTAGCCGTCAGCGGCTGGACGAACTGGTAGTGCGGACTCCTATTGCGGGACAGCTTAGTTTTGTGAGTGTTATTGCAGGCGAACGGGTTTCGGCTGGCAGCAGTATCGGCGAGTTGAAAGTGGTCAACCAGTTTAAAATCCATACGAACATTAGCGAATATTATATAGATCGCATTGCCATTGGCTTACCGGCAACCATTGTATACCAAAACCGGAAGTTTCCGTTACGTGTCACCAAGATCAATCCTGAGGTGAAAGACCGGCAGTTTGCTGTTGATCTGGTATTGTTCGGCGAAATGCCCGAAAATATCCGTATCGGTAAAAACTATCGCATACAGATAGAATTGGGACAACCCGAGGACGCCTTTGTCATTCCTAAAGGTAGTTTCTTCCAGCAAACAGGCGGACAGTGGATTTTCCGGTTGAACGAGCAGGGTACAAAGGCTTTGCCGGTGAATATTTCTATCGGACGGCAGAATCCGCAACAATATGAAATATTGGACGGATTACAACCCGGCGATCGTGTGATTGTTTCGGGATATGATAATTTTGGCGATGCCCGGGAAATTGTTTTAAAGTAAAAGGCAGCTTCCTCCCGGCCTCCTCCATATGGGGAAGAAAGGTGAAGGCACTTTGTAAGTTCTTTGAAATGTATACTTACACGCTGTTTGCAGGTATATGCAAAAAAGGTTATATTTGCATCAGTACAAATTTGAACATCATGAATGAATTATTGTCCTATATCACCATCGACCCTGATATACGGTTTGGAAAGCCATGTATCAAGGGAACCCGGATTACTGTGGGGGATATCTTGCAATGGTTGGCGTCCGGGATGAGCACTCGGGAAATCTTGGATGATTTTCCATTCTTGAAAGAGGAACATATCCGGGCAGCATTAGCTTTTGCAGCAAACAGGGAGGCATTTACTAAAATCATTGCAGCATGAAATTGCTGTTGGATGCTAACATTTCTTGGAGGTTAACGCCGGTTTTAGAAGAATATTATGGTGAATGTTCCCATGTAGATAACCTTCCTGGACTTCATATTCCAGCAAAGGATTCTGCAATTTGGCAATATGCGAAAGAAAATGGATATTTGATCATCACCCACGACGAAGATTTTAGCAATTTGATAAGTCTGAAAGGGTTCCCTCCCAAAGTTGTTTTATTGAAAACCGGTAACAATAGCAAAGATTTTATAGCTAATTTGTTGATTCGTTCAAAACAATCAATAGTTGAATTGTTGGAATCAAAAGAATATGGATTGTTGGAGATATATTGATATATTCTTTCAAAGATTGCAAAAAAGCGTGTAAGTACATTTAAAACTTACACGCTTTTTTTATAAGTAACTTAAATCCATCAATAAAACTCCATGTTTCTCCATTATCTGAAAATAACTTTCCGCAACTTGTGGAAATACAAAACGCAAAGCTCCATTAGCATCATTGGGCTGGCTGTAGGTTTTGTGTGCATCACGTTTTCAGCCATCTGGATTCGCTACGAGATGACATACGACACCCAGCATCACAACGCGGAAAATATTCACTATGTTATCGCAGTAAACAAAGAAAATCCTGATAATTACAATGCCGTAACACCTACAATATTGGGCGAGCGCTTGAAACAGATTTTGCCTGAAATTGAGGCTGCTGCATTGGTTCGGTTTTGGTGCGAAGAACGGATTTATCACAACGAAACCAATATAGAAAACAGTTTCAGTGTGGATGCCGGTTTTTTTGATGTATTTTCGGTTAAGTTTATCCTTGGTGATAAAGCAACCGCCTTTTCCGGGGATAAAGTAGTTGTACTCAGCGAGGAAACCGCCCACGAATTGTTCGGCTCACCTGAAAAAGCCATGGGGCAGCTATTGCCGACGAAAAACGGACATACGGGAGAAGCTGGCGCCGATTACCTGGTAACCGGCGTGGTAAAGGATTTTGAACATTCGAATCTACCATTTAAAGCCTTGGTAAAGTTCATTCCAACTAATGATGACGGATGGTATAACAACAGCTATGCCACATATATTCTTTTGAAAGAAGCTACCAATGAAACAACGTTTTACGAAAAACTCAAGAAGGTTGATATCAAAGAAATGGGCACATCCAGGTATTTGAAAGCCGTACCCATCAACCGCATGCAATACACTTATGAAACAAGCCAACAAAGCCGGATACTGCCATTTGTATACATTGTTGTTTTAGCGGGCATCTCGCTGTTACTGTTTGTGTGTGCGTTATTAAACTACATGTCGTTGTATATAAGTCGCTTGCTTTCGCGAATACGGGAATTGGGCTTGCGCAAAGTGGTCGGCGCCGATATGAAACAATTGCTAAGTTTGTTAATTACGGAATTCATTGTATCAATGTTACTGGCTTCTTTTTTAGGCTTGTGTATGATGAAAATCGCTCAACCGGTCATAGAGCAGGCTACTCATATTACGCTTGGTTGCGGACGGCTCCTTGGCGCCTTGGGGTTGTTCACCGCCGTAGGTATTTTGCTATCATTATTAACTGCTATTTATCCCGTTTGGCGTATCTGCAAAATTGCAGAACAAACCGGTATGACCAGTAAAAATTCTGCCGGACGGCAACGTATGCAAAAAGCATTGATGATCGTACAACTTGTTATCGGAATATTCTTCTTATCCGTCACTTCAGTAATGTACAGCCAATTACATTTTATGCGGACAAAAAATCTGGGATTCGATAGGGTTAACGTACTTCGCATAGAACCACGACGAGAAGATTACAAAACCTTTTCGGAGGATATAGATATAATCGCTAATGAGTTACTTGAGAATACTGCCATACAGGAAGTATTAACACTACCGATGGAATTTTTTGCAGAAAATGGAGCCAACAGCACCAGTTATTTTAATTGGGAGGGAAGAGATGAAACTGCAAAATTTATGATCGCCATTATGCGGGTCGATTACAATTTTGCAGAGTTTTTCCGTATCCCGATGAAAGAAGGACAGTTTTATTCAAAAGATTTTGTAACAGAAAAGCAACAAATAGTTGTTAATGAAAAACTGGCAAAAATAATAGGCAACCCGGTTGTTGGGAAGACAATCATGTTCCAGGGTGCAGAGCCTGAAATCATCGGTGTAATAGCCGACATACAGGATCGTTCGCTAAAGTACGAAACTCCGCCAACGGCTATATGGCTGGATAATCGCCCGCTATTCCTTTATATTCGTTTTGCATCCGATCAGGACGCCAAAGCATTGGCGCATGTCGATACTGTGTTCAAAAAACACGGAATCCAAAACTTCTCATCGCAAACTATGGACAAAATGCTGGATGATTTCAGTCGTTCTGATATTGTAGTGATGCGCTTTATTGGCTTGGTAGCCATTGTTTGCCTGTTGATTTCCGTATTTGGCGTCTATTCGCTTACTCTCTACAGTATGGAGCGTCGCCGTCGCGAAATCGCCATACGCAAAGTATCAGGAGCTGATGTGGGTGACATTATCCGTATGTTTATCAGGGAATACCTGTGGTTGGTACTTATCGCATGTATTATTTCCGTACCTTTTGCTTGGTACATCATAAACAAATGGCTGCATGACTATGCCAACCATATCGATATGGTATGGTGGCTGATGGTGTGCGTTGTTGTTGCTGTCCTGATAATTGTGATTGTAACCGTATTGAAGCAAATCATCAAAGCAGCCGATGAAAACCCGGCGGAAGTGGTGAAAAGCGAGTAGGAGAAAGTCGTAAGACATGTAAAACTGTAAGACAGGTAAGATGGTAAGAGTGGAGAAAAATAAAAATAAGACGATATGAATATTTTTAAACGTTTCCGTAAAAGTATTTCCCTGCGTATTGTCAACTGGCTGGGGTTGTCTATTATGTTTGCGAGCTTGCTGGTGTCCTATAGTTATGTAAAAAAGGAGCTAAGTTATGACCGTTATCATGTCAATGCTGATCGTATGGTACGTCTATCGCTACAGGAAGACGATAATTTGGCCGATATAGGAATATGGGGTAACGATCTTGATGATTTGTTAGGGCAAATACCCGAAATAGAACAGATCGTTAAGTTTGGCATTCTGGATTTTATAACTGTATTGGATTACCGTGGAGAAAAGCAAGCAATCAAATATTATAGTGTTGGTCCTAATTTTTTCGATGTATTTGATATCCCTTGGGTACAAGGTGAAAAAAATAGAGATTGGCGAGTAAGCAACCAGGTAGTGATTAGCGAAAGTCTGGCACGGCAAATACTGGGCGATAGCAATGGTAATATTGGAGAAATTAACATACGTGAAGTATACCATGGACAGGTGGAAGACACCACCGTATATGTTTCAGGAATATTTAAGGATATTCCTGAAACATCGCATTTTCACACTGATATTTTTTCGTATCGCTCGCCCGAAACAATGGGAGACATGTATTGCATTTATCTGTTGTTGAAGGATCATACCAGCATCCCGGTATTGGAACAAAAGATAACGCAACTAATTGAAAGAAAAGGGGCAGAAGAAGAAAAAGTCATTGTATCCCTGATGCCAATCACTGACATCCATTTTCATAGCCATACATCAAGAGAACTGGAAGCGGGTGGTAACATTCATTACATCTATTTTGTAGTGGGTGCTAACCTGTTGTTATTGGTAGTGGTATTGTTCAACCTTTGGTTGAATGCCAGCCTGATATTTTCATATCATCGTCGATATTACCAACTGTTACGTTTGAATGGTGCCTCTTCGTTTACAGTAGCCAAAGACGAAACGTTATTGGCCTTAGTATTGGGATTTTTTTCAGTGCTGTCCGGTATGTTGGTTGCTTTTTATGCTTCTTCAATTGGACACTTCCGGATGTATGCTACACCATCCGATATTGTCTTACTGTTCTTTGTTTTTCTTATCTTGATAGTGTTATTATCCTTTCTACCTGTTGCAAAAAACATTTCGTCTACTTTGTTCCTTAATACCAGTCATGATTTACGACCGGTAAGATTTTCGCATACCAATGTTAAGTACATGCTTACGGCTCAATATACTGTGGTGATGATCGTGGTGATCCTTACTTTTGGTATTACCAAACAGATGGGAATGGTAAAAGATACACAGATTGGGGGTAATAAACACAACATTCTGGTCATAGAAGGGATGCCCGACCAGGTAAAAGTTAAAAATGCTTTGTTGAAAGCAGAATTGCTAAAGCGGACTGAAATAGAAGCTGTGACTACATCAAGGCTTCTACCTGGCAAATCTATTTTTCAGGGAATAAAAGCGATTAAGGAGGGCGACGAAGATGGTTCCACCATGTCGGTGATGGTTGTCGGTGAGGATTTCTTACCGTTTTTTAACATCAAACTTCTTGCCGGCCGGGCATTCTCCACCGCAAAGTTCGATTACGCGACAGAAGAAGCAATATTTTTCGATTGGTTGTTCAAAAGAAAACGTGCGCATGGTGTAGAAGAAGAATATATTATTAACCGTAAAGCAATGATCGCCATGGGATTCAATTCTCCTGACGATGCCATAGGCCAAATGTTGCAGATTAATGCGATGGGCCTTGATTATATTAACCGGGGTGTTATTGTTGGTGTAACAGATGACTTCAATTATACCGGATTTTTTGAAACATCCGAACCAATATTGATGATGCAACGGTTGATGCTGCAGGATTACTTTATGGTGCGGCTTGACCCCAGTCGTTTCCAACAATCGTTAGATGCATTCCTTCAGGTGTGGGACAAGGTTAATCCCGAATACCCTGCTAATTATGTCTTTATGAGTGATGTTTTCAACAAAACATACCGTTACGAATTGTATGCCGAACGGTTGGTATACATTTTCTCAGTGTTGTGCTTGGTAATTGCCAGTCTGGGATTGATTATCTTTATGGCATTTATTGTCAAACGCCGTACCAAGGAAATAGGTATCCGCAAAGTGAATGGAGCGGGTATTAGCGACATTCTTGTGCTGTTGAATACGAATTTTATTCGATGGATTGCGTTAGCATTTGTCATTGCTGTTCCGGTAGCTTGGTATGTAATGCATCGCTGGCTTGAGCATTTTGCCTACCGGATATCGTTAAGTTGGTGGATTTTTGTCTTGGCAGGATTGTTGGTGATGTTGTTTTCGTTGGCGTTGGTATCGTTACAAAGCTGGCGGGCAGCGACAGCAAATCCGGTAGAGACAATAAAAACGGAATAAAAATTAATCGAATTATTAAAAACATAAGCAACAAGTCAATATTATAGGTCAGTTAACCGTCATCCATAGTTGTTATATGAATATCCTTAAACGTTTCCGCAAAAGCCTGTCACTCCGTATCGTCAACTGGCTGGGATTATCCACCATGTTTGCCTGTATGCTGCTTTCGTACAGCTACATCAAGCAGGAATATAGCTACGACCGGTTCAATGTAAACGCTGACCGTATAATGCGTCTTTCACTCCAAGAAAATGATGATCCCGTGGATGGCCGTATTTACGGTGAAAACCTCGATCCCACCCTTCAGCAAATACCCGACATAGAACAGGTGGTAAAACTATCCAGGGTGTGGACTGCGGTATTGAACTATCAGGGGAAGAAACACGTGTTGAACGATCTGTATTTTGCCAGTGCCAACTTCTTTGATGTATTCAGTGTGCCGGTGGTGAAAGGCAAACTGATGCAATCCGCCCGGCAGATCATGATCAGTGAGAGTTTTGCACGGCAACTGTTCGGCAACGATGTCGACTTGGACTTG
>JAVBMZ010000033.1:0-8542 GCA_031551935.1 Bacteroidales bacterium
GGGTTCTATCCCTTGTCCGGATGTGGTCAAATTCAAAATGTTTGGCGATAAGGAGAGCTTTAGGTAGTAGGTAGTAAGATTTTTCCCGGTTAACACACAACTAAAGCGACCTGTCTTGTTACAAAACAGGTCGCTTTTTCAATATGCCCGGTTATGAAAGAAGTGAGATTGATTAATCGTCTTCTCCGGCATTAGCTACATAACCTTTCATGATACCGCGCTTCGAGTCGCGTACAAAATTAACAATATTGTCGCGCTCAACACTTGGCGGAAAATTTTCTTCAATATATTTAAGTGCTTCGCTGTTATTCAAGCCTGTTTGATACAATGCGCGATAAATATCCTGCAATTCCCAGATTTTTTCATTGGTAAATCCACGACGACGAAGGCCCACTGAATTGATGCCCACAAAAGCAAGTGGGTCACGGGCTGCTTTTACATAAGGCGGCACGTCCTTACGAACCTTGGAAGCTCCACCAATCATCACATGAGCTCCAATTCGCACAAACTGATGTACCATGGTACCGCCTGCAATAATGGCCCAATCATCTACTTCTACTTCCCCCGCTAATCCTGAATGGCTCACTATGACGCAATAGTTTCCTATGGTACAATCATGGGCTATATGAGAATAAGCCATGATCAAACAATTGCTGCCTACGACAGTCTTATTTTTGGTTTTGGTTCCACGATTGATAGTCACACACTCGCGAATGGTAGTATTATCTCCTATTTCGACTGTCGAATACTCTCCTTCAAATTTAAGATCCTGAGGAATACCTGCAATGACAGCTCCAGGAAAAATTTTGCAGTTTTTACCAATACGCGCACCTTCCATAATGACAGCATTGGATGCCACCCATGTACCATCTCCAATAATCACGTCTTTGGCTATATTCACAAAAGGTTCAATAATTACATTTTCTCCAATTTGTGCATCAGGATGAACGCAAGCTAATTGATGTATCATAATTTAATCAGTTTAATCGCCTATAGGTGTAATGATTATTACACTTTTATTCTTTCATTTTGACAATTTGAGCAGTTAATTCACCTTCTGTGGTTAACGTTTCACCCACGTAAGCCTGTGCAACCATCGTTGCAATGCCACGCCGCACCTCTCCAACCAATTCGAGCCTAAGGATAAGCGTATCTCCTGGAACCACCGTTTTCCTAAATTTTACTTTATCAATTTTCAGGAAAAAAGTCAGATAATTTTCCGGATCGGGAACAGTTCCCAACACAAGAATACCCCCGACCTGTGCCATTGCTTCGATAATGAGTACTCCCGGCATCACTGCTTGACTGGGAAAATGTCCCACAAAAAACGGCTCATTCATACTCACATTCTTCACCCCAATAACAGTATGTTCGCTCATGCTGATGATTTTATCGACCAATAAAAACGGTGGACGGTGAGGGAGTATGCTTTTGATCTGTTCAATATTGTAAACAGGTGTATCGTTTGGATTATATTGAGGTATTAATGCTTTAGCCATTTCTTTTTTAATAATTTGGCGAAGCATTCGTGCCATTTGATTGTTTGCGGCATGCCCTGGGCGAGTCGCTACAATTCGTCCTTTAATCTGCTTGCCGACCAACGCAAAATCACCGATCAAATCGAGCAATTTATGACGAGCAGGCTCATTGCTAAAATGCAAATCGAGATTATTCAGAATTCCTTCAGGTTTTATCTGTATTTTAGGCATTTTAAACAGTTCGGCCAAATGGTCGAGATCTGTTTGCCCAACAGGCTGGTCAGCAATGACAATCGCATTATCCAAGTCTCCACCTTTGATAAGGTTGTTTTTAAGTAATGGCTCTATTTCATGGAGAAAAACGAATGTACGACACGGGGATATCTCGGTTTCAAACTCATCCATACTAGAGAGCATGGCATATTGGTGTCCTAAGGTCCGGGAATTGTAGTCTATCATTACGTCAATGCTGAAATGGTCGTCAGGATATATGGCAATTTCAACTCCTCGCGACTTATCCGCATAAACAATACGTTCCTTAATTTCAAAATACTTACGTATCGCATCCAATTCTATGATACCTGCTTGCTTGATCAATTCAACGAATGGCTTGGCACTACCATCCATAATAGGCATTTCCGGTCCGTTAATCTCAATCAATGCATTGTCAACACCCATTCCCCATAAAGCAGCCAACACATGCTCGATGGTACTGACCCGCACACCGTTCTCCTCAATGGTTGTTCCCCGGGAAGTATCTACTACATTTTCAGCAATAGCCGAAATAACAGGTTGTTCTGCCAAGTCGATCCGTTTGAACTTGTACCCGTGATTATCAGAAGCAGGACGAAGCGTCAATTCCACTTCGACACCGGTGTGTAACCCTTTTCCTTTGATAGAAACAGGTTTTTGAATCGTATGTTGTTTTACCAGCATGAGGGGATGTTAAGTTTTAATATATTGATTAAGTGAATGCTAAATGAAAATACTCCTAACATAAAATTGTGCAATGATAGGAATTTTTCGGCAATTATCCTCTTTTACTCTTGATTTCTCAACTTTTAACATGTGATATCAAGTCATTCGTTCAAGAGAGCTTGCACACCCATCCAACAATGTTCTATCTCCCCAATAAACATACGTGGAACTTCACCACCTGGATAAATTTCCCGGGCTTGTTCTGATGCCAATATGGTTTGTATTTCGCGTGACAAGATCAATTCAAGATTGAAAACTTTCCGACATTCAAGCACCATGCGGGATTGTGGGTAATAAACATTGCCTAATTGAGTAGCTTGAGGTTCAAATTTTTTATTCAATGTACTAACCGAAGTTCCTGGTTTAGAACCAAAAAAGTCTAAAATATGTTGGTGTTCAGAAGCAAAATAGGATAATGTAAAATATTCACTTTTTTCCACTACCCGAATCACATGCTTTTGTGGCCGGATAAAGCAAGCAGCTATCGGTTTAAATGTCAATTCCAATGCAAAACGGCAACTGGCGACCGAAGAATTGTACATGCTGATGTTACCCGCACTCAGTAATACAGCATTATCCCCTGTCAACTTATCAATATAGCTACGAAGAATTTCAGCAGGAACTTCCTGAAATATTTGTGACATAGCGTCAATGTCTCCTGTGTTTTAGTGAATCATTTTGTCAATACACGCCAACCATCTTTACATACAAAAGTAACCATTATTCGATAATGTTTTATAGGTTAATACAAACCAATTCTTGACCCATATTGGCTGTTTTTATAAAAACAGATTACGAACGATTGGTTGTTTCTATGAAATCTAACATCGCTTCTTTTCCCTTTTTAGAAAGGGACGAAGTATAAAATAAAGGGGGTAACTCCTCCCACGTTTTCAATATTTCGTTTTGAAAAGCTTTAGTATTATCACTTACCTGCTTTTGTGTTACCTTGTCTGTTTTAGTAAAAATAATTGCCAAAGGAATACGCAATGCCCCTAAACGGTTCAAAAAATGGATATCATTTGCCTGTGGTGGAATTCGGGAATCAATCAACACAAAAACACAATACAAATTTTCGCGTTTAGACAGATAATTGAACAACACTTTGTCAAATTCTTGACGTTTGTTCTGAGATACTTTGGCATAACCATAACCTGGTAAATCTACCAAAAACCACTGCTCATCGATCAAAAAATGATTAATCAGCCTTGTTTTTCCCGGCGTAGACGACGTCTTAGCCAAGCCTTTATGTGAGCATAGCATGTTAATCAGTGACGATTTACCCACATTAGACCGTCCGATGAAGGCATATTCGGGCAAGTCTGACTTGGGGCATTCTTTCAACGACGGACTACTTTTGACAAATTCCGCTTTACGAATCAACATGCTATTTTACAATATATCAAGTAAACTATGTCACTGTCCCGCAACAAATTGTGAAAATCCGCTTATTTTATCGGTATTCACATAGTCAACACCCATCTCTATCAGAATTTTCCACATATCGGGAGTATCGACAGATGACCGGAAACGAATTTTTTTGCCCAATCCATGTACGGTTTTAATAGTTTCTTCCACTTTAGGACGATCATTGGCCACCGATTTACCTACATTCCAAGTAGCGCTATATAAGCCAATCCGGTCAAGTTGCTCCGTACTATAGGTTTGAGAAAGACGCCCATTGAACATAATAAATGAAGGATATTTTCCAAAATCGGCTGGAACAGGCTCATTCGCGACAACCACAACTTGAATGGCCAGCGGATTCACAGAGCGATCAAATACTTCCGGATATTGGGATAACTTAGCAACCAATAAATCGAGCGTAGGAATAGCCGGTGTATTTAAATCAATCACTAACTGAAGCTTTTCATCAGAATCAGGCCAAGTAATATTTCTGTTTTGTTCAAAACGAAGGATCATGGGCTCTAAATAAAGCGCGTCAAATGTACGATCAGGCTTTGCATCCCGTTTTGATGTTGCCACATACAATTTGCCGTCAACAGCGACAAGATCGATCCCAATAGAACCAAAATGAGCATTGTAAGCTGTCCAAAACGGAACTCTATTCAAATAATCTTTATGTGAATGTCCGTTAGAGGCAGTTTGTGCACTCACAGATAAGCATGATGCAATTAGTAAAATGGAAAAGATATTTTTCATATAGATATAGATGATTTATTTGGATTATCCTATTTGTTTATATATTACCTGTTTGATTGACTTTTTTATTTCTGGCCATGTAGCATCCGGGATTTTTGCGCCAATGACTTCAATGACTTTGCCTGCAAGAATAGAACCGACTTCGCCACATAAGGGCAAACTCAAATCATTGAGCAACCCATACATGAAACCGGCTGCATATAAATCACCTGCCCCCGTCGTATCAATACAATTAACCGGCATGGCGGGAATATGATACATATTTTGTCCATTTTGTACCAATGAACCCGATTTTCCAACTTTGACGACAGCAATCCAGCAATCCTGTGCTATCTCATTCAACGCCTCTTCCGGACTTTTACCGTTCGTAAAGATTTTTGCTTCTTCGGCATTGGCAAACACCACATCAGCATATTCTTTGACCAGGAAACGCAAAAAATCGAGATTATCTGCTACCACATTGAAACTGGCTAAATCAAGAACAACATCCAATCCACATTCTTTAGCTAATTCAACAGCCTGCCTAATCAAACCATGATGCTGAACAAGGTATCCTTCGATGTATAGATGGGTATAACCGGAGAACATATTCGCAGTAAGATCGGCAGGTTCTAACCCTATGGCTGCTCCCAAATAAGTGGCAAAAGTACGTTCGCTGTCCGGACTAACCAATGCCAACGCCAAACCCGTCTCATCAGTACTATACTGCAATAACGGTTTAATGCCATAATGTTCCAAATCTGCCCGGAAAACATCTCCCAAATGATCACGCCCTACTTTACCAACAAAAGCCGTTTCGACACCAAGGCAAGCCAACCCGCAAATAGTATTGGCCGCCGAACCTCCCGACACCTCACTGCGTTTCATGTGTTGGATTTTCTCTAATGCTCTGTCAGAAAATTCTTTGTCTACCAATTGCATACTACCTTTCTGCAATCCCAATGTTTTCAACAGATCGTCGTTCGGCATTTCAGTCATCATATCGACCAGAGCATTACCCATTCCTAATACTTTCATATGATCAGTATCTTTTATGTAGCTTGATTATTTTCTCCTCCCTTCACTCGCATTGTTCCGTCTAAAAATTCACTTCAGGAACTTTCTGAGCACCTTCATCAGCTTTAAAATAAGGCTTGGGATCGAAATTAAACATCCCTGCAATCAAATTCTTGGGGAATTTACGGATAAAAGTATTGTATTCTTGCACCGTTTCATTGTATTTACGACGTTCGGTAGCAATACGGTTTTCCGTCCCTTCCAATTGGGCTTGCAATTGTAAGAAATTTTCATTAGCTTTCAGATCGGGATATTTTTCAACCACCACCATCAAGCGGGACAATGCACCGCTTAATCCTTCCTGTGCTGCCTGAAATTGCTGCAAATTCTGTTCATTCAGATCTCCCGCATTGATGTTGATTGAAGTTGCTTTGGCACGAGCTTCAATCACAGCTGTAAGGGTTTCTTGCTCAAAATTAGCATAACCTTTCACGGTATTTACCAAATTCGGGATCAGATCAGCACGGCGTTGGTATACATTCTCCACCTGCGACCATTGTGCATCAACTGCTTCCTGAAGACTAACCATTCTATTGTATCCACAACTAGATAACAATGGGATGATGCATAACAAATATACGATTCTCTTGACTCTCATTATATTTCGATTAAAATAAGACAACTATAAGTACTACAAAACATGATATACAAAAATACGACTATTTTTTCAGATTTATTCAGCCTACATCATCATCTGACTGATACATCCATATACTCATTTCATGCAGATCTTCCGGTAGTGATGCAATAAGACCGCAATGCGATAGCAATCACCAAGGGAATAAGTGCCGGATTGAGCTTCTGAGGCAAAAGCGCCCATGCAATCAATAACAATACAGAAATGACAGCTGTTACCAAAAAATATTTACGAACAAAAACGAAACGCTTATTGGGCAACAAGAAAAAAACCATGACCAGATGCGTTGGCAAAGCCCAAATAATATTCAGATTGTTACGTGTATTGGTGTGATCCGTAAAAAACCATAACATAAAAACTGCCAATCCGACCAATCCAATAATGAGGAAAAAACCAACATCAAAAGCTTTAGCACCTTTTTTCACAAAACAAAAAAGCAATGCAAGCATCAGCACAAACGAACATGCCAACATCGGCGTGATGATACCAGGCGGTTGGATAGCCGGTTTATCAGATACAAAAACATTGCGCGTGGTTTCAATAATTGGTTGCCCGTGATATGTCGCTTGTGCAAATACATCAAACAAATAGTCGGGTAAAAACATCTGCTCATAGGCATTGGTTTTTTGGTCGGTGGGTAACCCCAAAGCAATGTCAATGCCAAACCTACCCCACGGATGACTCTGCAAATAACGATGAATCAAATCGCGATAAGTTGGATTTTCCTTTGCTTCAGGCAGTACAAGTCCATCATATGTTAACAACACTATATCCCGAATACGCGTTGCACAATTATCCAAAAAGAAGTGATATAGGTAGTTGCGATTTTCCGGACGATAGTTATTTTCCAAAAAATGGATGATGAATTCCCTCTGTGTCGAATCCAAGTTAAAAACCTGTTCACGAATGTTTCTGTTTTCTGCAGCATATGCGGCAACAAAATGTTCATACCGTTCCACGCCTAAACAATAATTCATTCGACCACGCGCAAAATTCAAATAAAAATTCGGGGCATCGTAATCAAATAAACCATAGTTAAAAAGGACATCTTGTCCTGTCGATATATCCTTAATACGTATCGCGCTATGCCCAAAAACAGAATATAACTCCTCTCCCGGTGCAGCTGTCAATAAGCTAATTTCAGCATTCGGCGACAGAAACTGTGCAGTAGCAACAGTAAGCCCAAAAGAGCTACTGCAAATAATAAGGCATATAATAATGAATCGTTGCATCGACAAAAGAGTTTTTCTCTGAGCGTCCGTACAACAGTTAAACCCCGAACAAAAGTATCAGAGACTGGTATTCTGCGAGATCACGAATTGATATGTGCTTGGTATTCTTTGGATGAAAGAAGCCCATCCAAATCAATCGGATTGGCTATGCTGATACGTACCATCCACCCGTTTTCATAGGGTGATTGATTGACGGCTTCAGGTGTTTCTTCCAGTTTTTTGTTCACTGAAAGGATGGTTCCGGCCACCGGCATATAGAGATCCGACACTGTTTTCACGGCTTCTACTGTTCCGAATTTTTCGCCTATAGCCAAAAACTCTCCTTCAGTATCAATATCAACAAACACAATGTCGCCTAATTCTTTTTGCGCAAAATCGGAGATACCAATTACTGCTTCTTTACCCTCTACACGTATCCATTCATGTTCGCGGGTGTATTTCAAATTGTCGGGAAAGTTCATGTTCGTTTATTTTGATAAATTAAATTGACCGGTAAAAGTATATAACATCCACGATTTTATCAAATTTATTCATTGGATTCAAAAAAACACATCTATTTTTTCAGACTGTTCCGCTTGTCCAGTAGACGAGTTTGTCATTGCAGCGACGAACTGTTATGGCCATGATGGTCTGTTTGAATTTAGATAACCGGCTACTCTGATACCCATCAGCTATTTTTTGACAAATTTATAGCGATTTATAGCTATTTTATAGCGAAAGATCGCTATAAAGTTGTTGTTATTAGCTATTATATTGTTATTTTTAGCTATCCAATAGCTTTTTATCGCTATTTTATAGCGGAATTTAGCTATTTTAATTTTTGTATTGAATCATTGAATCAGGAACCCGTCTGACCGAATCTAGTCGGGCAGGTCTTGAAATCAGGAATATCAATGTATCCGATTTTTAAGTTTTGATGATTTTTGATGCGTCAGCCCTGCACTTCTTGATTTTCAGACAACAGTATTTTAGTTGATAACGCCTGAACCCATCAACTC
>JAVBMZ010000017.1:0-11749 GCA_031551935.1 Bacteroidales bacterium
CTTACTGCTGCTGCATTAATTGTAATAGGTCAAGTACTCATTGTTACTTTTGGCGGAGAGGTATTTCGGACAGTGGCGCTCTCGGTAAAGGACTGGTTAGTCATTATAGGAGGTACATCTTTGGTATTATGGGTCGGAGAATGCATGCGTTGGTGGCGTCGAAGATTTTCAGTATCTTGATTTTTTAGAAAGCCCAGAAACATTGAATATTTCAGTTCTACATTTGCACGGATGGGTATGAAAAAGGCTGTACTTTTAGTGAATGTTGGCACGCCAGATACTCCAGCTGTTCGGGATGTCCGTAGATTTCTTGCCCGTTTTCTGAACGATCCGTATGTTATTCATATACCGTGGGTGTGGCGTAAATTATTGGTTAATATGCTGATTGTGCCTTTCAGATCGCCAAAATCGGCCGCATTGTATCGGAAATTATGGACAGACAAAGGTTCGCCTATTCGTTATTATTTGGATAGTGTTCGTGATGACTTGCAAAAAATACTAAGCGATCAAGTTGATATTTGGGCAGCTATGAATTATGGTAATCCTAATCTTTCTCAGGTGCTAAACAAAATGCAGGACAAGGGATATCACCAAATTACGGTTATTCCGCTTTTTCCGCAATACGCCTTATCAACTACAGGGAGTGTGGAACATCATGTGCTGAAAGATATTGACCGTTGGCCTGTTCGACCTGAAGTTGTTATGATACGGCAATTCTATGATCAACCGGTTTTTTTACATGCGTGGTTGTCCCGTATACTCCCCTATCATCCTGAAAACTACGATCAGATTATTTTTAGCTTTCATGGTCTACCGTTAAGTCATCTTCCGGAACCATGTCGTCATTATCGAAAGGATCAAAATGTGTGTTCGTGCAGTAAACCTCTGGAGATTTCGGATTTGTATGTTGTTGCTGATTATTGTTACAAAGCTGCATGTTATGATATGGCTGATAAAATGGCCAAACTACTTGAATTAACAAAAACGGAATACATCGTTGCATTCCAGTCGCGTATGTCACGACATTGGTTGGAGCCATTTACTGATCGTGTGTTAGAACAATGTGCTGCAAAAAAACAGAAAGTATTAGTGATAGCGCTTTCATTTGTTGCGGATTGCCTTGAAACCAATGTGGAATTGGGTATAGAATACAAACAAATGTTTTTCAAACGTGGCGGAACGGAGCATACTTTAGTGGAAAGCCTTAACGATCAGCCGGAATGGATCCATGCATTAGCTACCATCATTGCAGAAGTGCCAAGATCATCATAAAAACGCCTGATAAGTTTTCACTTATCAGGCGTTGTGTATATTTTTTACATCATGTTGAGGTGCTACTTCTTCTCACCCATTTTGATGCCGAATTGGTAAAAAACAAAACTCCAGATGTCTGTCGCTTCGTCAATTGATTTCGAGACAGGTTTGCCAGCGCCATGCCCTGCATTGGTATCGATACGTATCAATATGGGGTGATTACCTTTATTTTTTTCCTGAAGCGTGGCCGCAAATTTAAATGAATGTGCAGGTACCACCCGGTCGTCGTGATCGGCTGTCGTGATCAAAGTTGCAGGATACGATACACCATTTTTAAGGTTGTGTAATGGTGAATATGTATAAAGATAACCAAAATCTTTTTCATTATCGCTTGATCCGTATTCAACAACCCAGCCCCAGCCAATGGTGAATTTTTGATAACGAAGCATATCCATCACGCCAACAGCAGGCAATGCAACATGAAACAAATCAGGTCGTTGTGTCATAGCAGCGCCTACCAGCAATCCACCATTTGAACCACCATTGATGCCTAATTTATCAGGAGAAGTATACTTTTCTTTAATCAGATATTCAGCGGCAGCAATAAAATCATCGAACACATTTTGTTTCTTGTCCAGCATTCCGGCTTTATGCCATTCTTCACCATATTCGCCGCCTCCACGAAGGCTGGGTATAGCGTAGATTCCGCCGTTTTCCAGAAATACCATTCGTGATGCACTGAATGTTGGCGTTAAGCTGATGTTAAATCCTCCGTATCCATATAACATAGCTGGATTCTTGCCGTCTAACACAGTTCCCTTTTTATAAATAATAAACATAGGGACACGCGTTTCATCTTTACTGATATAAAATACTTGTTCCACTTCATAATCATTCGGATCAAATTTTACCTCGGGTTGACGGAACAATGTTGCGTTTCCTGTTTTAATGTCATATTGATAAATGGTAGGCGGTATGGTGAAACTTGTGAAAGAATAGAATAATGTTTTTTCGTTGCGTTCACCTGACAATCCGTTTGCCGAACCAATACTGGGTAGTCCGATTTCTTTTTCTACTTTTCCCTGATAATCCAATTGTATGATTTTGGTGCTGGCATCTTTTAGATAAAAAGCAAAAAGTTTACCTCCGCCAGTCGATACACTTTCCAAAAGTTCTATTGTTTCGGGTATAATATCTACCCAGTTGGTGGTGTCTGGTTCCGCGGGATTGATGGAAGTCAAGCGGTAATTAGAGGCATTATGATCAGTTAAAACCAATAAATGTCCATTATAATGGTCTATTACAGAATAATTATACTTAAATCCCTGTGTTAGAGGGATCATTTTACTGTAAGGCTGTGTCAACGATTGGCAGTATAACTCATTACCCGATGTTCCTTCGGATGCAATGATGATTAAATATGCCTCGTCGTCTGTGACTTGTGCCTGAAAATAGCGCAAGGGGTGTTCTTTGTCTTCATAAATTAATTTATCGGCGCTTTGAGGTGTACCAAGCGTATGGAAAAATACTTTCTGAAATTGATTTTGATTCGAAAACTGCCCTACTTCTCCAGGTTCATCATAACGACTGTAATAGAAACCGTCACCTTTCCAGGCTGCATCAGAAAATTTAATCCATTTTAAATGATCGTCCAGCTGTTTTCCAGTTTCCGTATCTATGACGAAAAATTCCACCCAATCCGATCCGGCTCTTGAGATACCATATGCCATATATTTGTTATTGTGGGAAAAATCAATCGAAGTCAATGCGGCTGTTCCGTCTTCCGAAAGCGTGTTGGGATCCAAAAATACTTCGGGTGCGTCATCTAGGTTTTTAATCCGGTATAGTACGGATTGGTTTTGTAATCCATCATTTTTTAAATAATAATAATATGCTCCTTTTTTGAAAGGTGTTGTATAACGCGGATAGTTCCAGATTTCAGTCAATCGTTTTTTGATTTGGTCTCTGAAAGGGATTTGTGAAAGATAATCTTCCGTTACTTCATTTTCAGCTTTTACCCACTCCGCAGTTCTGGGTGAATTATCATCTTCGAGCCACCGATACGGGTCAACTACACGTGTCCCAAAATAATCATCTGCAACATCTTCCTTTGCCGCCTTGGGGTAAGGCTTATGCTTGATCTCTCTTTGCTGACATGAACACATCATATATAGGCATAACAACGTTAAAATGTACTTTTCCATAATAAAATTATATTAATAGATGATGAATTTGATTAAAAAACATAGCGTACAGTATTATTTTTACTTAATGATTAACTTTTTGCTTTTACAACTTTATTGTCTGCTTTTGGCAAACTAAATCGTACGCAAAAACCTTCGTCCGGTTTAGTCTCCGCCCAAATTTTCCCCTTACAGGTAGATACCAATGCTTTGCACACAGCCAACCCTAATCCAAAGCCTTTAAGATCAGGATTTGCAGGTAATGAGAGGTTTTCAGACAATTCAAATAATTTAGCCACTTGTTCGGGCGCTAAACCAATGCCATCGTCGGTTACCCAGATTTCAACATCTTCGTAATTTTCTTTTGCACCAAGAGTGATCAACCCTCCCTTAGGTGCAAATTTGAATGCGTTGGACATCATATTACGTAACACAATGTCTATCAAACGCTCATCAGCCATTGCGAAAACATTATTTTGTACATCGTTTACCAGTTGAATATCATACGACATGGCAAAAGACTCATAATCAGCCAACAAATTGGTAGCCAATTGTGGCACATTTACCGTTGCCAATTTAGGTTTCAACTGGCCAGATTGCGATTGCAACAAAAGTAGAAAATTTTGAAAGAAACCGTACAGTGCAAATACTTCATTATTGATACGATTTAGAATATTGTCTATAGATGGTAATATATCTGCACCTTGTTCGTTGACAAAACGGTTAATATTTTCATGTAGATTATCAATTCCGCTATAGGCATATTGTGTGAGGAACTGGAAGGAAGACTCTTGTGCGCTTTTAATCGTATCAAAAGCTTGAATGGTTTCGTCTAATATTTTTTGATCTTTGGTAGTGATAGCAGCAATACGATAACGGTAAAAGATAATGGATGCTGCCAATAACAAGGTCACCAATATAGCCCAAATAATAATGACACCAGTGATGGGCGATAGGGGAACAGGTTCCGGTTTTTCTGCCAATTGTTTTTCCAATGTGGTTATTTTCGAATCATATCCTGCTTGTAAGGACGCAATTCGTTCATTAAAAACAGTTGCATCCATTTGCCGGTTTACTTCCATCAATAAAGGATAATATTCACATACAGCATTGACATTATATAATTTTTGGTATGCATTGATTAGTGATTGATAATAATCACGTAATAGTTCCGGATGATTACGTTCTTTAACAACCTCTAAGCCTTTTTTCAGTAAATCAATAGCCTCTGCATATTGATAGCGAAGCAACCATGTTTGTGCCAGTTGGTAGTATGCTTGTGCGACAAGATCCCAATCGCGAATACGAAGCGATGCATCAAGAATATTTTTTTGATACCCGGTGGCCTTGTAATAGTCTTTATTTTCCAACGCTTTTTGACTAAGAAGTGTTTCCGCTGCTATAAAAGTCACATCTTGCCTCATTTTCTGCGCCATTTCTGAAGCCTTACGTGCATAAAACATACAACTATCGGGCAGGCCTATTTCGTATGCCTTGGCCATACCAAGCAATAAAACAGCTTTAGTCGAATCAGGGGCTTGGCTCAACTTCTCACGTATTGCGTCTGGTTGGGCATACCCTTGTATTTCAAAAACAGCAATAAAGATAAAAAGACTGAAAAATGTCTGTTTGAACATGGGTTGGAATACACGCTTTTGGGCGCACAAAAGTACAAATAAATTTGGATTTTGTGCAGTAACAGTAAGTTGTTATTTCTTCATAACTTAGTGTATCATCGCTATAATGATTAACTTTGCAACAGAAACTTCATAAAATAAATCAAGTGATTGCAGATATCATCAAAAAGAATAGAAGTTATCGTCGTTTTTACCAACATGAGATAATTTCCGAACAGGATTTGCGCGACATGGTCGATGCCGCTCGTTTATGTCCGTCGGCACGGAATGCGCAAACGCTTTGTTATTTTCTTTCGCATACAGCAGAGATGAATGCAGCAATATTTCCTGCACTGAGGTGGGCTGCTTACCTGACAAACTGGGATGGACCAGAAGACGGCGAACGTCCTTCGGCTTATATTGTCATATTGAATGATAATGAGATTTCCAATCATTACTTTTGTGATCATGGTATTGCCTCATTAGCTATGTTGTTAACAGCCGTTGAAAAGGGATATGGCGGATGTATTATTGCTTCTGTCGATGGTAATCATTTACGCGAAGTGCTGAATATCCCGATGCGTTATTCCATATTACAAGTGATTGCATTGGGGAAACCTAAAGAAACAGTCGTTATTGAACCAATGCCAGACCCTCAAGATTATAAATATTGGCGTGGTGCTCAAGGTATACATCATGTCCCTAAGCGGGATCTGGATGATATCATCTTACAATAAAATGATTATCGGATATGCCACCTAAGGGGGAACCTATCCGTAGTCAGGCGAATTTGCTGGAATACTTGGGATGAGATTGCGCCTCCTCATCTCAACCTTTTCCTTTTTTACTTTCGTAGATAATCGTCATTAGAAAAATAGCTATTATGAACAACTTTATAGTGATTTTTAGCTATTTTATAGCGGAAGATCGCTATTTATATGTTATTTTCCGCTATTTTATAGTGATTTATCGCTATAAAATAGCGGACTTTAGCTATTTTTATTTTTAAGAATTTGCAGGCTTTGTCCTATATGTTCAACGTGGAACTAATGCATGCTTCGTCAACAATGCGTAAAATCGTGCTGCAATTTTTTGATTTCCTCTTTTATTGGCATGTTTATCTTTGGGAAAACGCTCTTCCTCAGTGAGCTCGATATTCAAGCTTATCAGAGGTAATTGATATTGCTTGGCTATCTCCACAGCTTCCTGATCCCGGGCAATGGTATACAAAAAAAAGCGGATACTATCTTGTGTCAATTCATTTTTGGTGGATAAAATCATTTGTACCGATTCCTCCATAGAAAATTTTTCTATAACCCAATCTTCATAGAAAGTTGTGATCTGTTTGGCGGCATATACTTGAGTGATAACAGACCAATCATGTCTTTTATTCCACTTTCGTATCCGCCTGAAAAACAGTTTAGTAGTGTAAAGAGGATAGATGATGTCAAAAAAGCGTTCCATAGATATGACCCGATCAACAATATTGATATATGAGGTTCTTAACGAATCATTTCCCTGATGATAAGAAATTCTGTAATCTTTATAAACTTCGCGGACCAAGTTTTGAGTCATTAATGGTAACTCATAACTGAGTAGAATCATATCTGGTTTTAAATCGACTACCTTATAATGTATCATTTTGTAATTGTCGTATCCACGATCACTACCGTCTATAGAACAGTTTAATATTTCCACATGATAGCCATTTTCATCGAATAGGTGCTGCAATTCTTCGCAAAAACTGGTATAATAATCAAAATAAATCACTCCGGACGTAAAAGAATCTCCAATAAAAGCGATACGGAATTTGTGCTCGTCTTTTTCGGGAAAGTCTTCTCCCATGAATCCCAGATTGTTGAAATGATATTTAGTCCCGGTAGGTTTGTACAGATAATCCAAGTTTGGTTGGTATATATAATTAACTACTGAATCCGGTTGATACATATTCGGTTTGATAGGGATATGTAATATGTCTTTGAAAAATAATCTTCCTATGATTTCGATCCCTAAAAAAATGACACTAATGATAAGCAATGAAACAATCAATATTTTTTTCATTTCGATATGGTTAAAATATTAAAATCTTTATGGTTAACTGGAATAAGATATGTTCTTTAATCGATACTCTCCCGGAGGCATGCCAAACATTTTATGAAAACATTCGGATATACGATTTTCATCAGTAAACCCGGATAGTGAAGATATTTCCTTGATATTTAATCCATTGTTGCGCATCAATTTGATGGCTTGATGTACTTTTAACGACATCAGAATCTTTTTGGGTCCTGATAGATTGTATTTTGCAAATTCACGAGAGAGGCTACAATGTGATATTTCCATCAAATTCGAAATTTCTGAGACGTGTAATATTTTCACATAATCCTGTTCCATAATAGCAAGGGCCTTTTTGAGAACCTTTGAATATGCGGGATGGTCCTTATCGATGAGTAATTCCGAAAGGTATACCTTGTTATTTTTTTCGATACATACTCTTTCAATTTCGTTTCCAATACGATCGATTTCCTCATAAGGCAACACACTTTCAATTCCCATTTCTCCACAATGACGGGCTAACTCTAAGCTCCTGGGAACAACAACTGCTACACATGGAATATTAGGAAATCCGTTTTTAAATTTCTCAAAATGAGACTCTTCTGGAATAATGCTGTGTTCAATGTATAATACTACACAAACTACTCTGTTGATGCGACTTTCGTGCGAGAGCAAATCAATATGCCCTTTTTCAATGATAGTGTATGCCTCCGGCAAGTAAATTTTTAGCCTGCCAATAAAATCAACGTTTCTGTGCATGGCAATGATGATATCTTTTGTCATATCTATGGTTTAATGTTTTTGAAAATAACTCAAAAACACTGCCATGCTTGTAGTGCTTTGTTAATCAACAAAATATAATTTTACATTATCCTGTAATGTTTGAATTTATTAACATTTATCTATTCATCTTTTTGTAATTTCATCAATATGAGTAATTTATGATATTTTTATTTTTTTGTGAAATTGAGAATCAATTATGTAAAATCGCATATATGTACCATGCAATAGGCAGTTTCCCAAAATGAGTAATTTTTAAGGTAAAAATAACGATATAATTATCAAAAAACAGGAATTGACTGACAAACCAGAACGATATAACATTGCATCCTATTTCAACAGGTATGTCTTTTCAACATCGTTATAAAGAAAGTCCTCCACTTCAGACCATTCAGCAAATACGTAACATATTGGCTGAGGCAAACATATTGGTCATGGAAAAACAATGGCAAAATGAGACTGGTCATTGTTCTGTCCGACTTGAGTTTGAGGGATTACCTGGGATTGGCGTAAATGGAAAAGGAATAAATGCTCACTATGCCTTAGCAAGTGCGTATGGAGAATTGATGGAGCGCATACAAAACCGCTCTGTCCCATACCGGACTTACGGATTGTGTGTACCTGCTGAGTGGGTGTACCCGGATCAAACATATTTATCTGTAGATGAGGTGTTGCATCAGGAACAAATTTTACCACACATAGTTCACCACTCTTCCCTTGCTGAATTATCGGATTTGTTAGTTGCCCATCAAAACCTATTGATAGGGGTGCCTTTTTTGAATGCTATGTCTCAACAGGTTGAAATATTGCCATCTACGCTGATTGGGTTGGCTTGTGGCACTAATGGCATGTGTGCCGGAAATACTCCTCATGAAGCGATGGTACAAGGTATTTCAGAAATATTTGAGCGATTTGTACTCAAAGAAATGATGACTCATGAAATTGTTTTACCAACGATAGAAAAGAAAATGATTTGCATGGAGCCTGATATTGAGGCAATCATTCGTTCTATGGAAGAGGCAGGATACCATGTTTTCATAAAGGATGCCACATTGGGGGGGCGATATCCTGTTTTGGGGATTTTGGTAATTGATCGGCTGCACAGTCGTTATCTATTGAAACTAGGAGCCCACCCCATATTCAATATTGCTTTAGAACGCTGTGTTACAGAATTTTTTCAGGGATTTTCGCTACAACACTTTATGCAACATAGTTTACCTATTCAGTGGGACTTGGACGGGGCAGATTTTTTACATCGAAAAAACAATATTGAAAAAGCGTGTAAAAACGGTACGGGTCAATTTCCCTTGTCGATTTTTACCTACCAAAAGGCCAACACTGATTTTCAGTCTGCTTTTATACAAAAAGGATATACCAATCAGGTGGGATTTAATTTTTTGCTGGACAGGATCAAAACAGATGGTAAGATATTATTTATCAGGGATGTTTCATTTTTGCACTATCCTGCTTATAAATTATACGTACCGGGGATGTCGGAAATATTCCTACAAAATGTAGCTACTATTCGCCGAAAAATGATGATTGCTCAGTTACAAAAAGTATTACTTCAGTTGACTGATGCTTCGGAGCAAGATATTGAATTACTGATACAATATTTTGAGAATGAACCAGTAACCTTTTTATCACAAAGCCAGATTTTTGCGAGATCTTGCATCAATATTCGTGAATACGATATAGATATGCGATTGCTATTGAGTATTCTCTATTATCGATTGAACAGGTATGATTCATGTCTTCGATATTTAAGGATGTACCAAGAGCATTTAGAGAAATCGGGTACTGATGTAAGATATTATCATTGTGCTTATTTTATGATTCAGGGAAAATCTATTGGCAGATCTTTCCTTGAAATGCAAGAATTATTGTGTCCTATCTACAATGATTCGCTTATTCGAGAGGTTTGGGAAGATTTATACAAAAAAGAATATAGTATTCCGATACCAAATTGCCCTCATTGCCATGCCTGTGAATTAAAAGTCCGATGTAATAAAGATGCTTGGCATTCGATATCCAGCGTCTTACATGAGAAAATGACAGCATATTTTCCGGTTCAATCGTTGTTACCCAAATTGATAAATCCATCCTGATGTTTTTGAAAAAGATACTTCTCTTATGGGCAATCCTTCAAATGCTCCATCATTGTTTGGTGTACGGGCAATCTTGGGACATGCAATATACATTCATCGCGGATTCTTCTGTATTTAGCTTATCGGAAGACAAATTGACACAGGGGACTTACACGGATTTTTTCTTTCCTGCTTATAAATTTATTTGTTTGCCATCTAAGATGTCTTATGCAGCTACCCATGATACGGAAGGTGTAACGCTTGCAGAATTTAAGTTGAAGATTGGTCGTCCTCTTAGGTCATATTCCAGACTTTTTTTCGATTTGGACGTATATGTGGAGCATATGGATTCGGTATATGTCTACCTGATAACCAATCACCAAGATCGAATCAGAATTTTAACGATATGGGTACATCCGGAATATACCTATTTGCCAACAATCCAGTTCAGTGTTAATTGGGAAAATACCATATTTCAATCTGTATCAGGCCTTGAAAGTATTCAAATAGTAGGATTGCCAAGGAAAGAAAAAAAAAGTAAACTGATGGTCGGAAGATTGGAGTGTTATATTAAGAAGACCTATCATACTGCTAGTCGGGATTCTTTGATGAATATAACAGCATTCTACTCGGTGAAAAACAGGAATAAAACGTTTGATGCATTGCCTGAAGCTTATAGGGTATTTCATGAGGTGCCTCACACTACCCGATTCATCTTAAAAGAATGTACGACTATTCAGGACTCGATTCGTTCTATCGCTTCATATATCAAGAAGGTGTTGGACGATTATGGACTTTATGATGTGTATCATCTGGATAAACAAGCTACCATGCAGCAACACGATCTTCTGGCAGATACATCGAAGAACCTGGAGGATTATTATGCCGGTTTGAAAGAGATCATTGCTTCACTCAATAGTTGTCATTTCCGGTTGGCTACCAGCAGATCTGACGAAGTTGAAAGTCCCATTCAGTCGCTTTACTTTCATCAAATCAACGATGAGATACAAGTCGTTGCGGTATTTGATCCGGAATTACGTGATCAAGTCGGTTTAGGCGACTGGTTAATATCCATAAATAACATCCCCCTTTATCAATTATACGAAATATTTGCCCATAAGGTTTTCGCATCATCCGGGCATCAAAGAACAATAAAAATAACCCAGAAGCTGTTAGATCTCTCCCGGGGATATTTTGGAGATAATTTGTCTTTGGAATTTCAACAGCAAGACACCATCTATACCATTTCACTGACTCACGATAATTTTTCCAGGAAAAAAAGCATTCCTGAGGATTTTAATATAGTTCAGGGCAACATCATCGAAAAACATGAAAACTTGTTGTATACCAGATGGTTGTTTGGCGAATCAGTTTTTGTGCCTTTTTTTTATTCACATATAGCCGATCTTCAATCATCTAAGGGTGTGTTGATTGATTTGAGGGGAATATCCGGTGGCGATGACTCCTTTTGTTCCTTATTTTCCTGTTTGATCAACCAAGAAGCTCCTATCCTACAGGTTCCGGATGGAAATATAGGCCATAAGTATGTCCCGTTGATGATGAAACCGTCGACCTATTTTGTGTATGACAAGCCTATCGTGTTTCTGGTTGATGCCAGAACAGCCTGCTTTGGGGAACTGTTGATCAATGCCTTGAAAAAAGCGCGGAAAGATGTCTTTGTGATAGGAGCGGACAATACTGCCGCGAGCGCACAGTATTGCGCCCGCGTGATCCTTCCGCACAACGCAATGTTGTATCACGTCCGTGGCATTAT
>JAVBMZ010000181.1:0-18812 GCA_031551935.1 Bacteroidales bacterium
GGCTCCGCCATCGCCAAAGCATCCTAGGTTTTTCGTCGGGAAAAATGAGGTACAACCTATATGTCCGATGGTACCTGTTTGTTTTTGGGATTGATTGGAAAAAGTATACTGGGCGCCAATGGCCTGCGCATTATCTTCTACAACGAATAGTTGGTGTTTTTGTGCAAAGCCCATCACTTCTTCCATCGGACAACTTTGCCCGAACAGATGGACTGGAATAATGGCTTTGGTTTTCGAAGAAAGTCCTTTTTCTATATGGGCCAATGTGATGTTAAAAGATTCGTAGTCCACATCCACCATGACAGGCACTAAGTGTAATAGACCAATTACTTCGGCAGCAGCCACATAGGTAAAAGCAGGAACGATTACTTCATCGCCTGGTTGCAATCCCAACGCCATCAAGGAGATTTGTAATGCATCCGTTCCGTTTCCACAGGGAATTACATGTTTTGCCCTTGTATATTTCTCAAGACTTACCGCAAATTCCTTTACTTGCGGTCCATTGATAAAAGCGGTACTATGAATTACTTGCGATATTGCTTCGTCAACTTCCTGTTGTATCTTTTGATATTGACCAAGCAGGTCGCACATTTGTATTTTCATCTTATTTGTTCTTATTCAAATGATATATCAACCTTGTAATTATTGGAAAATAAGCCAACGAATATTATTTGTCGCGATGACTATCACTCACTTTTTGGCACGCCTTCGGCACGGTGACTCCCACCAATTTTTAACTTACAAAAGTAACGCAAAAGTGTCAAATAAAAAACACCAAACATCCTCTTTCACTTCACCTGTTTTAGGATGAGGTCATACATAACAAAAAAGCTGGTCATGCAACCAGCTTTTTATAAAAATCAATTCAACAATGAATGTTTAATCCTCGAAATAATCGGAGTATGCCGGACAATTCGCCAATGCTTTATATACTTGATACGCAAAAGATTCACTTTGATTTTCAAATGGGGCCCACAACTCGTCTTCGCAATCCCATGCTTCCCCCTCTTCAATATCTCCATTCATCAATTGAGTATAACAATTGCATATGCTGTCTGCTAATTTTGTTGCATCATTGTCGTCGTCATCCTTGTCACAAGATACAAAAGCTAAAGACATTCCCATAAGTACTGTAAAAAACAGTAGCGCTAATTTTTTCATTTTTACTTTCTTCATTTTAACTATTTTTATGTATGTGTATGCGTAATTATACGGAAGCTTTTTTAAAAGGTTTCAATTTTAGCCAACCGACTCATTTTGAGTAAAACTTATACTTCCTCAAAAATGGTTCCCTAATCCTATTTTGAAATCATGATGTGTATTGCATCAAACCGTATAACTTTGTTTGTTTTCTCATGATAATATCATGATGGCAGCAAGCACACTAATGTCATATTGATGAAACACGCCGGATATGCTTTAGCAGCAATATTTCAATGTTATAAGGTACCCGATTATGGCGCATAAAATAGCTAAAAACCACTATATAATAGCAAAAAATAGCTATAAGATAGCGAAAAATCACTATAAAATAGCTATAAACTACTATTTTGTTGTTGTAAATAGCTATTTTATCGTTGTTTATAGTAAAACGTTTTTTGAATAACAGTCAGCTAATCAGATAGAAAAAGACATGCAACACATCACGCCTAACGGGTATCCGGTTTTGGCAGGCCACAAATAATGTCGTATCAAGGTAATCTATGAAATGGTTTATGATGATCAGAAATCATAGAATAAACCTATTTCGAAAAATTCTTTTACCTGAAGTTTTGCTCCATGAACTTCATCTATAGTGCTTCCATCAGCTTGCCTTACTGTTGTGATTGTTTTCTGGTTATCATCATAAATCATGTTAATGCGAAGACCCGCTGATATGAACTTAGTAAGCGCAAACCTAAATTGAAAATCCCATGTTACATCAACGTTTTGAGGTTTTTCTATATAGTTGGAGAATAATTCAAGTTGGGTAAGGTAAGTCACACGTTTGGAAAAGAAATCCCCATTCAAATTAAAAACAATCCCTCCGCCAAACTCATATCGAGACTTTTTACCCTCGTCAATCATATCTTGACTTAAACCAGCAGTAGCCTTTATTACGGGATCATTAGAGCGAACCAAAGTAGCTTTTCCCATCAATGGTGATATGGCCATCGAAAAATGGCTGGAAGGTTTGTAATCCAAACCGAGTGACAAATATAAATATGCAGGTGCCAAAAAGTCTGAAATACGGGTAGTATCAGTTGTCGTATATTTATATCCGGTTGCGAATTGTGTTTTGGCCAAAAAAGCGGCTGAATAGTACCAATTTTTTGCCATTTGGTATCCAGCACGAGAACCAAGATTAATTTGGTCGTCACTTTTGGTAGCCTTAAAATCACCCTTTTTTATTAAGCCATATGCTAGAAAAGCACTGTTTTCCCAAATGAATTTATTTTTTTTGTAGTTGGCAAACAGGTTCATGGTACTGGTAAACGCCAATACATTTTCTCCACCACCCGACCAGTTAGACAATGCCGTTTGTGAAAAATTAAGATTGATATTTCCTCCTTTTTTCCATTTGAGTGAATCGGGGAGTTTTTTGGGATCGCTTTTTATGGCATTGGCTGCCGAAGTTTTAGCGTCTCTAATCGTTTTATCACTATCTAATTGTGCTTGAATTGTCTGCAAGGGCATGCATAAGAGAGCAAATAAAATAGAACAAGTAAATAATAATTTCATTTTTCTGTTGATTAATTTTCCAGAATAGGTTAAAAACGGACAAATTTCGTTAAAAATTTAGCAAAAAAACAAGTACAACCAAGAATTTATATCAAAAACAACTCAGATTAGCATATTGTTTTTACCGGTTAAATTATCACACTTTCTCTGGTAAGAGGGGTTCTGAGATAATTCTCGACAAACGCTGCGTCAATGCTTTACGACCAAAGTGTTGGATGTATTCAAAATCTCTTGTCTGGTGAGATTCACCCGGATTCCCTTGTGCCTGCTGACGTAAGAACGTCTTTATTCCTTCGGTGTCATGATATTCAAAAGAGGCGCCTGCTCCAGCTTTTCGGACAATTTTTGCTGCTATGCCACTCGTAGTACCGAGCAGTAGAATGGGTGCTCCGGACGCTAAATACTCGAATAACTTGCCGGTGACTATATATTTATCATTAACGAACTGTGGAATAAGCAATAGAAGTATAGATGCCGAAAAAAGATAGTCAATGGACTGGTTATGCGGAACAAAGTCTATAAATTCGACATTAGTACCTAACCGAGCGTTAAAAACTGCTTGTAGTTCGGCGTCAACCTTTCCTACAAAGCGTATTTTTAGCGACGTATCATTTTTCAAATCGGCCAAAGCGTCTAATAACCCATCTAACGGGTAATTTGCGGCAATGATACCCGTAAAACAAATAGTAAATATGGTAGGTATCGTACGGTGTTTGCCAAAAAAGTCAAGTTCATCGTATCCGTTTGGGGAAAAACTGACTTTATCGGGATCGACTTTCAGCGTTTGAAGATTGTCGGCTACTACCAGTAAATGGTCACAATGGTCCAGCACAGATTGTTCGTACCGTGCGTCAATTCTTTTTGCTATGTTCGTTTGATACAAAAAGTGATTATAGTAAATATCCGTCCAAGGATCGCGGAAATCGACGATCCATTTTATGGCATATTTTTTCTTTAGCTTCAATCCTGTGAGATGCGTCGAATGTGGCGGACCTGTAGTAATGACTGTATCAACGCCTTCTTGCTCAATCAGTCGACTGGCCTCTCGAAAGGCATATTTTATCCAGCCACGGCGTGCATCTGGTAAAAAAAAATTACCACGTACGAAACGTGCTATCTTTTGGATGAAACTCGGATTTCCTTCATTGGCAAAACCGCTGTATGGTATCGTTTTGGTCCCGGTAATCTTTTTATACCAATCGTATACTCCTTTACATTCGGTACGAAACACTTGTAAATCGGGAGCAATATCAGTTTCTAGCGATTTGTCGATGATAGGATATTCAGCACTGGTAGGATCAACGGTTAATACGATGGGTTGAACACCATAATCAGGAAGATATTTGACAAACTTAAGCCAACGTTGTACCCCAGGACCTCCGGAAGGAGGCCAGTAATAGGTGATTATCAGGACTTTTTTACTGGTTGTCATGCGTTGTTTTAATCACTTGCTCAATTTCAATGCATCACCAGCAGGAACGATTTTGCCGTCTATGATTCCTATGACGAAAGCATCTTTAAAATCAACCCGCATTTTTTTCATTGTCTCTTGCGCTTCGTTATAACTGGTGGTTCTTCCGACGATGTATTTATAAAAATTGGGCGAGGTTTGTATCCGCTCAACGTTTTTGTGTTTCTTAAAATTATTGGGATCAGTACTCAGCGGTTTTGGCGAGGTGGCGATCTGTACGCCAAATCCTACCTGGTTTTGTTGTATAGGTGCAGTATTAGGTTTGGATGTAGTATTAGGTGTGCTGGGTTTATCAAGAATATTGGGTTTTTCCGATTCAATATTTGCTTTATGATCAGTGGGTTTGAATGAGCTACGATCTTCAATCTGAGCTTTATAAGCGCAGAATGCAGTGAAAATAGAAGACGCAAGTTGTTCTTTGCCTGCTGAAGTATTCATATATTTTTCTTCTGCTGAATTAGAGATAAAACCGACTTCCACCAACACACTGGGCATAGTCGTTTTCCATAATACTAAAAAATTGGCCTGTTTAACTCCACGATCGGCACGTTTTGCAGTAGTTTTGAATTGTTCTTGTATTTCTGTGGCAAAATTGAGGCTTTGATTCAAATAGGCATTTTGCAACAGGGAGAAATAGATATATGATTCGGCCGAATTGGGATCAAAACCCTCATAACGTGCCGAATAATCATCTTCAATCAGAATAACGGAATTTTCACGTTTGGCCACTTCCATGTTTTCTGCCGATTTACTATACCCCATCACAAAAGTTTCCGCCCCATAGGGGGTAGTTTTTTTATTAGCGTTGGCATGGATGGAAATGAATAAATTAGCTTGCGCTTTATTGGCGATATCTCCACGCTTGTCGAGTTCGATAAAGACATCCGTTTTTCGGGTATATACCACTTCAACATCAGGATGTTTTTTTTCGATCATCTTACCCAGTCGTAAAGCGATATCCAATACAATGTCTTTTTCATTGGATACTGCCCCGACAGCACCGGGGTCACGACCACCATGGCCGGGATCGATCACCAGTTTTTTTAATACTGAAGCCGGTTTGTCTTGAGCTGCCATGGGAACATATCCCAACAAACCGATCAGCATCCAACACAAAAAAAGAAATGATGTACAAAATGTTTTATGAATCACAACCAACATAATAAAAGCCAACCGATAATTAATATGATTTAGTGCTTAGGGCAGGACATATTTGAAACTTTAGACCTTGAACTTTGGGCATGTTTGAACATTCAACCAAAGATTACTTACCTTTGCAGATTCATCTTGAAATAAAATATTCGCAGCAAAAATAGCATAAAACTTGTTTTTGAAGCCATTTTTATACCTTTTTGTATCGATAGCGCTTATAAGCGCCGGTAATATCTTTGCACAGGATATTTCGGTAGCTGACAGTTTGGACACTGTAATCCGTACAGATGTTATCCACGCCGCTGATCCGTCGGTCGTTGATTCATCTGCTATTGATACAACAAAGGTAGTGCCTTCTAAACCACAAAAAGAACCTCCTTTTAAGTCACGAATTAAATACAGTGCTAACGATTCCGTTCAATTTCAAATTTCGAGTCAAAAAGCCTTTTTGTATCAAGAAAGCCAGGTCAACTATGAAAATAAGGAAGTGACGGCTTATGAAATCGAATTCGATTTTATCACCAAGATCGTATATGCAAACGAAGGAACCGATAGTATAGGTCAGGCTATTGGAACGCCTAAATTTAAAGAAGGAAATGACACATATGATGCACAGTCCTTTTCGTATAATTTTGGCAATTCAAAAGGGGCGATTCATCGGATAAAGACCCAACAGGGAGAGGGCTACATGCACGCGGAAAGAGCAAAACGCTATGCAGATGGACACATAGACATGGCCAGTGGGAAATATACTACCTGCGATGCTGATCATCCGCACTTTTACTTAGCGCTTAGTAAAGCGAAAGTGATGCCGGGCGATCAGGTAGTGTTTGGACCTGCACATTTGGTGTTGCTTGATGTACCGATTCCCTTATACCTGCCTTTTGGTTTTTTCCCATATTCCAATAAAACATCAGTCTCCGGAATCATTCCTCCAAGTATTGGGGTAGAAGCCGTGCGAGGCTTGGCCTTGACAAATGGAGGATATTATTTTGCTTTCAGTGACCATTTTGATGCTACTTTGATGGGCGACATCTATTCATCCGGTACATGGAAACTCGATTTAACCACCCGGTACGTGAAACGGTATAAATATTCGGGTAATGTGGGCTTACATTATGGAGTCGCGGTATCGGGCGAGAAAGGATTGGATCAATCCAAAACCAAAGACTATTCCATTCGATGGACGCATACGCAGGATGCCAAGGCTAACCCTTACCGTAATTTTTCGGCAAGTGTAAACTACAGTAGTACTACATATGATAAGGAATTTAATTATACTACTCCGAGTCAGCTTTATTCTAATACTAAAAACTCGAGTATAGCCTATCAGCAAAGTTGGCCTAATTCGCCTTTTCGTCTGTCGATCAACATGAATCATAGCCAAAACTCGAATACGGAAATGGTACAAATCAATTTTCCACTGATGTCTTTCTCTATGGATAGAATTTATCCCTTCCGGAAAAAAGAAAGTGTCGGTAAAAGTAGATGGTACGAAGATATTACCTTGCAATATGACGCTAATTTACAAAATGCGTTGAATGGTAAAGAAGGGGATTTGTTTTCCGAAAAAAACCTTCGCGACATGAAAAACGGGTTTCAACACAAGATCCCGTTTTCCATTAATTTCAAAGTATTGAAGTTTTTCAACATTACTCCCTCCATGAACTATAATGGCGTGTTGTATACCAGCCACTTGAAAAAATATTATGATAAGGATTCTGTTAGTTCGTCAGGACAACGGGGAGTAGTGGTGACAGATACCATACGTGGCTTATCGTATGCACATGCTATATCTCCTACGCTTAGCATTTCAGCCACGCCACAATTTTATCTGACCAATGTATACGGACCGAATTCCAAGATTGAAGCCATCCGTACCGTTATTTCTCCTTCTGCAAGTATTAATTACACTCCTGATTTAAGTAATGTTTTCAATTACTACAGGACTTATCAGGATAGTACTGGACGTGAATACCAATATTCCATGTATGAAGGATATGTATACGGAACACCTTCTGCACCGGGACAAAGCGGATCAATATCGTTAGGGGTCAACGGTACGGTTGAAATGAAGGTACGTTCGGATAAAGATACCACCGGCGTATCTAAGAAGATCAAAATTTTCGATCGTTTAAGCGCTACTACGAGTTACAATATGTTTGCTGATTCTATGAACTGGTCTAATATTGCTTTGTCGGCAAGTACTACCATTATGGGCTTGAATGTTACGATGAACGGCACTGTTGACCCTTACAGACTGACACAACGAGGGACTCGTATTAATCAATATGGGCCGCGATTAACCAGCATAACTATGAGCACCTCCCTTTCGCTGCCTTTGCAGAAAAAGGGAAAGAAAGATGAAAAGCAAAAAGAAGCAGAAAAGAAAGAGGATTATGCTTATTTTGATGTTCCGTGGAATTTATCCATTTCCTATAGTTTTGGTTATTCCAAACCATTGTTTGATGGAACCATTACCCAAAATATGTCCTTCAACGGTGGGCTCACACTGACTCCAAAATGGTCGCTGAGTTTTCAGTCTGCATACGATTTCGATGCAAAGCAAATATCCTATGCTACTGCAACTATCACACGTGACTTGCACTGCTGGGAGATGTCTTTTAATTTTTCACCGTTTGGCACAACCAAATATTTCTTTTTCAAGATCAATGTCAAATCTGGCATGTTGCAGGATTTGAAATGGGAGAAACGCAAGAGCCAGTATGACTATGTGCAATGGTAACAAATCCGAGTATGCAATATGTCACGTTTGAAAAGACACATTAATATCATTACGATGGGATGTTCCAAGAATTTGGTTGATTCGGAACATTTAATGCGGCAATTAGATGCGGCTGGTTTTGAGACATTGCATGATGCTCGTCTTGATGAAGCGAAAACGGTGGTCATCAATACATGCGGGTTCATCCATGATGCCCGACAAGAGTCCATCGATATGATTTTGCAATGCGTCGAAGCAAAAAATCAAGGCATCATTGAGCATTTATTTGTTATAGGGTGTTTATCGGAGTTGTACAGGAAAGAATTGGAGGCAGAAATTCCGGAAGTCGATCAATATTTTGGCGCTAGAAGCTTAGAAGAAATTGTTCGTTCGCTTTCCAACGATTATCGACAGGATTTGCGTAACGAAAGAATCATTGCTACACCTCGTCATTATGCTTACCTCAAAATAGCCGAAGGATGTGATCGTACTTGTGCATTTTGCTCCATACCTCACATTCGCGGTCCGCATGTTTCCGTGCCGTTTGATGATATCATGAACGAAGCCCATTTTCTGGCGAATAAAGGCGTTAAAGAGTTGCTGGTGATTTCGCAAGATATTACCTATTATGGCATAGATATATATAAGCAGCAACGATTACCTGACTTAGTGAAATGTTTATGCGGTATTGACGGAATCGAGTGGGTTCGGTTACATTACACATACCCCAATCATTTTCCGATGGAAGTTGTTGATATGACGCAATATGAACGAAAGCTTTGTCGATATATTGATATTCCCGTACAACATATTTCCGACGCGGTGTTAAAAAAAATGCGGCGTCATATCACTGGAACGGAAATTTCAGATTTGATAGCAGAAATACGTCACAAGGTTCCCGATATAGAGTTGCGCACTACACTTATTGTCGGTCATCCCGGTGAAACGGAAGCCGCTTTTTCACAATTAGTAGATTTTGTCGAACGCACTCGTTTTGAAAAATTGGGTGTGTTTACTTATTCTCATGAAGAAGGAACATACGCCGCCAAACATTACCGTGATAATCTTTCCCAAAAGGTCAAGCAAGAACGCGCAGACTATATCATGGATATTCAACGGAAAATTTCGGAAGAACTGAACCAGCAAAAAATAGGCAAAGTATTTAAAACGCTTATTGATCGAAAGGAAGGTGGATATTATATTGGTCGTACCGAATATGATTCGCCTGAAGTAGACATGGAGGTTTTGGTGCCGCTTGATGGACAAGCATTAGATATTGGTCAATTTTATCCCGTCCGTATCGTTGATGCTACCGAATTTGATTTGTACGGAAAGATGGAAAATAATCCTCATGTTTAAGATGATGCCGAATGTACATCAGGACTTTTTCTCTCTTGTTATTGGTCATCATGAAGAAAGTATGGTATATATAGCTATCCTCTCTGTGAATTTGTGTAGTTTTGTGGCAAATTTTATCTCATTATAAAGAGACTGTATATGTCATCTGCCATGAAGAATTTGATAAAAATATTGATGTGGGTTGCATTTGCATCTTTGGCTTGGGTGACCTTATCGTGCGAAGAATTTTGTGAAGAATCCAACCGTACGGCCATGGTAGTGAATTTCTATACCTTTGGCACGGACTCTGTGAAAACCATGAATAAAATATCTATTCGGGGAGTTGGGAACGATAGCATTCTATACAACACTAAAAGTTTGTCATCTGCCTTGTGCCCGTTGAATCCTGCTGTGGATATTACAGGGTATATCATTACAAATGATACCATTGCCATAGATACTATCACGATTACGTATACCCGGCACGATGCCTTTATTTCTTCAGAGTGCGGATGTGTTTCTAAGGCGCATATCGACGAAATATCAACAACGAATTATTCTATCAAAGAGGTAAGAGTGATCAATGCCGACGTAACCACTGTCAGTTATCGTTCAAATGTTGTCAATGCGGAAAATATCAGGATATATTATTAGTTGCTTGTTGCTGTTGTCTCCTGTCTGGTGCAATGGGCAGGACACTGTTCGTTATCCTATTGAGCCGATGAAAGGAATCAGGGTAGGGATAGATGTATCTAAACTTTTTTTGCCCCTGATGTATGATAATGAACGGATGGGTTTCGAAGCGACAGCCGATATGCATGTAAAAGGTAACTTTTTTGCGGTGGCTGAGGCAGGCTGGTTGCGTGTTGACCTTGATAGGGATACAGCTTATCATTATAAGTCGAATGGTTTTTACGCAAAAGTAGGTATCGATTATAATATGTTGAAATCGCGCCGACCACACAGTAACGATATTTTATATTTCGGTTTTCGTTATGGATTTTCCATTTTTACGCAGGAAGTGGAGGATATAACGATACCGGGGTATTATTGGCCTGATGTCACGGGGCAGAGCATTCCCCGGAGTACGCTTAATGCTCATTGGGTGGAGCTTTTGCTCGGCGTGAAGGCCGAAGTGTTGAAAAATTTTTATGTCGGTTTGACTTTTCGGTTTAAAGTCAAGTTTATATCTCCTAAAGACGACTATTCCACACCTTATCTCATTCCAGGATATGGGAGTGGCGGTACGGGGTATGCCCTTGGACTCAATTATTATGTGTCATACAATATCCGATTTTGATCATTGTTGAAGCCAATAGCTTATTAATTTTATCTCATCGATGACAAAAATTGGCATCCTTTCTGATACGCATGGTTTTCTTGAACCTAAATTATTTGATTTTTTCGCATCGTGTGACGTGCTGTTTCATGCAGGAGATATTGGAAGCATGGCCGTTGCCGATGCGTTAAGCGCCTTTAAGCCGTTAATTGCAGTACATGGCAATATTGACGGACAAGATATCCGTGTTGTTTATCCTGAAATGCAACGATTCAAATGTGAAGAGGTAGATATCCTGATGACGCATATTGGTGGATATCCGGGGCATTATGATCGCAACATCTATCCCATCCTGAAAGCCAATCCACCAAAGTTGTTTATCGCTGGACATTCGCATATACTCAAGGTAATGTACGATAAATCGTTACAATTGTTGCATATTAATCCAGGAGCTATGGGGAATAGCGGGATACATCATGTAAAAACGGCAATACGTCTTATGGTTGATGGTGCTGGGATGAAAAATTTAGAGATATTCGAATTACCCAGATAAGAAAGTAGAATATTTTTACGAATCTTTTGTGGATGTACGTATAGGTATGGTTATTGACTTTCTGGTTCTTTCCAGTCACCATTTGTCTTGATAAGGTTGACCAACTCTTCTACCGCTTGGTCTTCCGGAATGTTGCGTTTTACCACCTCACGCTGTTTGTATAAGGTAATTTTTCCAGGACCGGTACCTACATAACCGTAGTCAGCATCGGCCATTTCTCCCGGTCCATTCACGATACAGCCCATGATGCCTATTTTTAATCCTCTAAGATGTACTGTGCGTTCTCGAATCTTAGCAGCCGTACTTTGTAGATCAAATAAAGTTCTTCCACACGATGGGCAGGAAATATATTCTGTTTTGCTCATACGTAACCGACATGCCTGCAGGATAGACAGTGAGATATCTTCTGCCGGATTACCCATTATATCTGAACCATGTAGGTTAGGTGCTTCTATCCATAACCCTGCTCCCATTTCTTGAAGAAAAAGGGGCCCAAAGTCACAAGCAGCCTGTATGTATATGTTTTCCAAATCATCCGTAGCATATGTTTTTTTTAAAACAAGGGCAGTTTTGTCCTTATTGGGAATGTTGGATAATATATATTCGGGGCGGTATGGAAAAGATAATCGATTCAAATCAATCAGAGCAATATGTTTTGGAGGAAGGTAACCATCCTTTACCCACACAATTGACTTTGCGGGTTCCAATGATGTATCTTGTATCTCAACGATTGTATGCAACACGTCAGTGGAGGAAGATTGTATGCAATAAGAGACGATTTTGTTTGCTACAGGAATTTCGGCCTCCGGAGCCTCGGTAAGCGATACCCGTATGGTATCACCAATGCCTTCAGATAATAAGGTGCCGATACCTACCGCCGATTTGATACGACCATCTTCGCCTTCTCCGGCTTCGGTGACGCCTAAATGCAACGGATAATGCATGTTTTCTTCTTCCATACGTTTCACTAGTAAGCGTGTCGATTCGACTACCACCCGTACATTACTGGCTTTCATAGATAAGACTACTTGCCGGAATTGTTCTGCTTCGAAAATATGGAGGAACTCCATAGCCGATTCAACCATCCCCTGAGAAGAATCTCCGTAGCGGTTTACAATGCGGTCGCTGAGCGAACCATGGTTACTGCCGATACGGATGGCCGTACCATATTGTTTGCAAATTTTGATGAGTGGCAACAATCGTTCATGTATCCGTTCCAATTCCAGAGAATATTCGTGATCTGAATATTCTTTGGGAATCGCATGTTTTTTGTCCACATAATTGCCCGGGTTAATGCGTACTTTTTCCACCATGCGAGCAGCGACTTCTGCGGCATCAGGGTTGAAATGTATGTCAGCTATCAGCGGGTTGTGATAGCCGCGTTTGTGTAATTCTTTTTTTATAGTGGCTAAGTGTTCGGCTTCATGAACGCCTGGCGCAGTAATACGGACATATTCGCCTCCCGCTTCGACGATACGTATAGCCTGTGCAACCGTGGCATCAGTATCCATCGTATTGGTGTTGGTCATTGATTGATGCCTGATAGGGTAGTCGCTACCCAACGGAAGGTCTCCTATGTGAACAGTATGTGTTTGGCGACGCATTATTTTATTTGCCATGATATGGTTACACAGAACAAAAGTAATGATAAGTAATTGACTATTGATAATTGATGATTGAATATTTGCGTAATTATCAAAATAACAACAACAAAGGAAATATGTTAGAACGTCGATCATATGGTCAAGAGTACTTATATTGTAGACGGTGGATAAAGGATGTATAGTTTATTGGCTGTAGTTCATAATTGCATTGTTAATTTTGTTATTTTAGCGAATCATGGTTTAAGGCAGGCATCGAATGTATCTATATTTAAGTAATTGATATTATTCAGATTAGATTTTTTTTTGATATTTACTTATAAAAATAGTTGCCATTTATTAGTTGATACCATATGGTATGGTGCTTTGTAAATACTTAATGAAAAAAAATTTAATACAATTGAAAGCGTCCAGCCAATCTCTAATGTTCGTGCTGGTTACTCGTCCGCTCTCTTTTTTATGACAGATACAGTATTGATTTTTTGCTTATCTGGTAATTTATTTGTGATTATGGTATTTTTTATACCTTTGTGAAAACCTTTTATCAGATGATAATCACAAATCGCATTGTTTTAGATGAGTTTATATGCAAACATGCAGATGCGGTGAAACCTGTTGTAAAATGGCTTGTAGAGGTTGAAAATGCACAATGGACATCATTTGTAGACGTAAAAAACACATTCCGTTCTGCCGACTACGTTGGTAATGATCGTGTAGTATTCGACATTAAAGGGGATAATTACAGATTTGTGACCATTATCATTTTTATGGATGAGGTTGTAAACATCCGATGGGCGGGCACACATGGCGAATATGATAAAATAAAAGATTGTTCCATATTATAAATCGATTAGTATGAAAAAGATATTTGAAGATGTAAGCAAGATAATGACAAAAGAAGAATATGACAAGTTGAACGCGCACCTTGAAAATTTGATACAGGAGGCAACACTGGGTGGACATTTGGCAACACCTGATCCAAACAACGAATACAGGCGCGAAATAGGTCGGTTGTCACGCTTGTGTGGTATTTACGAAGCGGAATACATGACATTTGACTTCGGCGAATCTCTTTTGGTAAAATCGGTAAAAAAAGAGATGGCGATACGTGGATTACGACAGCGAGATGCTGCCAAACTGTTAGGAGTTCCGGAACCTTCATTTTCGCGATTCTTGAACGGCAAAAGAAAGTTAAGTTTTGAATTTGCTCAAAAATTGTATAAAACATTAAATATAGATCCGAAAACGATTTTAAATTATTGATCTATGGACGGCCTATTTATTATTTTAATGTACACATTAAATTTTGGCAATTTTGCTTAAAATGGAACAATACAAATGTTACCTATCAATCCATTCTTTGAAGTCAGCAACACGTTCCCTGCTTACTAATATTTCCTCTTTTTCAGTCCAATTTGCCAAAATGACTTTTAACCTATTTGATGAATAGGCAATTATATCCCGGATAGCATAAAAGTTAACAATGAAATTTCGGTTTATTCTGAAAAATAATTTTGAATCAATCAATTGCTCTATTTTGTCTAGAGAATAGTCAAGGGGATAATTTTTAGCAGTATCAGTAAAAAGAAAAGTACACCGTTCAGCAACATAGAAACAATAAATATTTGATGTTAATATCGATTTGTAATGCTCGCCAATTTTTACCAGAAACCGTTCCTTTTGTTTCGGTTGTAACTGTTTGATAACATATTCGAGTTTTACGTAATCTGTTCCTGACTTGTGTATCATATTAAATTTGTCAAGGGCTTTTTTCAGTTCATTCCGATCGATTGGTTTTAACAGGTAATCGACGCTGTTTACTTTAAACGCCTTTAATGCGTATCCGTCGTAAGCAGTGGTAAAAATTACAGGTATGTCTATTTTGCAATTTTCAAAAATATCAAAACATAGACCGTCTTCAAGTTGAATATCCATGAACATCAATTCAGGACTTGGATATTCAACAAGCCAATTGATTGATTGCTCAATAGATCGAAGCACATCAACGATCTCAATACTCGAATCGATTTCTTTCAGTAATCGGATAAGCTTTTGTGATGCCGGACGCTCGTCTTCTATGATTAATACTTTCATTTTAAATATTAACAACAGGTAATTTGACTATAAATTGGTTATTTTCTTGACTGACTATTACTTCCCTTCCCGTAATTAATTTTGTTCTTTCTCTCAGATTCGGCAAACCTATACCAGAAGAATCATCTAATATATTTTTTCTCTGTATATTGTTGGAAACCACAAGATATCCGGATTCATCATAAATCCAGATTTTTAATGGATTTTCTTTCGAAATCGAATTGTGTTTCAGAGCATTTTCTACTAGAATCTGTAGCGATACTGGTATTACTTTGAACCTATCCGCATTTTTAATGTCTATATTGAATTGTATTTTGTTGTTGTCTCGCTCTTTTTGCAATTCAATATATTGATGCACAAACTCAATTTCTTTATTCAAGGATACAAAGTCGGTTTCTTCGTTATCTAAAATATATCGGTATACTCCAGACAGTTTTTGAATAAAATTATCTGCTTTCTTCGCATCTGTATATACAATTTCAGAAAGTGTATTCAAACTGTTGAACAAAAAATGTGGATTGACTTGGGTTTTTAGGGTTCTATATTGATACTTCAACGTTTCCTCTTGCAATTGCTGCTCTCTCTTAATGGCCTGATGCCAAATAACATAGAGCAGAAAAACAGAAGCGATTAAAATCCAGATAAAAAATTGCCTGATTGCAGAGGGTAACTCCACTTGGAATAAATGTTTTATGAAATTGTCTGTTTCAAATCCACCAGCAAGATAAAATGCATAATTTCCTAAACTGACGATAAGAAGAGATATCAATAAAGCCATCAAAACAAACAAGATAAATACGTGCATAATCTTTTTCTTCAGTTGTGCGGATGATTTACTTAAGGAGACTTTGAACATTTTATACCCAATACTCCCTAAAATGACGAAGTTAAGGAAGAATATCACTCCATACATGATTGTCGAAGCTTTAAACGGATTTCCTGTTTGCACCCATTTAAAAAGGATAGAGAATATTATACTAAACAATAATCCAAATGTGCCACCTAAAATAAATCCTAATATTTTTTTATTTTTTTTCATTATTTACAAATGTAGGATTATTTCACGTTATTGAGAATGGTTCCTTTTTTTTAAATTAAGTGATTGTTTATTTGATTTTTGACAAAGTGATATATCTTATTGTATAACCTAAAATATTATTCTCCCGACCTTTTATCTTTACGTCTGTAAGTACATCTTCAGTCAGGTTTGCATACTCGATTTGTTTATCCGATAATGAAACATATATTTCGCCCCAATAATGGCTTCTTCCACTCATCAACATATTTTCAGATGCTATATCCAAATCCAAAGGGTTATTCATGACTGAATATTTTAGAATTGCACATATTTTATTGTTTATTTCCGTAATTCCCAACCAGGTAATTCTGATATCTTTATTTTCAAAAGTTCCGATATCTGCTATTTTGAGTTCAAAATTCATACTCTTTGCCCGAAATTCTTCATTTAGACTCAGTGAATCCCAGCATGAGTAGACAATGGCGTCGAACCCAAGTGCATCCCATATTATATTCATCACTAAAGGATCTGCCCCTGGTAAATTATCCTTAAAGAATTCGCTTGTCAAGACATTTTCATTCGGCTGATATTTAAAATTCTGTAAGAAATCCTTTCTTCTACCTATAGGAAAGTCAACATTTAAAATTTTCGATTCTGAATAAAATACGTCTCTCCATTGAGCCGAATCGCCCTTGTAAGTTAGTATACCCGTAATCCTTCTTTTCCTTAAAAAGTCTCGTTTTAAGTTAAAATCATAATAATCCGTAGTCATGTGGTATGAACGAATGATTGATTTATCAAGCTCAATACCACTTGGTAGGTGGTTAAGATAATTCGTCCCGTTTCCTTTTTGCGCATTTGCTGCATTAACCGAAAAAACAATTAACAATACTGAAAATAACACTAATATTTTCATTTGCCTCTACTTTTAATTAATACCTACCACAAAGCAAATGAGCTAGTAGATATATATGAAATATTTATTGCAGAGTTGTTGTTTTAGATGTTTAAATTGTCAAAAATCACTATTTAAATTGTTTAGGATGTATGGTTACTCTATTTTGCTTGATGATAATTTTTTATTTTCTAAACAACATATGATGTCAGCTGATTGTCCCCGTTTGGCTGGTGATTGCTTTTTTGTTAGCTTTTTATTTTATGCTGTTTCGAAGTATCTTTGATGCTTTTCTGATAATATAAGAATCGCGTACAATATATAGAGTGTATCAATGAATGTAGAAATTATCACAATAGGTGATGAGCTATTGATAGGGCAGGTCATCGACACCAATTCGGCATATATCGCTAAGGAATTGAATCGTATAGGTATGGGTGTATTGCAAATCACATCTATATCCGATAGTCGGGAACATATCCTGACTGCATTAAAAGAGGCGTCTAAACGAGTGAAACTGGTGCTTATTACAGGTGGATTGGGGCCTACTAAGGATGACATTACTAAAAATACCTTAGCTGAGTATATGGGTGATAAGTTGGTCATTCATACACCGACACTTCGTTCCATCGAAGAAATGATGACGATGCGTCATATATCCATGAATTCTTTGAACGTGAAGCAGGCAGAAGTTCCGGAACATTGTACGGTCATCCCTAATACATGCGGTACAGCGCCTGGGATGTGGTTCGAAAAAGACGAGGTCGTATATATTTCGATGCCGGGGGTTCCGTTCGAAATGAAAACCATGATGCAAAATGAGATATTGCTGCGTTTACAACAACATTTTGCAAAAGAGCAGGTGATTCTGCATCGTACGCTATTGGTTTCAGGTATTCCCGAGTCAGCATTAGCTTTGATGATAGAAGATTGGGAAAACAAGTTGCCATCGAATATCAAATTGGCATATCTTCCATCGGGTGGCATGATACGTTTGAGATTGACAGCATTCGGTATAGACAAGGATGTCACTGAAACTCAGGTCGAAAAAGAAATTGTAAAACTACGGCCGATTTTACTCAAGCATTTGTTGGGTGAAAATGATGAAATCCCCGAAGAACTAGTGGCACGTCTATTGACGGAAAAGGTTAAAACAGTAGCTACTGCGGAAAGTTGTACCGGTGGGAATATTGCACATTTATTGACGTCTATCCCGGGAAGCTCCCGGTACTTTAAGGGTTCGGTAGTAGCGTATGCCAATGAAGTAAAAATAGATGTTTTGGATGTTCGATCTTCTGATATGGAACAGTATGGGGCTGTTAGTCGGGAAGTGGTTGTGCAAATGGCCGAAAATGCTAAGCGATTGATGAAAACTGATTATGGTATTGCAACTTCTGGTATTGCAGGGCCTACAGGAGGGACCAATGACAAACCGGTTGGTACGGTATGGGTGGCAGTTGCTTCGGATGCGACAACGGCAGCAAAGCTATTTCATTATGGCAACAACCGAGAACACAATATACAACGCGCTTCTGTTGCAGCTTTAAACATGCTGGTAGAATTATTGACAGAAGTTACCGATTAAATATAGCATCTATTGGTTTGAGAAACGGGTTATTTTTTAATATAAAAACAATATAAGATATACATTAAAATAATTGCGATACACATTAAATGAATTAATGTGTATATTAAAATATTTAAGGCAAACATTAAAATAGAATGTTATGTGTTGATTTGCTGAAGCGAGAACAACTATCCTGTCTGCGTGAGTGAGGGTCAGGCGGGCTTTACGAAATCAGTCAAAAAATGACCAGTACTTACCATAAAATAGATTCATATATTTTTGTTTATTTTGTTGTTGTTTTTAAAAATCTTGTATGGTATCATCCGAAACGCAAATAGAAAGCTTGTTATTTGATCATCGTGAGCGTATTAAAGAACTTACGTGCATCACGCAGACGG
>JAVBMZ010000077.1:0-17232 GCA_031551935.1 Bacteroidales bacterium
ACAAAAAACACTAACCCAAACAGGACGTTGGCTAAAAATTGGATAGACATAGTCCGTACGAAACTTGAAGTGGTTATCTTTTCGGGCATTTCCACTTTAAACACACGTATCCAGGCTTTTGAAAATAGCACAGAATACCACCCAGCTCCTATCGCAAATGCAAGGATGACAGCAACAACAAACCATATCCATTGGATATCGGAAATGGCTTGACAAAACAAATTATTAACATTCATACATATAGATATTATTTACGTTTTGAACGCATTGCTTTAATCACTTTCAACTTTTTGTCGGTAGCCAGTTTCCGATATTCTTCCGACTCCACGCCATACAAAGCGATTTTTCCTTCGCCATCATAATGGATACCCCAGCCATAACGTTTACCCAATGGCGAAGAACGGAAACAAGGCTGCCCTTTTGAGAAAAACTTTTCTCGTTCACCAGTCATATCCTCTTCGGCAACATGATGCTTCAAAGCAAACACATGAAATAACACGTCATCAGAATTATATTGGTAAGGATTGTTTTTCACCATTTCAAACGCTATACCCACAGCAGTTTTATTACCTGCTTGTTGCGGAGGAATTTCGGCAACTGTTACCGGACAATCTTCAGCTGCTTCGATAAATGTGTTATTATAATTAGTTGTTTGCATACTTTTCACATAAAAGGGCGATTAAGCTCTTCCACAAGATGTAATAGATAACAAATTAAAATAACATCTGGTACCAAACACCTTATGCGCTTTTCAACCGCGCCAAGCGTTTCAGGTTGCGGGTAAAAAGCCAGGCCGTAAACCGCGAGTGACCACCTTTTATCATTTCCTTCCGGCAAAATTCCTGAAACTCATCCACTGTTCCATGGAACAAAAAATCTCCATGTTGGTAACAATAGCTACAATATTGCTCGCTTTTACTACCATCGGCATTAGTGCCACCTCCTTCCGGATCCTTTTTCATCGGAAGGTTACAACTCTGACAGAATTTATTTTTGTGACTCATACATGTTCTTGATATTTATTCGCAACTTATCATCCAAATAACGCCAAATTTATCAACCAACATGCCAAATAATGGTGACCAGAATGTCTTTTCCAAAGGCATGGTTATTTTTCCTCCCACTGCGAGTGCATCGAAAATCCTCTTGGCTTCAGACTGGCTTTCTACGCTCACCGAAAGGGAAATGTTATCGCCCACAGTAATTTTATATCCCATTGTTTCGGACATATCGGCACCAAATAAGATGGTTTCCTTACTAATGGGCAAACTGATATGCATGATTTTTTCTTTTTCCGAATCCGGAATAGGATGATCTGTTGAAGGCATATCTTTATAACGCCCAATGTACATAAATTTTCCTCCAAATACGGACTTGTATAGATTAAACGCGGCCTCGCATGTACCGTCAAATGCCAGATAGGGATTTACTCTTGCCATGACAATGGTTATTTAAATGAAACATCCATAAAGTTTTTATATGGTAAATATATGGTATTTTTTCATTGTTTCCACTGCAAATATGGAGAACAAATAGACTAATACATCATATCTGATTAAAAACACATTGCAGCACTATACTATACGGTATGGTATGGTATATAAAAAATACACATTTACACTTGTTGGCATTTTTTATGTACCTTTGTATTTGGTTACATTAAGAAAGAAAGTATCACATGGCACGTCCAACAAAAGTAGCATCATTGTAAGAATAGACTATGGAACTCCAACTGATACAAAATAAGATTTATGAGATAAGAGAGCAAAGGGTCATGCTTGACCGTGATCTGGCAGAGATGTACAGAGTTGAAACACGCACTCTGAATCAAGCTGTAAAACGTAATATCGAAAGATTCCCGAAAGACTTTATGTTTCAGCTAACAGATGATGAATTAAAAAATTGGATATCACAAATTGTGATATCCAATTCCATCAATATGGGCTTAAGGCGTAAACCTTATGCTTTCACAGAATTGGGGGTAGCAATGCTCAGTAGTATACTCAATTCCAAAATAGCTATACAGGTCAACATGGGTATTATGCGCGCTTTCGTTGCTGTCCGTCAACTCGTGCGCAATCCTCCTGTTCATGAAGTCAAGGAACTTCAACGTGAAGTCAGCGAATTGAAACTGTACCTTGAAGAAATCTTTGCCGACTACAACGATATTAACGATGATACACGGATGCAACTTGAACTGATCAACGAAACGTTGGCCGAACTTCAAGCGAAAAATAAATCGCATGACAAATTGCGCCCGCAGATCGGATATACTTCCGAACAATACAAGAAATAAGCGTTCAAGATATCAAATTTGGCATCTTGAACAGCAATCACAGAAGTGATATGAAGTCATACTCTTTGTCGATCAACTTTTATATCTCCTACAACTGCAATTTGAAGTGCCGAAGATAATCGACTATCATAGTTTTTAGTGATATTTTGTCACCTAAAGCTATCATCCAATTCAATATATCAGGTTAAGGTCATATTGCATACCATACTATACGGTATGGTATGTAAAAAATAAATACTAACATTTGTTATTGGCATTTTTTTTGTTACTTTTGTATAAATAAAGCAAATCCAAAAACAGTTAGACAATATATGAAAACCCGATTGATAATTACCATAAGCTGCTTATTGGCTCTTTTAAACGTATCGGCACAGCAAAATTCACAAGAAACGGATGGTTTTAATATTGAGAAGTACATCAACCGGTTTGAGGAAAGCAAAATCATACCCAATAATGCAGGCTGGTCGTATTGGTATTTTCCCAGTGGGGTTGCCGATACCTTGAGCGTTAAAACTTCGAGAGTTTTCTTGCAGGGATCATCACACACACCACATGCTCACAATCAAGATGAAGCGTTTTACACCGTACAAGGGCCGGTTACTATCCATGTAAATGGTGAAGAACGGACATTGCAGACGGGCGACTTTTTCTATTATCCAAGTCGATCGTCCCATGCTGTTTACCGTGCCGGAGATGGGCCTATTCAATATTTTATCATCAATAGGGAACAGCCGGGAGGTGTAAAACCATTTAAAGTGTCGAAAGAAAATTATACCATTGACGATCTCATCTATCAACCGACACTTGACCCTAAATGGACAAATGGCAATGGTTTTACACAAGTTGTTGCTGTAGATGAAAAATTCAGCGGCGGGTTAAGGTTTACCATGACACGGGTGACAAAAACCGACAAGGAATTCCAAAACCGACCTCCTTATAAAAGCGAACAGGAAATGTTTTTTATCATCAGGGGTGAAGCAGACGTTACTTTGAACGGACATAAGTCCAAATTAGGGCCAAATACTGCGTTTTGGTGTCCTCAAGGTTTTCTCCACAGCATCAAACAAACCGGTGAAGAACCTTTGATTTTCTTAACGGCAATAACATATCCGCGCTAAGACTGGAGAAACAAAACATTCTCCAAATTACCTATCAGTCCTCGTTTATCCTCACTTTTATTTCGGACAAGACGGTTAATTCATGTTTTAATGAAGCAATTTCTTGCCGCATGTTTTTCATTTGCAACAGTAAATGACGAATAGCGTCAATACCGGCTATATTGATTGATAAATCGTAGTACCATCTGGTATAACGCTCCAATTCCGGCAATTGCGATATCAAAACATACGTTTCTCCCTCAATTAGTTGTAAATCAATCAACCCTTCATCTGCCAGATCTGTAACAAAAGATGATTCAATACCACATTTGAGGCAATATTCAGCTACAACTACTAATTCGCTTTGCATGATGACACCATTCTTAAGATTTTGATAATTCAAGAAACAATTCCTTCTGTTTGTCGGTCAGTCCGGTCGGAACCACAACGGAGAATGTGATGATCAAATCTCCGAATTTTCCGTCCTGTTTATACACCGGAAAACCCTTTCCTTTCAGGCGAACTTTTGTGCCGTTTTGTGTTTCCGGTTTCACTTTCACCTTCACTTTTCCATTCAACGTATTGACCGTTTGTTCACCACCCAAGATAGCGGTATAAAGATCAAGCGGTACTAATGTATATAAATCGTCGCCTAATCGCTTAAAGTCTGGATCTTCAGCGACAATAAAGGTAATATAAAGATCCCCTGCATGTCCTCCGTTAGCGCCAGGAGCGCCTTGACCTGCAAGTTTAATAACTTGCCCATCGGCAATACCGGCAGGTACCGTTATCCGAATTTTTTTACCGTTAACATCCAACGTCTGCTGATGAGTTTGTGCTGCATCATGCAACCTCAAGTGCAATTCGGCATTGTAATCTTGTCCACGGAAACCAGCGCTTCTCCAACTGCTTCTTCCTCCGCCACGATTACCAAAAAGAGATTCAAAAAAATCTGAAAATCCAGAAGCTCCGCCGCCGGTATATTCAGAGAAATCACCCGTAGACCAATAATCTCCACCACCTGATGATGATTGTTGACGACGGGCTTGTTCAAATTCATCAGCATGTTTCCAATTCTCCCCATACTGATCATATTTTTTGCGCTTTTCAGGATCACTTAGCACTTCATTGGCTTCGTTAATTGCCTGAAATTTTTTATGCGCTTCGGCATCGTTGGGATTTAAGTCAGGATGAAATTTGCGGGCCAGTTTCCGGTACGCTTTTTTTATCTCAGCTTCCGAGGCGTTCTTATCAACACCAAGTATTTGGTAATAATCTATATATGCCATAAGCTTTCAATCACCATATGAATAGAAAAGTAAAATATGATAAGGTCCTTATCGTTTTTGTAGTGTTCGGCAAAACCACGCATCAAAAAGCACATTGTCACGACACGCTGCACTTCTCCACACATCTTGTATAAGCCTATTTGCTACAATATGACTTATTATTTTGTTTCGCTCGTTTATTTTCATCATGCAAACAACGCGGAAACGTTTGCATGATGATTATTTCGCTATCTGTCAATGACGGCACAACTTATTTCATGTCACCGATAACCTGTACTGCCTCTTCAATATAGATGTCCTTGTTCAAATCCGATATCCATTTTTCAGAACGGGCAATTTTAGTTGTGTCACCCACCATAGCAGCTTTATCAACCGCAAGTGGCATGATGGATAACCTGGTTTGTTTTTTGCTGATCTCATCAAAACGCTTATTTTCTTCGGTACGTTTTTCTTCGGTATGACGAAAATCGTCCATATTCAAGGATATATTACTGTCATCTTTTAATTTCTTCATTTGTGCTATTTGTTCAGACAAGTTTTTGAATTCCTCGCTCTTAGATGTACGATCGCTGCTTTTTTTCCGTAATTTTTCAATAGGTACAGGACTCTTCCAAATACGATACTTAGCCGGTTGCACAGAAGTCCATGGCAAACAATTATCTTCAAACCGCTCACCCACTCCTAATTCGCTATATGCATCGGGAAGAATAATATCGGGTGTGACACCTTTCAGCTGTGTAGATCCTCCGTTGATGCGATAAAACTTTTGCACGGTCAGCAGCAATGAGCCTAATGGTTTCAAGCTTGTAGCGTTATCTGCCAGGTAATTATCCAACTCCATCACTGCCTGCACAGTACCCTTTCCAAAAGTACTGGGTCCTCCGATGATCACTGCCCGCTGATAGTCTTGCATGGCTGCAGCAACAATTTCAGAGGCAGAAGCGCTGATGGAATTAACCAATACTACCAATGGCCCGGTATAGGTTGCGTTTGAGTCGTAGGAAGACAATACATTCGGTACGCCAAATCTTGATTTTACTTGAACAACAGGGCCGGATCCGAAAAACAATCCTGACATTTTGACTGCATCGGGTAATGAGCCTCCTGTATTGTTACGCAAATCCAGAATGACGCCTTGTACATTCTCTTTCTTCAATTTATCCAGTTCTTTAGCCACATCGTCGGAACATGCCCGACCAGTGGCCGTGTGGTTAAAATCAACATAAAATTTGGGTAAATATATGTAACCGACTTTGGTTTGAGTCTTCGGATCGGTCATCACAGCCGATTTCGCGTAAGTTTCCTCATCGATCACCACATCGCGGGTAATGGTAATCTCATGAATGGAACCATCCACACGTTTAACAGTGAGTGTTACCTTGGTCCCTTTTTTGCCCCGGATGAGCTTCACAGCGTCGTCCAACCTCATGCCAAAAATATCAACCGGTTCAACTTCATTCTCTTGTTTTACCTTGGTGATCAAATCATTCACTTTCAGCTCCCCTTGTCGCCAAGCAGGACTACCAGGCACCAACATGGTCACTTTGGCATAACCATCGGTTGCCTGCAATTGTGCACCAATGCCTTCAAATTGTCCGGACATCTGGATGTCAAATGTTGCTTTGTCTGTTGGGGTTTGATATTGCGTATGCGGATCAAAAACAGATAATATGGCATTCAGGTATGATGAAAAATTATCTTCTGGTTTCAATTGGCTGCGATATAGGAACACATCGTTATACAACTTTAACACTTTCTTGCGTGCATCGGCCTCTAATTCTGCATAACTTTTGTTTTTTACCGTATCGGGCGCATTGGCCTGACCTTTCAACATATCCGAAAGCTGAGACAGTGTTCTATATTTTAACTCTTTACGCCATACGTCTTTTAGTGTTGCACTATTGACCGGCCAGTCGAGTTTATCAGGGTCTGTTTCATAAGTTTCTTTTGTGGTAAAATCAAATGGATGGGACAATATTTCACGATAATAGCCTTGTACTTCCGTAAAACGCTTGCCTGATAATTCGACAGCCAAACGATACAATTCATAAGTATTATTTCTTATTTGATTGTCAATCTGTAATTTATGTTGCGACATCAGTTGAATATCCTCCTGTGTCAGAAATTGTTTGTATGGATCTAATCGCTTCAGATAGGCTGAAAAAACTTTTGTCGAAAATTCATCGTTGATTTCCGGAGGACTGAAATGTTGCATTTGTAACATTTGCATGGACATTTGCATGATCACTTCGTCCTTTTCGGAACGTTTACAGAAAGAATACAACAACGAAATAGATACAAACAAAACGATAGCGACTGGAATATACGTGCGAACTTTAGTTCTGGTAGAGGACTGTCCTTTTGGCAACATCATGTGATGGTATAATATGTTAAAGAAATCACAAAGTAAATATAAATATGGGGCATGTGCAAATTTCCTGATGATAGAGAGCTGAAATAGACGTTTTTATTCGGAATAATGTTTACAATGCGTATTATCTGAAGGCCTCATGATTCGTCTCTATATAAAAAGGAACATTGGCAATTATAATAAACAAATTAACGCGCAATAGTGTTCGATATTGTCACAACTGTTGAAAAAGCATTCCAAAATGCCCTATCTATCCAGCAAAGGATCTTTCGAACGAATATACCAAAAAGATGATCATTTGGTTTTTTGAAAAAAAGGTACGGTTTTTGTGTAACATGATATGAGCAGTACTCTATTTAAATACGACACTAAATTAGCTCATGCGATCAATAAGCCATACTTATTGAAAAACAGAAGCTTATAAACAGAAACTTATGAGCTAATTTAGTTGACACAGTTAGTTTATCATTTAATATACATGTATGATGCTAAAAAAATTTCTATCTATTGTAGTAGTGATGGTCTTGTTCATGTCAAATCAAGTACAGGCACAATTCAACATAGGATTACGCGCGGGATTCAACTTAAGTAATGTATACGGAAGCGGTAACAATTTTGACAACACCAAGATTAAACCAGGTTTTCAAGTAGGGATAGTTGGTGAATACTTTTTAGGTGAATCTGTTTACATACAACCGGGTATTTCGTTTGCCACGCAAGGATTTATTACGACAGGGACATCTAATACCGGACAAGAACAGGTGAATTACACACGAAAAACGAGTCTACACTATATTCAGGTTCCTATAAATATTCAATATAAATGGGATCTGGGTGAAGTTGCATGGTTATTCCAAGGTGGCCCTTATCTTGGCTACGGACTTGGAGGAAAAGTTACATGGAAAAGCGGGAGCAATCATGGGAGTAACGACGTCAAATTCGAGGAAGGATACGACGCTGGTGTCGAGTATTATGACAGCGCGATCGATTTTGGCATAGGGATAGGTACAGGAATCCAATTTCATAATTTCCAATTTGGAGTAGGTTATCATATGGGGCTTACCAGCTTATTAAAGAGCTATGATCTCAAAAATAACGGTTTAACCCTTACTGCAACTTATATGTTCGGTAAGTAGATCGCTCACGGCGTATAACGCACCTCATTTTTTAACATTTTTCCGTCGATGAAATCACGGATATTTTGTAAAGTGGTTTCAGCAATGTTTTCCATGGCTTCCTTTGTAAAAAATGCTTGGTGAGAGGTTACAATGACGTTATTGAACGTTAGCAAACGTGCCAATACATCATCTGTTATCACCATATCCGAGCGGTCTTCGTAAAAATACGCTGTTTCTTCTTCGTATACATCCAGTCCGGCGCATCCTATTTTCTTATGTTTCAACCCAGTGATTAAATCTTTCGTATGGATCAATTTACCTCTTCCCGTATTGATGATCATCACTCCTGTTTTCATTTGATCAATAGCCCTCTTGTTGATCATATGTTCTGTCTGTTTGGTCAAAGGACAATGAAGTGAAATGATATCCGATTGATGGTAAAGGACATCCAATGAAACATAGGAAATACCCAACTCTTCAGCAAAGACTGTATCCGGATAAGGGTCGTACGCCAATATATTCATGCCAAAACCCTTGAGGATTCGGATCAACGTTTTTCCGATTTTCCCTGTACCAATCACCCCAGCAGTTTTTTCATACATATCAAAACCCTGAAATCCACCAAGGGAAAAATTACTATCCCGTGTACGCCAGTATGCCCTGTGTATTTTACGGTTCAAACACAACATTAAGGCGACGGTATGCTCGGCCACGGCGTGTGGAGAATATTCAGGAACACGAACAACGGGAAGTTTGCCCGCTGCAGCTGCAATATCGACATTATTGAATCCGGCGCATCGCAACGCAATTAGTTTGACACCCATCCGATACAAATCGTCTACCACCTGGGCATCCACCACAGCATTGACAAAAATGCATACTATATCGAATCCTCCAGCTAATATGACATTCTTTTTGTTCAGGTGTTCGGCAAAATAAGAGATATCAAATCCAAAATGTTGGTTGGTCTGCTCAAAAATCTCTTCATCATAAGGCTTACAATCGAAGAGGGCTATTTTACATTGCTTCATGTGAAAAAATTATTATTTAAAATTAGAGACTGATTCATTGATGGTTGACATAATCATTTGTTTCTGAATATTTTATACTTATATCAGACTAGTGATAAAAAATGCCATTACCTGTAAGTGATCCCTTTCACTATTTTGCGACAATACCATGATACCAAAAATAACAGTTAAAGATAATTTTAGTTTAACCGCAGCTATAGGCACATATCGCAACAAATATACCTTACAAAATCAATTTTACCATAAGATAATTCATTTATTTTTGATAAAAATGAAATCATGATGTTACATTTTGTTCGAACACTTGTCTTCTATGTAAATGGATATCCAGATATTTAAAATTAAGGTGGTCAGCCTACGGGAAAAATTGCATCGTATAGCGTTACGGATGTTGCGCGACGAAAATGATGCACAAGATACCGTACAAGAGGTAATGTTGAAATTGTGGGTAATGCGGGAACAGTTAAGCGTTTACCGGAGCATTGAAGCATTAGCAGTACAAATCAATAAAAATATCTGTATCAATAAAATCAAGGCCCGCAAACCATCTTTAGACAGTGCATTCGAGCACATGGAAGCGTCTGTAAAAATGCCCGATCAACAGCTTGAAGAAGCCGATTCAGTGGAAACAGTGTCCAAAATTATTGCCCGATTACCGGAAATGCAGCGATTGGTCATCCGGTTGCGCGACATAGAAGGTTATCAACTCGAAGAGATCGCTGAAATAGCGGGATGTGAAGAAACCGCCGTACGTGTGAATTTGTCGAGAGCACGTAAGAAAGTGCGGGAAGAGTTTTTTAAAATCAATCATTTCAATTTGTCATGAACCATACCGATAGGATTAAAGAGTTATTGGAACGATATTTCGAAGGGACATCCACCGATGCCGATGAATCCCAACTGCGTGAATATTTTTCATCCGAACACGTAGATGAGGAATTAAAAGTCTACCGTTCCATTTTTGCTTACTTGAAACGCGAAAAGGGACAACCTTCAGAACCAGAAAAAAACACTTTGGAACGTGTGGCTATCATAGAAGCGGAGATACCGCTTCGCCCGGTAAAGTGGTGGCATATTGCATCCGTAGCAGCCGCGTGCCTGCTTGCCTTCATATTCTTTCCGCGCGAACATCAACCGGCTTTGCAAACTTTATGCACCGGAACCTATGTGATGGTTGACGGAGTGTGTTATGATGATTTTTCGCTCATCCGCAAGCATGCTACCGAAACCATTGATCAAATTATCCAACCCGTCGGAAATGATGCGGCCATCGACGCCCTGAATTTTTTAGACGATAACTAAAACCATGCATTCAATACATTATTTCATTATCATTATAAATCATACCATGAAAAAGCAATATTTTATTTTTTTGACCCTTGCCTGCGTGTCGTTTATCTCAACGGTTCAGGCGCAAAGCACTCCAATAGATGACTTTGTGAAAAAATACCCTTCGAAAGAAGGTGTAACCAGCGTGTCAGTGTCCCAGCAAATGTTGCAAACGATGTTTGCTCCATCAATTCCGTCAAGTTATAGTAAAAATCAAACATACGGCGGATCATCAGAAGATTCGAAAGCAGCAACACCAAGCCCATCCAAATTGAACAAAGAGGAACGGTTTTTCATGAGTTTACCAGAAGAGTTAAAAGCACCGGAAGCATATAGCAGTATATCGATCGCAAAGGCAGAAAAACCTTCCAATATGTTTGCTGATTTTAAAAAAATACTCGTTAATGCTAAATACGAACCATACATGGAGATTAATAAAGAAGATAACAATGTATTGGGTTATTATTTAAAAAAAGCGAACAGCAACAGTAATGAAATTGTGATACTCCGGCAACAAAAAGAACAATTTTCAGCCGTATACCTCAAAGGTGACATCGAGGTTAACCAAGTAGATTCATATTTGCAGCGTATCCGTATGTCTTTGGCTCGTTTGGGGGCTACAAATCAATTAACCATGATAGAGCCGAAGATGAGTATAGCATTTGCGCCAAATCATATCGGCAACATGAATTTTGATACCAAAGAAATGCCACAAGTTATCTTGGATGCCAAAGGAATGCAACAAGTTATCTTTGATACTAAAGAAATGCCACAAGTTATCTTGGATGCCAAAGGAATGCAACAAGTTATCGAAGAATCCATGAAAGAGGCGAAAATTCAAATGGATAAAGCATTGAAAGAACACAAAGACTATATGGAAAAACCAGAGAAAGCGATAGAGCAAAAATAACAGACAAACCGTATGATTTCATTGAAAATTGGATAGTGCATATTGAATTCTCAATTGAAACATTTCACGTACTCTATATCAAAGCAGCCATTGTAATTGCAAATCGGAAACAAAAAATCCTGGTAAAAAATTACCAGGATTTTTTATCAATAACCTGAACAACAGGAAAAGTCAGTCAATTTTACCAACCATTTTTGATGGATCTACCCATTGGTCAAATTCTTCAGCAGTCAGGTAGCCCAATTCTACGGCTTTTTCTTTGAGTGTTTTACCTTCTTTATGTGCTTTTTGTGCAATTTCGGCTGCTTTGTAATAGCCAATCTTTGGATTCAGGGCTGTAACCAGCATCAGAGAATTGTCCAGATGTTTCTTGATATTGGCTTCAATCGGCTCGATGCCAACTGCACATTTATCGTTGAAGCTTACGCAACCTTCGCCAATGAGTCGGGCGCTATGCAAGAAATTATATATCATCATCGGCTTGAAAACATTCAGTTCGAAATGTCCGGTAGCACCCCCCACATTAATAGCGACATCGTTACCCAACACTTGAGCAGCAATCATCGTCAGGGCTTCACATTGCGTAGGATTCACTTTCCCCGGCATGATAGATGAACCAGGCTCGTTATCCGGAATGTGTAATTCACCAATACCTGAACGTGGTCCAGAACTTAACATACGGATATCATTGGCAATCTTCATCAAGCTAACGGCCACCGTCTTCAACGCACCATGTGCTTCAACGATAGCGTCATGAGCAGCCAACGATTCATATTTATTGGGTGCTGTCACAAAAGGGAGCCCAGTCAACCGGGCAATATGCTTGGCTACATTCTCTGCATAGTTTTCAGGAGTGTTGATACCCGTACCAACAGCAGTTCCACCTAAAGCCAATTCAGATAAATGAGGCAACGTATTTTTAATCGCTTTTAGGCCATGCTCGAGCTGAGCAACATAACCGCTCAATTCCTGGCCAACCGTAATGGGAGTTGCGTCCATAAAATGGGTACGGCCAATTTTCACCACCTTCATGTACTGTTTGCTCTTGGCTGCCAAAGTAGTTTTCAGTTTCTCGATGCCAGGGATGGTAGTTTCCAGCAACATCTTGTAAGCCGCAATATGCATTGCTGTGGGAAATGTGTCATTAGATGATTGCGATTTGTTGACATCATCATTCGGCGCTAAGAACTTTTCCTTGTCGGTGAGTTTACCGCCATTGAGTACATGTCCACGATAAGCAACCACTTCGTTTACGTTCATATTACTTTGTGTGCCGCTACCGGTTTGCCACACTACCAGCGGGAAGTAATCATTCAGTTTACCTTCGAGGATTTCATCACAGACTTTGGCGATAAGATCGCACTTATCCTTGGGCAATACTCCGGCTTCAAAATTGGTGATGGCTGCGGCTTTTTTCAAATACCCGAAAGCATAGATGATTTCTTTCGGCATACGGTTGATATCGCGTGCAATCTTAAAATTATCCACACTCCGTTGGGTTTGTGCGCCATAATATGCATCGATGGGCACTTGCACTTCGCCCATCGTGTCTTTTTCTATGCGGTATTCCATGTTTTATATATTAAATTTATGTTTGTACTAAAAGGTAGCAAACTTAGGTAAAAAAAACGTGAATTTTAAGTAATCCGGTCGAAAAGAATCCCTACTGTATCTCATAGATCAAAAAATAGCTATTGTTGACAACTTTATAGCGATTTTTAGCTATTCTATAGCAAAAAATCGCTATTTTATAGTTATTTTCCACTATATTATAGTGGGATTTAGCTATTTTTGTGTTGATTTTATAAATCAATATATCAGACATTTAAATTTTTGACAATTTTTGATGCGTCAACCCTGATCCTATATATCTGATTTTTTTTGAGATATTTCAAAATTCATGTAAGTTTGTGAAAAAGATTTTTTGTTGAAAACAATTACAGCATCAATTGCGATCGGAGACAATACGATATTGTCAATTCATGTATGGTTTGAGTATATTCACAGATGGAGAACATTTTTGTTAATAGAGAATTAAGCTGGTTATCGTTTAATGCACGCGTGCTTCAAGAAGCATCTGACCCAACAGTTCCATTGGTGGAACGAATGAAGTTTTTGGGAATTTTTTCAAATAACATGGACGAATTTTTTAAAGTTCGTGTAGCAACCATCAAACGGATGATTGATTTGAAAATGGACTCAAAAAAAATGCTGGGTGAAAAGCCCAAAAAACTCATGCATCAAGTGCAGAGTAAGGTCATCGAATTGCAATCGAAATCCCAACAAACTTACCATGATATATTGCTCGAACTGGAGCGTGAGAGTATTTACATTGTCGATGAAAAACAGTTATCGCCAGAGCAACAGGCATTTGTCGTATCTTATTTCCACGACAAGGTGTTATCGGCTATTTCTCCCATCATGTGCAGTAATGTTGATAAGTTCCCGTATTTGGAAGATCGGGCTATCTACTTAGCTACCAAGTTGACCCGTACTGACAATGACTTCGAATATGCTATAGTAGACATCCCTACCACCGTATTACCACGCTTTATACAGCTTCCGGCCATTGGCGACAAACAATACATTATCCTGTTGGATGATATTATCCGGTTCAACATCAAGGAAGTTTTTGCCATTTTCAAATATGAAAAATACGAAACTTACACCATCAAGTTGACACGCGATGCAGAATTAGATATAGACAACGACCTTACCAAAAGCTTTCTTGAAAAAATATCTAAAAGTGTGACGCGCCGCCGTACGGGTCAACCTGTTAGATTTGTGTTCGACAAGGATATTCCTAAAGATTTGTTGAAATACCTCATCAAGCAACTCGAATTTACCGACGATGATAATTTGATTCCTGGAGGCCGTTATCATAACTTCAAGGATTTTATGAGTTTCCCGAATGTTGGTGGACCGACATTGGAATATGCACCTGCCCCTCCAGTGGCGCATCCACAAATACGGACCGGTAAAAGCATTTTAAAAGCTATTGACGATCAGGATATTTTGCTGCATTATCCCTATCAAAAATTTTCCGATTATATCAATTTATTGCGTGAAGCAGCCATAGACCCAGATGTCACCAAAATCAAAATAACACTTTACCGTATAGCCAAAAATTCAAGAGTCATCAGCGCCTTGATGAATGCCGTACAAAACGGAAAAGAAGTGATTGTGGTGATAGAATTACAAGCCCGTTTCGATGAGAATTCGAATATTTATTGGGCTCGTCGACTGGAAGAGATTGGCGCCAAAGTATTGTTCGGCATTTCAGGTTTAAAAGTGCATAGCAAACTCACCCTCATTACTCGTAAGGTGGGTAAACGAATCCGTCATTATTCAGTGGTAGGTACAGGTAATTTTCATGAAGGAAATGCCGCTGCTTACACTGATGTCGCCTTACTGACCGCTGATCAACGTATCGGACGTGAAGTTGAAAAAATTTTTGATTATTTTGTCAATCCTTTCAAGTATCCTAATTTCACTTATTTACTTGTTTCTCCACAATTTATGCGGCGTAGAATCTATGCCTTGATTGATGAAGAAATACGCAATGCCCAAGCAGGGAAAGAAGCTTGGATAATGTTAAAGATCAACAATCTTGTAGACCCTGATGTGATCCGCAAACTCTACCAAGCGAGTCAGGCTGGTGTTCCCATTAAAATGGTGGTGCGTGGTATATGCTCCTTGATTCCTGGAATTCCCGGTTTAAGTGATAACATAGAAGCTGTAAGCATTGTCGGGCGCTATTTGGAGCATTCGCGTATCTTCATTTCTTGCAACGGCGGAAATGAGCGATATTACATCCTGTCGGCCGATTGGATGACCCGTAACCTTAACGCGCGTATCGAAGTAGCCGCTCCTGTTTATGATCCCAACTTGCAAAAAGAGTTGAAATATATTATTGAAACACAGCTGCAAGACAATGTAAAGGCGCGTATCATCAATGCCGCACAAGACAACCGTTATAAACGCGATAACAATCCTCCGCTGGTATCTCAAATAGCATTATATGAACATTACAAAGATTTCCTAAAAACCGGACAGTGATTTCATCGAATATAGATGCAACTTATTTGTTATATCATACGTATACTATAATATAGCCTCTTGTTTTTCCATCGAAAGATATGAACGTTAAAAAAATCTGTGCGGTTATCCTCATCCCTTTTTTGATGTCGCTTACTGATCCGGCAAAAGTTGATTTTGCCAAGGACCCTGTTTTTATTGACGGGGAGATATTGACATTTAGGATACACTATGGATTTATTACCGGCGGAGAGGTAAAAATTTCAGCAAAAAAAACGTCATTCAACGATAAAACAGTTTTTCATACAGTATTGGCTGGTAAAACAACCGGCTTAATCGATAAGATATATAAAGTATATGATATCTATGAAAGTTTTTTTGACCCCGCAACCAACCTTCCGGACAAAGCCATCCGCAATATTCGCGAAGGTAGCTATCGTTACTATGACGAAGTGTTGTACAATCAGGAAGATCTGTATATAGAGAGCCAACGTAACGGAAAAGTCACGGTACCAAAAAACACGCTGGATATGGCTTCGGTGATGTATTACGTGAGACGGCTCGACTTGAGCGCTTTGAAAGAAAACGACATCATTGCGTTGGATACTTATTTTGGTGATGAATTATTCCCGTTTTATATTGTATACAAGGGAAAAGAGACTATTTCAATCGGTTCGGGCAAATACCGTTGTTTCAAATTTGGTCCCATAGTAGAACCGGGACGTATCTTTGAAAGCAACGATGACATGACCATATGGTTTACCGACGACCAAAATAAAATTCCGGTAAGCATCAAGTTCGATATCCTGGTCGGATCTTTCAAATGCGATTTGGTGAAGTACGAAAATTTGAAATATCCGCTCACGGCAAAAGTTAAATAAACTAAAGGCATGAATTTTGTAAAATACATAGTTAAGCAATGTTAAAAAATAATAAAATTGTAACTTTTCTCATCAACAAACGTATTAAATGATGTAATTTTGCCCTGTCAATGAGCACACTTATATTGAATACAGAGTTCGTCCAATAAAAGAAAAACAAATAAATACATATGTAACCATGAAAAGAGTTTTTTTTATAATGATTACTTGGTGCCTGATGGTTTCACCAGGCTTCAGCCAAGATAATACCCAAAAAGCAAATCCGAATGCGCCCGAAATTACCTTTGAAGAATTGGTTCATGATTTTGGCACAGTGACCTATAGAGGAGATGCAGAATGTGAATTTACTTTTACCAATACCGGTAAAGAGCCTTTAATTATCCAAAATTGTCCGTCGCAATGCGGATGTACTGTTCCCACATGCCCGAAAGACAAGCCTATCAAAAGCGGTGAAAAGGCCACGATTAAAGTAAAATATAATAATACGCATATAACGGGACCTTTCACCAAGCAATTCACGGTACAATCAAATGCCAGTAATTCAAATGTAAAAATTACCATTAAGGGCGTTATTGCAAATAATCCGGAAACTGCCACAGCACAACAATAAAGCAGTATTCTTAATAGCATCACAAAACCCGTCAGCATGAATTTGGCGGGTTTTTGTATTTATATCCTTGGCTGGGTTAGATCAAGCCAAAGGATATTCTTCATCCACTCCTACCCTTCTACCAAATGTTCTGCCAAGCGCATCATTTCAACCCTCACCGGCTCACTCGAAATATCATCGAGGACTTCAGCGGCAAAGGCTTGTAGTAGTATTTTTTGTGCTTCTGCTTTTGCGATACCACGCGAACGCAGATAAAACAAAG
>JAVBMZ010000072.1:0-19732 GCA_031551935.1 Bacteroidales bacterium
TTTGCTGCAACACCGCAAATATGTTCTAAGAAAAATTCTTGTTTGCTGCAGTACAGCAAATGACATAATAACTAAAATCACCTTTGCTGTAACGCAGCAAACACCATTACCCATACCATCTTTGCTGCAACCACTGCTACAAGCGTATCCAGATGAATACCTTGAAAACTCGCACGATTTGTCCGGTTTAAAAACTATTGTTTTTTGATGATGTAGATGAGACTGGAATAATTTCCGGTTTTAGCGGCTCGTCGATTGGAGCGAAATCCATTATACCCCCCTTTGATCAATTGGCTTATTTTTCCGCTTCCTTTTTGTTGCTCACTCAACATACTCACATAATAGGAGTCAAACCGTAACGGAATAATTTGTTCTATACGTAAGTTGTGCTGGTGAAGTAAATATTCCATAGAAGTAGGGCTGAAATGGTGAAGATGGCGGGGAACATCATAAGCAGCCCAATGGGAAGCATAATGTTGTCCATCGAATGCCATATAATTAGGTACAGCTAACACTATAATGCCCTGATCTAAGAGTAAGGACTTGAGCTGTTCCGCCGAGGCTTGTATATCGCTTAGATGTTCAAATACGTGCCATAGTGTGATAAGGTCGAATTTTTTTCCTTCGTTCAACGGTTCGTGTATCGAACTGTATATGTGTTGATGTATCCGGTTTTCAGCTAAGTTACGGGCTTGTTCATTTGGTTCTATACCGTTTACCGACCATTGATGTCGATGGCATACAGACAGAAAATAACCGCTTCCACAACCTATATCTAACAAATTACCTTTTTTGTTATGGGCAACACGATTAACGATGTTTAGTTTTGTCAATGTATTCTTTTTCCTGACAATGTGGTAAAGTCGGTTGATAATACCCTTTTTTGTATCGCTATGGGATACATAGCTTTCACTTTGATAATAACGGTACAACTGCGATTCGTCCGGTTGGGGTTCTGTAATACGTAACGAGCAATGAGGACATTCATAAATATCAAACAAATCCCCGCTAACACTATAGTCTTTACAAGTGAAAAGTTGATGAGTCTTATATTGACAGGAAGGGCAGGTATAGGAAGGCATATCTGCTAAATGTTTTTATGTGAGATGTTTTCAAAATAATGGTTGAACATACAGACCTACAAAGGTATGGTATTTTGTCAGATATACCTATTTTTCAGTTGTTCATCGCTGTTTTTATCATCATATTTCATCTATTGTTGTCAATGTTTGTAGTATATTTGCCATATATCTGGCGGCGCTGTGTAAAATGATTTTGAATTACATCCCATGTTAAAAAAAAGCATCCTCTTCATTATTGTATCTATATTATACCAGACTGTTGATGTTCATGCGCAATCCAAGAGAAACCTGACAGCTTACAAGATGGCTCAACTCTTTGATTGGGTGGATAGCTATTATGTTGATGACGTCGACATCCATCAGTTAAGTGACGATATGATTCGTAAGACACTACTGGAGCTTGATCCGCATTCAGTATACATTACCAAAGACGAAGTGCGTGCAATGAACGAGCCTTTGGAAGGTTCATTTGAAGGTGTTGGCATTTCATTTAACATATTGAACGATACCTTACTGGTTGTTTCAGCTATTTCTGGTGGACCTTCGGAAAAAATTGGTATTAAGGGGGGAGATAAAATCATTACTATTGACGGTAATGTAGTCGCAGGCATAGGTATCCGTACACCTGACATATACAAAAAATTGCGCGGCCGGAAAGGCTCAGTAGTCAATGTGGGCATACTTCGTAAAGGAGATAAAGAGCTATTATCGTTTAATATCGTTCGCGATAAGGTTCCAATATACAGCATTGACGCTGCATATAAAGTAACGGATGAAATTGGTTATATCAGGTTAAGTCGTTTTGCAGCTTCATCCAGGCAAGAATTTGATGTGGCTTTACGCAAGCTTCGGAAAGAAGGGATGACAGATTTGATTTTTGATTTGACAGGCAATGGAGGCGGTTATATTGATATAGCTGTGCAATTAGCCGATTATTTTTTTGATAAGGGTCAATTGATTGTCTACACGGAAGGTCAAAACAGCAAGCGACGCGACTATAAGGCAGCATCGAATGGTTCGTTCAATAAAGGCAAATTGGTGGTGATGATTGACGAAAGTTCGGCATCGGCAAGCGAAATTTTAGCTGGAGCTGTGCAAGATTGGGATAGAGGCATGTTGGTTGGGCGTCGTTCGTTCGGTAAAGGATTGGTGCAACGTCAGATGTTGTTTGCCGATAGTTCCATGTTACGGTTGACTGTATCTCGATATCATACGCCAACGGGACGTACCATTCAAAAACTTTATCATACGGATGATGACGAATATTCCAAAGGCCTTTACAATCGTTTTCAAACCGGCGAATTGACAGGAAAAACTTCGGCGACATTACCTGATTCGTTGAAATACCAAACATTACGCGAAAAACGAACGGTATATGGCGGTGGCGGTATTATGCCCGATATTTTTGTGCCTATGGATACTTCATACTACAGCAAATATTATCGCGAATTATGGGGTAAAGGGATTATCAACCGCTTTGTGTTGAATTATGTCGATAGCCATAGACCTCAACTTCAGCAGCAATATACAACATTTGGGCAGTTTGATGTCTCCTTTCAGGTGACAGATGCTATGTTAGACGATTTACAGGATTTTGCCCAAAAAGAAGGGTTAGACAAACATCCGGAACAATTTGCCGGAGCCAAACAACACCTTCAAGTCTGGTTCAAAGGTTACATAGCCCGTGATCTGTGGGGTATGGAAGAACTATACCGGGTGGTCAACCAGCACGATCCCATTTTTTTGCAGGCAGTGGAAACAATGAAGAAATTATAATACGAATTTAGTTTGCGGCATAAACTTATTGTGATGTATGATATATTTGTTCGGTAATGGTAGATAATAATGCTTCTGTACTGTTAATTTACACCGGAGGAACCATTGGTATGATGGAAAATCCGGATACTGGTTTGTTGGAATCTTTTGATTTTGAACATCTCAAAACAAACCTGCCCGAATTCGCCAAATTAAAATTTGCCATTGATTGTGTTCAATTCAATCCTCCTATTGATTCATCCGATATGGATTTGGAAGGGTGGATGAAAATTGTGCGGATGATTCAGGACAACTATGGCAAATATGACGGTTTTGTGGTATTGCATGGTACTGATACCATGGCATACACAGCTTCGGCATTAAGTTTCATGTTGGAAAATATCGATAAACCGGTGATTTTGACTGGTTCCCAATTGCCTATTGGTAAAGTGCGTACTGATGGAAAAGAAAACCTGATTACCGCATTAGAGATTGCAGTGGACAAAGACTATCATGGACGTCCGTTTGTTCCTGAAGTATGTATCTTTTTTCAAAACGATTTGATGCGGGGTAATCGTACTACCAAAGTTAATGCTGAAAATTTCAATGCCTTTAAATCTTTCAATTATCCTGTATTGGCTCAGGCAGGTGTTCATATTAAGTACGAGCATCACTTGATCATACATCCCCGTATACGTCAAATGCCTCGTTTTCATTATTTGCTCGATCCTAATGTGGTTATTTTGAAACTCTTTCCAAGCATTTCTCCGGATATGATCGAGTCAATCTTACATATTCCAAATCTAAAAGGAGTTGTGCTGGAAACGTACGGTACTGGCAATGCGCCTGGTTTTAAATGGTTTCGCCAAGCGGTGAAAGATGCAGTCGATCGTGGTATCATTATGGTCAACGTTACCCAATGCGTGTCGGGGACAGTAGAAATGGAACGTTACCAATCAGGTAAAATATTGTTAGATGCGGGTGTCATCAGCGGATATAATAGCACTACGGAAGCCGCCGTTACCAAATTGATGTTTTTGTTAGGCCATCACATGAGTATTGATCAGGTGAAAGAACATATGAATTGTTCATTGGTAGGAGAGATAGATGTCAATATATAATTCCTAATTTAAAACTTTAAAGATTCAAAGATTGAAAATCTATATTATGGCATAGTAGATAATTCTACGACCTAATATTTGGTCCATGTTGAGGAATGAAAAAGAGCGGCAATTACGCCGCTCTTTTTCATATCAGAGGGTAATTATTCGAAAAGTCTATTCTTGTTTTGGAAAGATAACCTGGTAGTTACCACTCAGGTGCATAAACGCGAAAAGTTGTAACAATCCATCGTAATAAGCATCAAAGTACCCGTCTGAATAGGGCTCATTTTTAGCATTCCAGAAATGGTCGATAAATTCCCAGCTTTTCGGATGTGTACATGTCAGCGATACCGCAGCAGAAGTAGCAACCAAGCCAAGAGAGTGGCGTAAAGCTTTGATTCCACCTGCACGTAAAGTATCCTTCACCGCTGAACCGTCAACACTGTATTGATCCACAAACGTATCGATTCCTTGTGAATAGAGGAAATCCTGAATGCGATGTCCGTAGCCATGCTGCCACTCCTTATCGGCACAAGCCCAGGAATAATCGAGTGCAATGTTCATAGGAACACGCCATGAGTCAAAACGGAACCAATCGTTAATACGGGTAACGCCACGATAGGTATATTGTAAAAGCGATCCGTCGTAATTAGACATATCAGGATTCAACCCTGTTACAGGGTGTGTAACCTCATGCAGATATTCTCGTGTTTTCACAGCACATTCGCGCCAGAAATCAGCACGGCCATCATTTGCCCAACGTGCCCATACTTCATAAAATGCAGGGATGTGATATGATGGGTCAGTATAATAACCGCGTAATTTTTCGGGAACAAACGTAATAAGTTTATATTCCTCGTTTATCAGGTTGGCAGCTACAGAAGAAGTATCTTTCGAAAAAGAGCAATCAAGAATATATTGAGCTTCTTTAAGATAATCAATACCTGTATTATTTCCCCATAAATTAGATGCGAATATAAGCGATGTAATATAATATAATTCGCCGTCGGAAGCAGGTCCCTGAGCTCTACGTGTACCATCTACATTACAACTCCATGCAAAATATCCTTTATATGGACCATCCTTATGTTGCATGTATTTGACACTCCATCTCCACAGGCGATCGAAAATATCCTGGCGGCCAAATTGTACGGCAATCATCATACCGTATGACATTCCTTCCGTACGAGCGTCGTGGTTCTTGATATCGGAAATATATGCCATAGAGTCGCCTACCTCGAAATATACTTTATCCGGCCCTTCAAATACGTTGTAAAATATTCCTTTCAATTTCGCGTCAATATCTTGCTGCGAATATCCAGCTTCGGCAAAAAGGTTACGGTACTTTTGGGTTTCGAAGCCGCCTGCCTGCAATGGTTTCAATTCTTTTCTGGAAGTTTGGCAGGCCGCGATGCATAGTACTGCCAACATCACACTAAATATTACTTTACTTTTCATGCTTGTTGTTTATATTAAAATAAATATTAAAAATAGATTTTCAGATAACTTTTTATCTCATAGCTCCATAAGTATGGATTCGGTTAAATATGCTAAGAATACACGCAAGCTGTAAAAAGAACAACGTGCATAACCGACCTACGATATTGCAAAAATAATACATATAATTGAGATATAACCATATTTATTCAATGTATAAAATGTGTAAATTTGTCTATTGGTTCAGGTATTTTTCCTAATTGTCTCAATTATATTTTGTTTTATGCATATTCAATTTTTAGGCGCAGCGCAGGAGGTAACAGGTAGCAAACATTTGCTGACTTTAAATGATGGAACAAAGATTTTATTAGATTGTGGTATGTTCCAAGGAAAAGGGTTGGAAACAGACAAGATGAACCGTCACTTGGGATTTAATCCTGCTGAAATCGACTTCATGATATTGTCACATGCCCACATTGACCATTCTGGTTTAATTCCATATATCTACCAGCAAGGATTTAGAGGGCATATCATATGTACTTCTGCCACCCGAGATCTCTGTTCATTGATGCTTGCTGATGCGGCCAATATACAGGAAAGTGATACCAGAGATTTTAACCGTAAACGGGCACGACAAGGATTGCCCCCCGTTGAACCATTATATACTGTTGCAGACGCTACCGCTTGTATGAATCAATTTATCACCATACCATACGAATTTTCTTACCATTTGCTTTCCAATGTACAGGTTTGTTTTTACGACACAGGCCATTTATTGGGTAGTTCGGCAGTATACCTTACCATTCAGGAAGATGATAAAAATACTTCTATCTGTTTCACAGGTGATATTGGTCGTTATGACAAACTGATTTTACGTACGCCACAGATTTTTCCGCAAGCTGATTATATCTTGTGCGAATCAACCTATGGCGATCGGTTGCATACTAAATTATCTGACGCCGAACAAATACTGCATGATATAACTGTAGATACCTGTGTTAAGAAAAAAGGGAAACTAATCATTCCATCATTTGCGATCGGACGATGCCAGGAAATCATTTACTCTTTTGATCGTTTGAAAAGTAGAGGTTTATTGCCTGATATACACGTGTTTGTTGATAGTCCCTTGGCAGTGTCAGCAACGGGGGTTTTTCGTTTGCACCCTGAATGTTTTAACGACGATATCAAGCAGTATATGATGAGCGATCCTGATCCTTTTGGGTTTGACAAGTTACATTATACCCAATCGAAAGAAGAATCCAAGCGATTGAATACATTCCGTAAACCTTGTGTTATTATTTCTGCTTCGGGGATGATGGAGGCAGGGCGTATCAAACACCATCTGGCGCACAATATTTCGAATAGCAAAAATACGATTTTGGCTGTTGGTTATTGTACTCCATCAACGTTGGGAGCCAGAATATTACGTGGTGACAAGCAAATTTCTATTTATGGCATCAAATATGATGTCCATGCCGATATACGCCGCATTGATTCATATTCTGCCCATGCCGACTATCAGGAAATGTTGCGTTTTCTGAGTTGCCAAAGCCCGCAAGCCGTCAAGAAGATATTTTTGGTACATGGCGAATTGCCTACCCAAGAATCTTTTGCAAAGCGACTCAACGAAAACGGATTTGATCCAGTGGCCATTCCCAAGAGAGGGGACCGGTTCGAATTGTAAATATCATTGCTGTTCTTGCGGGATATTGTCAGTGTAATAATCGCTATAGGGCAGATTGTAGAGCAGCTTTTTGGTATCGTCGTAAAATTGCATCATCAGTTTCTTGTTTTCTTCGTTCATAGTGTATTTTGACGGATGATGCAGGAAATCATTAATGGGAATAAGCCTGAATACCGATACTTTATTTAGGTGAAAACGGTATACCCAGAATGGTTCGTAACTGCACGAAACAGATTGTATCACATGGTTGACTTTAACCAAATTGACTTCCAATGTAATGCCTCCGTTACGATAACGATCCCGTTGGTTCGATATAAAATTACCTAATGAATAAATAATCGGTACCGTATCATTTGCAAGTGTTGTTATTTGATCAAACGGTTGTACCACATGCGGATGCGCTCCAATAATTAAATGACATCCATTACGTGCTAAAAAACGGGCAATTCGTCGTTGTGTTGCATTTTCTTTGTTTTGGTATTCGTCACCCCAATGGATGCAGGTGATGATATAATCGGGTTGCTGTTCACGCGCTTTAGCAAGATCTGCCGCCATTCGTATGGTATCGATATAATTGACAATGTTAGGACGCTGTACCATGATACCGTTGGTACCGTACGTATAATTCAGGATAGCCAGTCTGAAATTGGCTTGTTCCACAATTAAAGGATAATACTCTTGCCAGTTGGCAGAATCTTTGAAAGTACCGGTATGTACTATGTCGATATTATCCAATTCTTCGATGGTACGCTCTAACCCTTGTTGATGCCGGTCTAAAGAATGATTGTTGGCAGTTACCAATACATCAAATCCTGCATCCTGCAAAGCAACAGCTAACGAACGGTGTGAGGAAAATTGCGGATACCCTGTATAAGGTTCCCCGGCAAGCGTTACCTCCAAATTAGCGACCGCTATATCTGCCGATGAAATATAATCAGTTACGTATTGAAATACCGGGTGGTAATTGTAAGTTGTATCGCCTCCATCACGCCAGGCGCCGGTGATTTGCATACCATGCCCCATGACGTCGCCTGCAAATATTAATTTAATGCTGTCAACAACGTGAGTTGTGCTATCGATGTCAACCGTTACTACCGGGACGTGCGCCGATAGACATGCTGTTTGCATAGATATTGACAGGAATAACAATAGATTTTTCATCTCCAAAAGCTTATATAACAATTATACGAAAAATTGCCCCAAAAAGTTGTCGTATTTTTATAGTTGTCGTACCAAATGAAAAAATACTTATCGATAAGTTATTTATATACAGCTGTTTGTAAAAATAAGTTCAAGACGGTCGAAGGACGCACCAAAATCACTTCCGTACCGGTTCAACAGTGTATCCCATCTGTTCCAGCCCCACTAACAAACCAACTTCACCAACAAGATGTATGCAACCAACTGCAACAAAACACGATTTAGCAGCCATCAATCCAGGAAGCTTTTTCAACCATTGTTCGTTACGGTTTTTGTTCAAGGCAGCTTCTTCTGCTTCGTTCCACGGACAAGGCCCTTTATCTTCACCGTTTGCCAAAGCATCCATTTGGGTGAGATCGGCTGATCGGTACAAACGGTTGAGTTGTTTTGCCTGCGTTTCCATATAAGCGACATTCCTTAACCCACAAACCAAATCCTGACTTTGACGCTTCAGCGAAGAAAAATTGATGATAGCGTCAATTTGATCTTGTACCGTTTCTAACCCGACAATCGGCATTTGCCTATTCACAGCTTGCTGTTGGAACCACATATCCATAGCTTCTCCTTGATTCATTTGGGGAAACATTTTCTGGAAAAGTATCATTGTATATGTCATACTAAGCATCGAAGGTTTGAAGCGTCCTAATATTTGTAATCCCACCCCAAGAAGAGAAGCCAGTTGCTGGTCGACGAATTGGTAATCTTCTTCTGTGAGTAACATGTGGTAAGTGGTATCTTGCGGCATCGTTCCCGCTGTTTGTAACTCCATGGTCAATGCAGTCATGTCAGAGAGCAACAGTTCACCTACCATTTGCTCACAAGACTCGAATGCTGTTTTTACTCCGGGCACACTGTCTAAGAAACTTAATGGGTAAGCGTGGTGTGTGCCAAAAATATAGGATGGCTGTACCAATCCCTTCCCTGAAATTTTCCAAAGTAAAGCGCCGGTTTTTTCACTATTATTTTGAGCAGGTATAGTGAATGTTATGATGAACAACAACCATAAAGCAAAGAATATTTTTTTCATAGACGTTTGATTTTTAAAATAATAAAGAGAAATAAGATGGTATGGTGAAAATGCTTTTAAATGAATCAGAAAATTAATTTACGTGTAAAGTTCAACAAAATTAAGAAATATTTTGAATGCATCGTTCTATGAATAAGATATTTTTGATATCTTTGACATTACTAAATGTATTTACCTTCAATATGTATCCAACAATGAGAACTATATTTTCAGTGACTTTTTGTCTCGTATCTTATGTGTGCTTTGCCCAAACTCCTACCAGTTATACCTTAGAACAGGCTTTAGGTTTTTTGCCTGTTTATACGGCTGGTTATTTTGCGACTATGGATGGTGATAAACCCGATTTGCGTGGATGGCAATATCAAGGGTTTGAGCATGGTAAATTTATTTTTGCCACTTCCAACGAAAAGAATGTTTACCAACAAATGTCTAAAAACCGTAACGTTGCTTTTGCTTGTTCGGCGGGAGAATATCAATTCAGGATATCAGGCAAAGTAACAGAAATAACTGATAAAGCTGAAAAGAAACGTTTATTTGAGAAGTTGTCACCAGGAGTACAACAGCTATATCAATCATGGGATAATCCTATATTGGTCATCTTTACAGTTTCTGGTGGGCAATTACGTATTTCGAAAGGATTTGGATCATTCCAGTCGATTGATTATTAGTAGTTTATTATAAAATATAACGAAGTAACTTTTGTGATGTATATATTGTGAAATATCTTTGAAATTTTTTCATGTGTTAAAAGACTACAAACTTTGGAAAATGTCCTGTTCATTCACATGTTTTGCAAATTTGGCAACAAGAAGAGATGAAACATGATATATACTTGTAATAATTGGTCTTTATATTCATTTTGTTCATACGATAACCTAAGGGTACTGGCAGCAACCGATGGATCTATATCAATAGCAAAATATTTAAACAGGTTGTTCACTTTATAATTTTTTGATTTTTGTTGCATCAAACATGATATATAATTACTGTTAGGGTTGATAATGTCATAATCTTTAGGCTTTTTGGTTGATTTTCCCTTGTTAATATCGCCAATTTCTATTATTTCACCATGCTCATCAATTATGGCGCCATGACCAACAGAAGTAATGTTGCTATCTTCTTCGCGGGGCATTTCGGATTCTTTGATGAACATTTGGTGAAATTCTCCAGAAGTGGTATCAATTTGAAACGACTTGAGAAATGATGTGTTTATTTTTCCTAAAGAGAAGTCGTTTACATAGTTGAACATTAATTCTGTTGTTTTTAGCTTTCCATAAATATTGATCAACTTTTTTTCAAAAATAGAATATAGTTGTCCAATGTATTCATTTTCTTTTTTAGACAAACATTTTAATTTTAAATCTTGACTTTTCCCTGCAGTCGCAGTTGATGTTGCTATAATCAAACACACAAAGAAATATTTCATAATCAATAGAATATTAAGTTATATCCACCAAAGATACAATAAAATACGAGTATCTTAACAAAAAAAAATCCCCCCGAAACTACGGAGGGACTTTTTGCGTTCGAACGTTATAAACGTTCAAGCGTTATAAACGCGTTTACACGGTTTGGATCAAGATTTCCAGAATTTTCTTTCCGGCGGCAGCTACTGATGTCCCCGGTCCGAAAATAGCTACCACACCTGCATCGTACAAGTATTGATAGTCTTGGGCAGGAATCACACCACCAGCAATCACCATGATATCCTCGCGTCCGAGTTTTTTCAGTTCGGCAATTACTTGCGGCACCAATGTTTTGTGACCAGCGGCCAGCGATGACACACCCAGAACATGCACATCGTTTTCTACGGCTTGCTTGGCGGCTTCAGCTGGAGTTTGGAACAACGGACCCATATCCACATCGAAACCAAGATCGGCGTAACCGGTAGCTACTACTTTGGCGCCACGGTCATGACCGTCTTGTCCCATTTTAGCAACCATAATGCGCGGTTGGCGACCTGCTTTCTTGGCAAATTGTTCAGCCAATGCTTTGGCTTCTTTGAAATCGGGATCTTCCTGGCTCTCGGCGGAATAAACCCCAGAAATAGTACGTATCACTGCTTTATATCTTCCTGAAACTTTTTCAATAGCATCTGAAATCTCTCCCAACGAAGCGCGTTTTGTGGCAGCATCTACACTCAATGCAAGTAGATTACCTTTTCCGGATCTGGCTGCTTCAGTAATAGCTTCTAACGCAGCTTTCACTTCGTCATTGTTACGATTGGTGCGTAATTTTTGCAGACGTTCGATCTGTTGACGACGCACCGAAGTATTATCCACCTCGAGGATTTCAAGTGGATCTTCCTTTTCCAAACGATATTTGTTTACCCCTACAATGGTATCTTTTCCCGAGTCGATACGTGCCTGTTTGCGGGCAGCGGCCTCTTCGATACGCATTTGGGGAATGCCGCTTTCGATCGCTTTGGCCATACCACCAAGGCGTTCTACTTCTTCGATCAATGCCCATCCTTTGTGCGCTAATTCATGCGTTAGCGATTCTACATAGTATGAACCAGCCCATGGATCAACCTCGCGGCAAATATCGGTTTCTTCCTGAATGTATATCTGGGTATTGCGGGCAATACGTGCTGAAAAATCAGTTGGTAATGCGATGGCTTCATCCAGTGCATTGGTATGAAGCGATTGGGTATGCCCCAATGCCGCTGCCATTGCCTCGATACAGGTACGTGCCACATTGTTAAACGGATCTTGTTCGGTAAGGCTCCATCCCGAAGTTTGTGAATGCGTGCGCAAAGCCAATGATTTGGAATTTTTCGGATCGAACTGTTTCACAATTTTTGCCCAGAGCATACGTGCAGCACGCATTTTGGCGATTTCCATGAAGTGGTTCATACCGATGGCCCAGAAGAACGACAGACGTGGTGCAAAATCGTCAATACTCATGCCGGCATTCACGCCCGTACGGAGGTATTCCAATCCGTCAGCCAGTGTATAAGCCATTTCTATATCACAGGTAGCGCCTGCCTCTTGCATGTGATAACCTGAAATGGAAATGGAGTTGAATTTCGGCATGTTTTTCGAAGTATAGGCAAAGATATCTCCGATGATACGCATACTCATTTCGGGTGGATAGATGTAAGTATTACGCACCATGAACTCCTTAAGGATATCGTTCTGGATGGTTCCTTGCAACTCTTCAAGCTTGGCGCCCTGTTCGAGCGCGGCTACGATATAAAAAGCCAGCACGGGTAGTACAGCGCCGTTCATGGTCATCGACACGGACATCTGCTTGAGCGGAATCTGGTCGAAGAGTATTTTCATATCCTCCACACTGCAAATGGATACACCGGCTTTACCTACATCACCGACGACACGTTCGTGATCAGCATCGTAACCACGATGTGTAGCTAAGTCAAATGCTACCGATAGACCCTTTTGTCCTGCAGCCAAGTTACGGCGGTAGAAGGCATTTGATTCTTCAGCGGTAGAAAAACCTGCATATTGGCGGATGGTCCATGGACGCATTACGTACATGGTAGAATAAGGACCACGCAGGTAAGGCGTAAGTCCGGCTGCGTAGTTCAAGTGTTCCATTCCTTCAAGATCAGCAGCCGTGTATATTGGTTTCACGGGAATTTGCTCCGGTGTTTGCCAAATGGTCCCGGCTTCTGTTTTGCCCAATGACTGGGCTGTTTTATAATTGATATTTTTGAAATTAGGCTTACTCATTTTTGATTTTTTTAGCCCCCTAAATCCCCCAAGGGGGGACTTTCCAATTAAGGAAAGGAGGAATATTAAACTTTATGATACTCCGTTACCCCTTTGGGTTTACATTCCCAACATTTTTTGATACCCGGTTAACGCTTCAAGTACATTCTGTCCGGCATAGATAAAGTTCTCAACGCCTGCAGCTTTCAGTTCCTCAACAATCGCTTTCGGGTAACCGGCTAACACAAGGATTCCTTTGCCTTTGGTGGTAGCCACAGCCTGAGGTGCCAATGCAGGATATTCGTCGTCACTGCTACATAACACAATAATATCGGCTTTGGCTTTGACAGCTGCGTCTACACCTTCTTTCACGGTGGCGAAACCGTTGTTGTCCACTACTTCGAACCCGGCCACAGAAAAGAAGTTACATGAGAAACCCGAACGGGCTTTACGCATGGCCAAGTTACCGATGGTGAGCATAAAGGCCTTTGGACGACGACCACTACGTTCGGTGCGTAGGCGTAATTCTTCAAAGCCTTCAGCAAGACGGAACTCTTTGACCGGTTGAGCTATTTTTTCGCTGTTGCACGATCCTGCACAACGGTAGTCCTTGATCTGATCTTTCATGAACTCAGTGGTATTGGCATATTGGTTAGTTCCCAACAATACTTCTTTACGCGAAGCAATGGCTGCAAGACGTTTGGCTGTACTTTCTTCCACCTGCTTTTGGATGAAACCTTCCTTCATCGCCATAACATACCCTCCTTTGTCTTCGATTTCGAGGAATAACTTCCATGCGTTATCGGCAATAGATGCGGTAAGATTTTCGATATAGTACGATCCGGCAGATGGATCGACGATTTTGTTCATGTATGCCTCTTCTTTGAGGATAATTTGTTGGTTACGGGCGATACGCTCCGAGAATGTGTCGGAATGACGGTAAGCCGAATCAAAAGGACGTACCCACAGAGAGTCAATACCTGCGATAGCACCTGACATTGATTCAGTGGTAGTGCGGAGCATGTTTACATACGGATCGTACACTGTCATATTCCAGTTGGCTGTTTCGCCGTGAATATACATATAGGCTGAATCGCCGCAAGCGGGATCAAAAGCCCTTACGATGTTGGCCCACAACAGACGGGCAGCACGCAGCTTAGCGATTTCCATAAAGTAATTAGAACCGATGGCAAAGCGAAAATGCATGCGCGACGCTACTTCTGAAGCTTTGTATCCGGCTTCGGTCATTAGTGAAAGATATTCACTACCCATAGCCAAAGCGTAAGCCAGTTCTTGTACCAACGTTGCGCCGGAATTTTGAAAATGTGCAGCATCAACACCGATTACCCTATATTCTTTTAACCCTTTAACTAATTCCATTAGTTTTTTGACAGTATCCAACGGAAAATCTTTTTTTCCGTAGAAACAACCACAAGTAGCCAAGCGGCCAAGCGGATCATAAAATACCGAACCACTGACGCCAGTTGCTCCACATTTCTTTCCTACGGCATCTTTGAGTACTGCTTCGAGCACAGCAACAGAACTGACTCCTGCATCGAAATGAATGGGTGTACATCCACTACAGATATCCTTCATCAAAGTTGGGATATCGATATCTTGCTCTACGCCTTTGCCACAAACAGAAAAACCAATCGCATCAGCGCCCCGATTGATAGCGTCAAGAGCTTTTGCATTGGTTTGTTTGGCATCTTTAATACACATGTCCTGGCACACCTGCCAATTATTTCCCTCTTTTTGTTTTCCTCTCACATAAGGAAACTGACCTGGAAGTACGTTCAGGTACTTAAGGTCTTCGAGATTTTCGCTACGGTAGTATGGTCGTACGGGAAATCCTTCATTGGTACGCCACACTAACTTCTTTTCGTAGTCGGCTCCTTTCAGGTCAATGGTAATTTGTTCTTCCCATTGCGCTGTGGTTACCGGCGGAAATTCAGTAAACAGTTTTTTATCCGACATTATGGTTTTATATTTAAATTGATGATGATTTTCAAAATAAACAACAAAAGTACAAAATTACTGGCAATATTGAACAGATAAATGTTAGGAATGTAGGGGAAAGTAAATTCAATTTCCTGGAATTATTCGAATTTCATTCCAAATACCAAATAATGTTTCCACCCAAATTCATTTTTCCAGAGTTCTATGTCCTTTCTGCCTGTATTTGTTCCTGTAAAGTAATAGAAATAAACAGAGTAAGCAACATGATGAAAGCGGGTTTTGTTTTTATGGTGGTAACATAGAGCTTTTATCATTGATATGATGTGTTAATTTTTGATGATAGAAACAAATATACACAATGATTTTTATACAATATTTCCCTGTTTTACAAGCTATTACTAAGACAGGTGGAGTAGGCAATATATTGAATCATATTTTGTATGTCATATAAATTTATATGATAAAGTTTAACATTTTTATATGATAAAATGATTGTGTCATATATATGAGCAAAAAGTGCTTTATAATTAAACACTTATAAAAAACAATCATACCATACTGTATGGTATGATGAGCTAATGAATGGTAATTATTATGGGTATACGTCAAAAAATAATCTAAACTAAATACTGTCGATTACTTATTGTGAAATACCTATATGTATTTTTTGAAAATATGATGTACATTTGCCAAGAGAATCTCTCAAGTTGGGTGATGTTACAACCACTTCAACATATATATGTTTATGTCATGGTAGATTCCTGTATCAAAATGTTATACCATCAACAAAATATTCTGTGCATCTTCATCTTCCGATAGAGAGTCCTGTGATTGTACTGGCTTTGTGCTTGTTCATCATGCTGATAGTTCCACCTGTGTGCAGGAGATTTGGTATGCCTCCTATTTTTGGTTTGATTCTGTCAGGTATCATTATTGGTCCGAAAGGATTCCATCTCATTGGTGAGAAATCTGGTTTAGAATTGTTTTCAGCAGCCGGTTTGTTGTACTTGATGTTTTTGATGACATTGGAAATTGATATGTTCAGTTTCCGTAAAAACAAGTTCAAGAGCGTGTGGTTCGGTATTTTTACTTTTACCATACCTTTTATACTCGGGTATCTGGTCAGTCATTATTTATTTCATTACAGCATTACAGCTTCGCTTTTGCTGGCGTGTATGTTTTCTACGCATACGTTGGTGTCGTATCCTATTGCCAGTCGATTGAATATTACCAAGGCTGAACCAGTTGTGGTTAGTATCGGTGGAACCATCATTACTGACATGGCGGTTCTATTATTTCTGACCATTATTGTTACTTCTTATTCGGGTTCTCTGCATTTTGTTTTCTGGCTTAAAACCATCGTTTCGACAGTCCTTTTTGTTTTCATACTGCTATGGTTATTTCCTAAACTTTGTCGTTGGTATTTTGCCCATTTTCAGAGTGACGATACGGCGCAGTATATTTTTATTCTTTGTTCGTTATTCACTTCAGGGTTTTTGGCAGAATTATCAGGTATAGAGCCGATTGTTGGCGCTTTTTTGTGTGGATTGGTGCTCAACCGCATCATACCACATCAATCTTCATTGATGAACCGTACAGTTTTTATCGGTAATTCATTATTTATTCCATTTTTCCTGATTCATATAGGAATGTTGGTGGATCTAAGGGCTTTTTTTCAGGGAAGTGAAACGCTTTTTCTTGCGGGTGCTTTGATAGTGGTTGCTTTGTTGAGTAAATATTTGGCCGCCTACGCGACTCAATTAATCTATCATTATACTAAAGCTGAACGTCTGTTACTGTTTGGACTTAGCAGTTCGCATGCTGCTGCTACCATTGCTGTGGTGGTGATAGGCTATAACGTTGGTATTTTCGATGAACATATCCTCAATGCAGCAGTGTTGATCATTCTTTTCACTTGCTTGGTCAGTACTTATTATACCGATTATGCAGGACGTAAGGTCGCTTTACAGCAAAAAGAAAAAGATGTACAAGAATACACTTCTGACAGGATATTATTGCCTGTTTCAAATCCAGATACTGCATGTTCTCTTTTCGATTTTGCCATTCTGGTGCATCGGCCGAACGATGAATCGGCGATACATCCGTTAGCGGTGGCTATTAATCAACAACAATTGGAACAATCGGTACTAAAGGATAAGTCTACCAATGATTATTTTGTGAATCAGGCGAGGGCTGCTCATATACACTATCATCCGGCGATGCGGGTGGATAGTAATATTTCCGAGGGAATTATACGAGCATCCGTGGAATTGCAAATCACATACATAGTGATGGGATGGAGTGGGCAATCAGAGACGGCAAAATATTTTTTTGGTACTATTGTCCAGAATTTGTTGAACAGCTGTCCGCAAATGATTCTTGTAACCAACTTGACTACGCGCATCATCAAGTTCCGTAAAATATATGTCCTTGTTCCTAAAAATGCCGATCATGAGGTCGGTTTTTACGGTTGGCTGACTATGTTATTGATACTGCAACGCAACACTTCCGGCGAAATACTTTTTATCGGTGATTCACAAACATTGAACAATATTTCGGAACTAAAGGAAATCAGTATGTTTCCCGAGAAACATTTCCGTATCATGAATGTTTTTCCTGATATGCAAGTGTTGGCTGGAGAATTGAGCGATAATGATTTGATTGTGGTTATTTCAGCCAGGACCAATACAGTTTCGTATAGTCGAAAGTTAGCATTGATACCACGTGTAATAACACGTTATTTCGGACATACAAATAGTGTTATCCTTTATCCCGAACAACCCGACGTGTCACCTGATAACCTTGGAGTAACCTTCGGAGGGATTTAATTGCTGTTACATACTTTTAACTATCCGCGTATATTAGATATACAGACTATGGACGGTGACAATAGGTAGAGGGGTTCTTTATTTTTTCCATATACTAATACTATAACATAAAAACTATTTTTATAAAATATTTATACATGTAAGTGCTTTTTTTACAAATTCTATACAAATGCTGAGATATTTTTGTAATGTCAGAATTCGAAAAACAATAAATATTTTATTCACAAATAACCGAAATAGCTATGAAAAAAGATGTAAAAGTATTTGTCGAATTTTTGAGATTAGCTCAAAAGAATTGTCAAAACAGACGTAGCATTGATTTCTATGCTGAGAAACTCCAGATAACATCGGAAGAACTCTCACGTATCATTTGGGATGCAAGCGACAGCACTCTGTCCGAATGGTTGGATGTTATGGAGCAAATAAATACGGGCAATTGTAATTCTCGTGTAGCTTAGTGAAAAATAATGTTTGATTTTATTGAATTGTAAAGAGTTAAAAAAATAAGAAAATGCATACCATAGTGAAAGAAGGTAGGTTCAAAGAAAAGAAAATGCACTTTTCTGCGCGTAGATCGAAAATGGTGAACTACATAAGTAAACCGGAATGGTGCATGGATGGCTATAGTGATGATGTAAATGAAATCGTTATTGAGGATAAAGAAGGTGTTAAACTATGGCTGAAGCATGTATACTTGGGTGAAATATCACCTTACGAAGGCAACATCGATTTTTTGTGAAAGTATTTTTATAAACATCCTCCTGATAACTATTGAATGAGATTTGAACAATCTATATTGTATAGAGCATCGATATTTATTATGATGAAGAATGTTATGTATCAGGGATCGAATATTGGGATAGTGAAAAGTAGGATTTATTGGACAGTAAGCCAATCTAAATCGTTGGAAGGGTAGATAAATTTAGCTTGTAGGGAATGTCATTCGATATAATGGTAACTTAGTTATGGGAAGGTATAAAATGGTTACGTTTGTCAGTTGACGGGGTAACATAAAGAAAAAATAAAACAAGTTCTATGGAAGACAACCGACCAGATGAACTTTTTACAACACTCAACCGTGAAGACGGAAAAGTGGAAAAAGGAAAACTGAAAATATTTTTCGGTATATTGCCTGGTGTTGGTAAAACTTATGCGATGTTGCAAGCAGCACAGGCTGATATTGTCCAGGGAAAACAAGTGATAGTTGCCGGTGTGTTTTGTAACGATCGCCCTGAAACAGCTGCTTTACTTGAAAACATCACCATAATTCCATGCAAAAAGACAGAATATAAGGATACATGTTTTGAAGCACCTGATTTAGATGCTATACTTGCGATGCATCCTCATATTGTCCTGTTAGCTAATATGGCCTATACTAACGCTCCGGGATACCCGTATACGAAGCGGTATCAAGAAATACAAAGATTACTTGACAACGGTATCGATGTATTTACTACGCTGAATGTATCGCAATTGGAAAATTATGCAGGTATTGTTGCCTGTATGACGGGTAAAACCGAACAAAATACTGCCCCTGTTGATATTTTCATGAAGGCTGACGAGGTGGAATTGGTGGATATTACTCCTGAAAAATATATTGCTCGACTGTCTGACAGGAAGCTATTTAATGGAGAATGGATTCATAAGCTGACAACGGGGAATGTGTCTAGCAAAGAAAAAATATCATCATTACGAAAATTAGCACATCACATGGTGATGGATAGGATTGATATCCGACAGCAAGATGCTAAACAACAATGGCTTCCGCAACAAAAATTAATGGTACTGGTAGGAGCTGATGTCTTTTCGGAACATTTAATACGCCGCACCCATACGATAGCCTGCCTGATAGATACAGAATGGGCCGTTTTGTATATAGAAACCCAGCATATTTTATCTGAAAAAGAAAAAAAGCAATTAGCTGACAACCTCAAGTTGGCCGGGCAACTTGGTGCAGATATCATTACTTATTCGGGTAACGAACTG
>JAVBMZ010000047.1:0-7931 GCA_031551935.1 Bacteroidales bacterium
TGAAAATTTCAGAAAACCTGGTTAACATGAACAAATAATCATGGAGGATATGCGTCATATAAAGCCTATATCCCAATCAAACTAACTATGTAAAAAGGTGTTTCTTATATGAGAGATTACCTTTTACCAAAATTAATACCATGAAAAGGATTATCCATATAACCCTGTTTCTTTTAGTCACCAATAGTGGCATGGCACAATATAATCATCAATATCATATCTTTAGTAATGCAAACCAGTATAAAACGACGGATATATTGTCTATGCCAAAAACTGTCGTATATCACTTGTATGTTGCCGATACCACTATCAATTATACTGGGAAAGCACGTAAAGCCATTGCCATCAACGGGCAAATTCCTGCTCCGACGTTGTACTTTATAGAAGGCGATACTGCGGAAATACATGTACATAATACACTGAAAACCGAAACATCTCTTCACTGGCATGGTCTGATAGTTCCCAACCGAATGGACGGTGTACCATATTTAACCACTGCACCCATCGCATCGGGTGAAACAGCCGTCTATAAGTTTCCCATTGTGCAAAGCGGCACCTATTGGTATCATTCACATACTAAACTACAGGAACAAAGCGGAATGTATGGTAGTCTTATTATCCATAAGCGTGACGAAACGCCGATGAAGGAATATGTGTTGTTATTAAGTGACTGGACTGATGAACGCCCTTGGGAAGTTCACCGTAGTCTACGTGCAGCCAGTGATTGGTATATGATCAAGAAAGGTGCGACACAAAACTATTGGGAAGCGCTAAAAACCGGCAATCTGGGCGTGAAGTTGAAAAATGAATGGAAGCGGATGCATGCGATGGATGTAAGTGATGTGTATTATAACGCCATGCTGGCTAACGGAAGACAAGAAGCGGAATTTCCATGGTTAAAGCCCGGCGAAAAGATACGCCTGCGCATCATCAACGGTTCATCATCCACTTACTTTTGGTTGCAATTTGCAGGAGGTAAGCTATCTGTTGTAGCAAATGACGGTATGGACGTTGTTCCCGCCGAGGTCGATCGTATGATTATTGGCGTTGCAGAGACGTACGATATAATAGTAACCATTCCTGACAATATGAGTTATGAATTCCGTGCTACCGCTGAAGATCGCACGAAACACGCATCGTTATGGTTAGGTGAAGGCATGAAAATGCCCGCACCTGACCTGCCGAAACTCGACTATTTTGCCGGAATGAAGATGATGAACAACATGATGAAGATGAATGGTAATTTAGATGACATGGGCATGAATATGAGTGTCCAGAAAATGGACATGAACGTGGTAATGTATCCCGAATTGCAACAGAAGGGACAAAAAGAAGAACATATCCATCACGAAGGAATGGAAATGCCAAAGGAATCGTACGAAATTGTTACCCTTAATTACAGTATGCTACGCTCTCCCGTGAAAACTACATTGCCTGATGCGCCATGGAAAGAATTACATTTCACGCTGGAAGGTAATATGAATCGCTATGTATGGTCGCTGGATAACAAGGTACTCTCTGAGTCCGACCGCATATTGATACGGAAAGGGGAAAACGTGCGCATCATCATGTATAACAACAGTATGATGCGTCATCCCATGCACCTGCACGGTCACTTTTTCCGTGTGTTGAACGGTCATGGCGATTACGCTCCGTTGAAAAACGTAGTCGATATTATGCCTATGGAAACCGATACATTGGAATTTGCCGCCGTCGAAAGCGGTGACTGGTTTTTCCATTGTCATATTCTATACCACATGATGAGTGGGATGGGGCGTGTGTTTACTTATGAGAATTCTCCACCTAACCCTGATATTCCTGACCCGAAAAAGGCCAACCGCAAATTTTTAAGCGATGACCGTGAAATCCACCCGATGCTTCACATGGGAGTGGCAAGTAATGGGACGCATGGTGAAGCTATGTTGTCAAATACCCGTTATGCTTTGGGTGCCGATTGGCATACGGGATGGAATGACGAACACGGCTATATGGCAACCATTCGTTTCGGGAGGTATTTAGGTAAGATGCAGTATTGGTATCCTTACATAGCATGGGATTATCATTACAGTTCTATGCATACAGACAACAACCGCAATACATTGATGTTCGGACTCACCTATAAGTTGCCATTGCTCATTGTGGCCGATTTGCAGGCTGATATCGAAGGAAACGTACGGTTAAAACTAAGTCGAAAAGACCTTGCCCTAGCTTCGCGTTTTCGTTTGGACATGACTGTCAATACCGATTGGGAGTATCGTTTTGATTTACGTTACATACTCACTAAGTATATTTCCGTTGCAGGAAATTATGACAGCGATATGGGCTGGGGTGCAGGTGTTGTAATAACATATTGATATGTAATTTAATAAAATAAAGCAATGGACAAAGATCTTGAATATATGACTCACGACGAGTTGATCGAAGAAATAAAGAAATTGCGGCAAGGTATCCGCAAACACCGTGATAGTAGTGGTCACGACTTATGTTGGTTTCATCCTGACTTATGGAATTTGCTTCCTGAAAAATATGACCCTAAAATATCAGTTCCTGATTGGCCTCAATTTATGGCAGGTTGTGTTCGCTTTCGTAAATCCTTGGATGAACAGTTGCCGAATAAACCGAGAACAAGAGAAGCATTTAAAGAAAATATATGATGAAAATGGAAACAAAGATTTTTTTAATCATACTCACGATGATTGCCGTTTCGACGGGTAATCATCAGGCCAAAGCGCAAGACAAAGAGAATAACACCCAGTTGGAGGCGGTGTACAGTTCTTACTTTGTATTGAAGGATGCTTTGGTGAAAAGTGATGGGACATCGGCACAACGTGCTGCAGAATTGCTGCATAACAATATAAGCGTCGTATCGACGGAACAATTGAGTACGTAGCAGCACGACGTCTGGATGAAATATCAAAAGCCGTTAAGTTCCGATGCTGAACAGATCAAAAAGTCCTCGAAAGTGGAACAACAACGGAAATATTTTGCTTCACTTTCGAAAAATATGTATCAGGTCATGAAAGCTATTAAGCCCGCGAAAACGGTTTATTACCAACATTGTCCCATGTACAATAAAGGTGCTGACTGGCTAAGCTTAGACAAAGATATCAGAAATCCGTACTATGGTTCAACGATGTTGACTTGCGGCAGCACAGAAGAAATATTGAAATAAATAAGAAAGAATCAACTTTTTTATTTTGTTCGTTGACTGATACACCAATGATTGGATGATCCTGTTGGTAAATAGGGCAAAAAGATTTGCCCTAAAAGTATGGGTTGGATTAGTTGTTGTTGTGTGTGATAAGGGGAAAGGGTAATATTGGGTATAACCTTTATTCTACATGTAATAATGGTGTTTCAACAACATAACTTTCAACAGCTTCACCGGGATTGCTCATCATATAATACCTGAGGACAAACTGTTGTGTTCTTGGTGCGTCTGGGGAAGGGTTCCGTTTGATCAATAAATAAAAACGTTTTGGTGCTTCGTGGGGTGATAATTCGTTATACGCTCTTAATGACATCCAACTGTTTGTTCCACCCGAAGCATATGCAAAAATGTCGACAATATCACTTAAGTCGGAATGGGCAGGATGTGTTTCATCAAAATCATAATTGCTGGACAGGTATATTTTGTCTACCAATTCTTGAGTGCCTTTATACCCAGGTCTTAGGGAGTTACAGGCATATGCTTCCTGCACGAAACTAAATTTCGGTTTTATGATATATTGTGAATGATAACTCAATGATGTGTCGGGCGCCATAAAATATAAAGCCAAACTTCCGCCATCATATACCATGTTATTATAATCCTGACTTTGTGTATTAATGTTTAGTATACCGCCTTTGGTATACGAATACGCATCTACTTCAATAAATGCAATATCTTGAATATCATAATATGGTTCAACATATAGGTCAAAACATTCATTTTTGTCTTCACAACTAAAAGGAATGGGGGCGAGTATCAGAAAACTTAATAATATTTTTAATTTTGTTTTGGACATATGTAACTTCATTTCTTTATTATACGAATTTATGCATATATTTGTTTCATTAAATGGAAAAATGCATGGAGTCGAACCAGTTTTTAGAAATTCTGAAGCAACGTCAGAGCGTACGTGGATATTCCGACAAACCCGTTGAATCTGAAAAGTTAGAACGTTGTCTGGAGGCTGCACGCAATGCTCCGTCAGCATGTAATGCTCAACCATGGAAATTTGTGGTGGTAAATGATCCCGAACTGAAAAACCAGGTAGCTAATTATACGACTTCAGGGCCTTTGGTGCCGATGAATCATTTTACCAAACAGGCGCCCTTGTTGGTAGTAATTGTACGCGAAAGCCCTAATTTAACCTCCAAAATAGGAACCATGCTTAAAGATAAACCGTATACACTGATGGATATTGGTATCGTGGCATTGCAATTTTGCCTGCAGGCTACCGCCGAAGGATTAGGTACTTGCATTATGGGTTGGTTTAATGAGAAAAAGGTGAAAGAATTGTTGCATATACCCAAAAGTAAACGTGCTGAGCTCATCATTACTTTGGGGTATCCTGCTTCTGAACATTTACGACCGAAAGTCCGGAAACAAATGGATGACGTATGCTGTTATAATCGGTATCAATAAGGTGTTGATATACTGTGAATTATTTTATTTATTATTGTCGTATAAGTGTCTTTTGATCAGATAATCGCCGAATTAAAAAAGAAAATTTACCGTCCATTATATTTTTTGATGGGAGAGGAGGGTTATTTTATTGATCTTATCACCAATTATATTGCTGATAATGTACTTCCCGAACAGGAAAAAGCATTTAATCAAGTAATCATGTATGGTAAAGATACGAATATTTATACAGTGATAGATGCTGCCAAGCGTTTCCCTATGATGTCACAGTATCAAGTGGTCATTGTCAAAGAAGCCCAACACTTAAAAGACATTGATAAATTACAATTTTATGTTGAAAAACCGCTGGCTTCAACTATTTTGGTATTGGCCTATAAATATAAAACGCTTGATAAGCGATCTAAATTATATAAGGCAGTTGAAAAATCTGCGGTAGTTTTTGAATCGAAAAAGCTATATGATAGAGATATACCTGTTTGGATCAACAATTACCTGTCTGAGCGCGGCTATTCCGTTGTTCCCGCAGCAGCAGCGATATTGACCGAGTATCTTGGAACAGATCTAAGTAAAATAGCCAATGAATTGAATAAATTGGTTATCACACTCCCTGTAAACGAACGAAAAATTACGCTGGAGCACGTCGAAAAAAACGTTGGTATCAGTAAAGAATACAATGTCTTTGAGTTGCAAAATGCACTCGGAGAGAAAGATATTCTGAAAGCTAATCGTATTATCAACTATTTTGCACGTAACCCCGGTGCTAATCCTCTGGTGATGGTGATTTCGTCTATTTATTCATATTTTGTCAAAGTATTGACATACCACTATATACCAGATAAATCTCAAGCTGCGTCATTATTGAAAATAAACCCTTATTTTGTAAGACAGTATGAGTCAGCTGCACGGAAATATCCCGCCGCTAAAATTATCCAGATCATATCTGTTTTACGGGAATATGACATGAAATCGAAAGGAGTAGGCAATACATCAACTTCCGATGGCGATTTGATGCGGGAAATGGTCTATCAGATATTACATTGACACACTCTTACCTAACTTACTTGTACTCTTTTAATTACTCTTGACAATATCATTGACATTTTTATATGTTTTTTTGCTGTTATATTGATAGTTACACCAATATTCAATAGTCGATTATCAATAGTCAATTACTTATAATGTTACTTTGCCAATTTTATTCATCAGGTCAAGTATTTGTTGTTGGCGCTGTTTCGTGTAGTCTCCGGGTTTGGTAGGGTTGCGTTTTCGCGGCGAGGGAAGGATTGCCGCAATCATGGCAGCTTCTTCACGCGATAGTCGTGAGGCTGGTTTATGATAATATACCTTAGCTGCTGCTCCAATGCCATATATGCCTTCGCCCATTTCGATGACATTTAAATACACTTCCATAATACGTCGTTTGCTCCATAACAATTCGACCCATACCGTATACCAGGCTTCAAGTCCCTTGCGCAAGTAACTGCGGCCATTCCATAGGAAGACATTCTTACACATTTGTTGGGTGATGGTACTTGCCCCACGCAGACGTTTACCTTTTTGGTTTTGTTCGTGGGCTTCGCGCATTTCACTAAAATCAAACCCGTGGTGGGTAGCAAATTTGTTGTCTTCGCTGGCTACTACTGCATCAATCATGGTTTGAGGAATTTGTTCTATACTTACCCATTCGCGTTTTGCCTGTGGCTTAACCCCGTCCATCGACCGACCGATCATTAATAGCGTGATTGGCGGATTGACAAATCGATAAACAATTACTTCCAGCAACGAAAATGTGATCAATGAAAGTATTACAATGCCTGTCCATTTCAATATCTTTTTGAAGAGGGACTTTTGAGATGTTTTTTTACCTTTTTTTGGTCTGGACTTATTTTTTGTTTTCTTGAACATTGGATTTCCTATACTGGTGAAGTATGAATATTTGCAAAAATAGGAAATCCAGAAGAAAAATTGGGTAATAAGTATAAAATGAAAACAGGAGATGTAGTGAATTTCTCACCACATCTCCTGTTTATCTGTAACGTGTTTGATAATTCTAAAACTCTATGTGCACTCCCCAATACCATTGGGCACCTGTTATGTCCATAAAACCAAATTCCTGCGATTTCGAATTGAAGATGTTGTTTACGTTCATGAAAACGGAACTTGACCGCAAAAACTGGTATGCAACACGCAGGTTAATCAGCATTTTTGCCTTTATATCGAAAGTGCCGAACTGGTGAATATACGTTTGTTTGGTATAACCATATCCGGTAGAAGTGATCGTCCATTTATCGGTAGGTAACCAATTGACTTCATACCCTCCATAGAACGAAGGTGTTGCTTTGTTTTCGGTATCAATGAGATCGACAGGAATGTTTTTCACGATCATTTCATCCGACCAGGTGCTTGGACCTGCTGCATTAATTTGTGCGCTTATGCGGTTGACTTTGTCTTCGGCGGTAAGCTGGTCATGATCTGTCAATTTGGTATACTGATAGGTTCCGAACAGGCGGAAATTCACATTTTTGTTGATGACAACACCCACTTCGGCCGTAGCGCCATATTGTTGGCTGATTTCCTTAACATTGTCATAAGTTTGATGACGTTCGTACGGGTAAACCAAACCATTGGGAGGATCGATGAAAGCTTGAGAAGTGGTCAGGCTGACTTCATCTACACCCAGTACGCTAATGTTTTTCAACTTGGTGTAGAATGCTTCACCGCTGAATAATATATGTTTTCCCAATTTACGACGATAACCCAATTCAAACATATCCATGATGGCCAATTCAAGTTCCGGATTTCCGTCCACATGCACTGTAAAACTATTTTTAGGATCACTCGGATTAAGATGATCAGGAGGATAACCGGAATGCATATAAGGAACGGGGAGGTCGAGATGAAGCGTTGCATCCGCTTTCATATCGAGCATAAAGGGACTGCGGTTGGCACGCGAATATGTTGCACGAATCGAACTGTTTTCGTACAATTTATAGTTGGCCACCAATTGCCAGGTAGGGTATCCTTTGTCGGGGTCTTGATTCTGTTCATAACGAAATGCTCCCACCAAACGAAGTTTTTCAAATGGTTTGTAATCCAATCTGACACTGGGAGCGAATGAACTCAATGATATTTTCCCATCGAGATAAGAGTCTCCGCCGGGTACTTTATAGGGCGTATTGTCTAATGTGCTTCGCACATAACTCAGCCCAGGACGGACACTCAACCTTTTATCCAACAGCAGGAAATTATAATCCAAATTCATATAGAAGTTTCCCAGGTCTAATTGATAACCCGAATAGCC
>JAVBMZ010000006.1:0-8248 GCA_031551935.1 Bacteroidales bacterium
AGACCTAAGAAAATTGTAGAGACAAACACATTTTATAATTCAAGCGGTAAACAGATAGACAAAAACATTAAGATATTTGATGAAGCAGGTATGCTTTTGTCAGAAGAACGTTATGATGACAATGGCACTTTAAAAGCAAGACTTACCTATACTAATGACACGTCTAACAGGATCACATTGGTGAGAATTTTTGAAAGGTGGACACAGTTTGGCTATTCAAAAGAAATGGCATTATATGTTTATGACGCAAATAAATTTTTAATTGGAGTAATAGACAAAGATGCAAGCGGGAACATCATCTACCAGACAAATATTATTTGTAATGAAAACGGACATCCTATTGAACTATCATTATATGACAGAAATGGAAATTCTTTTGGCAAAGAGGTTGCTGCATATTTGTACGACAAAAACAAAGTAGTTAAGTCAGTTATAGCAAATGATGACAGAGTTTTGTCCATTGACACAATAGAATTTAATTTTATTACTACACCCGACGACAATAAAACCTATAATTCAAATGGGGACGTAATAAATTGGACAAGCAAAAATTTCAATGGAACTACAACTATTTTTGAAGAAGAATATACGTACGATAAATTTGGCAATTGTACAAAGAACAAAATTTATGAAGTAACAGTTAATGGAAAGGGTAAACGGAAAAAGAAAATAAATAGGATATTCCGAAAAGATTATTTTTATTGATAAAAACTGCTGGAAACATGGCATTGGCGCTATTGACGGCTATGGATATGTAGCATCAGTTGTGTTGTGCTATTGAGCTTTAGTTCTAGCAGAATGAACAATATTCAACTTTTGTTTGTATCTTCGGCTTCAAAATAAAATTTAGCAACAGTACGGGCAGATGTAGCAAGGCACTCCGCCACATCGCCAATGTGTAGTCGGTTGTGTCATAACAATGATGATTTATTATGGAAAGTTGGTTTCACGAAGCACTGTATTCGATCGAGATTAATACAACAACGGCAACCTTCAGGTTGTCGTTAAGTTTGTTGATTGGCGGCATCATTGGATTGGAACGTCGCTGGCGATTGCAACCTGCCGGTTTTCGAACCCATATTTTGATTTGCTTGGGTGCAACCTTACTGATGATGTTGTCTATTTATATTCCTCAGGTTTATTCCATTGGAGATCCGGGGCGTATTGCTGCGCAAACTATCACAGGAATCGGCTTTTTAGGAGCAGGTGCTATCATTAAAATAGGATCTAATGTTCGTGGGCTAACCACTGCCGCATCCATTTGGCTGATTTCGGCTATTGGTCTTGGGGTAGGAGCAGGGTTGTATGTTGTTTCAGGTATCAGCGCTTTCCTGATGCTTTTAGTGCTGATTGTGTTGGAACGGTTTGAAAAACGCCTCATACCTGCTTATACTACCAAAGTGCTGTCGGTGGTTACTGAAAGCCGGGCGGTGAGTTCGGATAGTATATTGGCAATATTAAAAACATATCCATTAACAGTAGTAAACGTAGACATACATCATAGCTATGTGAAGGTTACTACGGAAATGAATTTTACCATTACCTACAGGGAAAATCTACAAATCGATAGTCTCATCGAAGCAATTGGAGAGTTAGACCCGGTGAAAATGGTGAATTTGCTATAAGAAGACAAATGTGTAGTGTCATATGACAGTGTTGATAATATCGGAATATAATATTTTCAAATCCCTGAATACCTCGTTTTCAATATTATCGAAGTTGTCTTTTGTCCTGGAAAATTGAATTTTTTGGTTATTCAGATAGTGAATATCATCGCAGATATTCATTAACGATTCCAAAATGTGCGATGTGATAATGACCATTCGCCCTTTTTCTGCTAGCTTGGCCACTACCATACTTAATACTTTTGATGCTTCTATATCAAGACCGTTGAATGGTTCATCAAGAATCACAATGGGTTTGTCCTGTTTGAGGGTAGCCATCAGGGCTAATTTCTTTTTCATGCCGGTAGAATACCTATCAACCAAATTGTCAAGTGGTAATTGAAATAATTGGTTCCATGTTTCAGTCGGGTAATTCCCGTCGGGCGATTTGAACAGACTAAGATATTCCCTACCGGTGATATTCGAATAAAAATAATTCTCAGTTTCCAAGTACGACAAGTCCACTCGGCGAAGTGGGGCGTCTTTATATAATATGCTTCCCGAATCTGGACGCTTAATACCATAAAGCGTGTTCAATAGGGTGGTTTTTCCCGAACCGTTGAGTCCTACGAGGCCATGTATATGCGCTTTACGAAAACTTACAGATAGGTCTTTGAGAATCACTTTTTCGCCATATGATACGGTGAGGTGTTCAATAATAAGCATCCAAATAATTGTTTAAGTTATGTTTTGCTTTGAAAAAAAGAAAAATGTTGACAAAAAAAACAAACACAGAAAACGGCAACATGACAGTGCATAGCCATGCCATCGCATTGATGAACTGAGACAACCCGGCAGATGTTGCCGGCCGGTAAAAAGCATATTTTGAGAGAATAGTAAAAATTGTCAAATTCAAGGTCGCTACAAATGCAGCAAGGATATATGGCCAATATACAGTGCGAGTGAGTGCAATGAGAAACAGGGGAAGCAGAAATAATATCCAATATTTGATATGTTGTAAAATCTTATTTTTTAGAAAATTAAAGGTACTTTGTTCGGCTGTTGCCAGTATCTTTAGCGGCTCATTTTCGCCATAGAATGAACCAATGATCAAACATAGTGCGGCAACAGCTACGGCTGAAAACCAGATATTGTAACATCCGGCCAACCCTAATGTGTATAAAAGGATGATGGCGAACATACTGGTGCGAAAACCGCTCTTCCATTCGAACATTCTCGCTGGGATATGTTTGATCCATTTGTTATATGTGTTGGTTCCTTTAAGTGATTTGAACGAAGGTGTGGTACAGCAAATTGGAAATAGCAAAACCACATATAATAAAGCTTGTATATATTGCCTGCAAATGAGTAGCATAGCGATAAATGGAATAGAAAAAACCAAATATTCGACAAAGCAGACCCACACAGGAGCGTTTGATATTTTGAACAGGAAGCGATCATCTTTTCGACCACGATGGATCATGCAAACCAACAACAGGGTAATGCCTGGAATGGCATAATTGTAAACCGGCACAGAAAGTTGCTGATAGAGAAATGCTGTCAATAATAGAAGCACTGCTACGACAAAGATAACACGGGCTATTCCTATCTGACAGATTGCACGGAATAATTGTTTGAACCGGATTGGGATGATATGTTGAATAACAGATGCAGACATGTCTCCAGCAAATGATTGATGTATTACGATTTATTTTCGAGGACGTTGTTGGCAGGTTTGACCCATACGGATCTTACGACTAATGCAATGCCTAATGCCACAAACGGTAAGCTGAGCCATTGTCCCATATCGATGATCATCCCATCTTCAAAAGCGACCTGCCGTTCTTTAACGAATTCGACGAAAAAACGGGTAGTGAATACTAGTAACAAAGTGCAGCCGGTAAAGAATCCTGTACCGGTCATGTTTTTATGGCGACGGTAGAGGTACAGCAAATTGAACAGAAAGATCAACAGGTAAGCTATTGCTTCGTATAGTTGTGCCGGATGCCGTGGAAGCATGTCTTTGCGAGCAAACACAAATGCCCATGGGACATTCGTAGGATAACCAATAATTTCGGAATTCATCAGGTTGGCTAAGCGGATGAAACATCCGGCTAACGGTGCCACTACGGCTATCAGATCGAGTATGTACATGAAATTTTGTTTATTTATCCAGGCATACAGGAGTAGTGCGACGATTAACCCAATGACTCCACCATGGCTGGCCAATCCCTGATAGCCGACAAAATGGTAAATACCATCAGCATTACGGGCGATGGGAAGAAACATCTCCGGCAGATGGTGAAGGTAATAGGAGGGTTCGTAGAATAGGCAATGTCCCAAACGTGCCCCTACAAATACGCCTACAATAGCAAATAACAACAGTCGCTCCAAATCGGCGACAGTTAATTGCGTACCAGGCAACATTCGTTTCAATACCCATCCGGAAAAGATCAATCCACTGATAAACAATAAGCTGTAATAGCGGATAGATATTCCGAAGAAGTTTACTATTTCAGGATCAATATCCCAAACAAAATATAGATAAGTCATTGTTCCTGTTCAAAATCGTTGATAGATTGTAACAAAGCTTCAACCGAAGCGATTCGTTTTTCGTAAAATATCTTGTACATCCATATCACAAGGGGAATTGCGATCATATTTGTAATGATGATGCCCATGATGTATCGTACAGGATATTGGAGAATATCAAAATGATAGATTGCACTTGACAAAATCGGCATGATGGTGATGAAGCAGACGGGCATGGTCATGAGTTCAATATTACGGAAACGCAACAATCGCTTTTTCAGCAAAGCCAATTCTTTTTGTGCCTTGACCACTGATTCGTCATAACCACAAAACTTGCTAAATGCGGTTAATCGTGATATCGAAAAAATGAGATACAGCAACAAGATGCTCATGGATATATAACCAAATATCGCATATTGGGATTTCCAATCATACAACGAGATAAAATAAGCCATTAACACAATGGCTAAAAAACCGCCAATGGCTGAAAAGACTTCAAAATTTATCAATTTATGAAATTCGCTGCTGGTACGATTCAGCTTTATTTGGCGGAGAATCTGCTCGTTGATCCTCAGATACTTCTCTAATTGATTGTCGTTACGTTTCCACAGGGATTTCAAATCATCAAGTTCCATGTTCAATTTTTGGTGGATGGTTTTGTTGTCGGCAAATTCAAAAACCGTTTGAAACTACTGAAAATGTCTTTGAATTTGATAGATGATAGATATGCTTTATTTTTATAATAATACAACAATAACAATATCACAAAAGTATCTATATATAAATCTTTTAAATCGAAGACAAATAGAGGTTTCAAATAGATATAGTCCAAGCAGCCACCCCAACAGATAGTGCCTATTAAGCCGCAGAACATCCCGGCAAAGCCAAAAATGAAAGTGATGTTCACCATCTTTGCATTGCCAGACGCCTTTTTCAAAAAAATGTACATAATAATAAGGATCACTGCGGCCAAACATAACAAAACAACATGCGCCCAAAATCCCATTCCAAGGTGAAACAAACCGTTAATCCATGAATATTTATCGTTAAATGTTGGTTTGAAATAAAATAAAGGAGGTATGATGTCGAAATTCACCTCCAGAAAATAGCGATCAATAACAACTTTAATTACCTGATCTACAAAAAAGAGGATGATTGCCCATAACAACACGGTCTTTGTTTTCATGAAATTGAATTGTTTAGTTGATTAATTTTCTGAGTCTTTGCTTGGGCCGACTGATTTTGGTGGCTACATTGGTAACAGTGATTCCCAATACTCCGGAAATTTCTTCGTATGAATGCTCGTCAAGGTAAAGAAGCAACAGCGCCCTATCGAATTCAGCAAGGCCTTCTATTGCGCTGTAAAGTTGTCTGATTTGTTCTTCCAATTCGCTATTATCTTGTTCGACAGTCAACTGAAATACTATTTGGTCAATGCCTGTCCGGTTGGTATGGTGTTTTTTTTCGCGACGGTAATACGAGATAGCTGTGTTCAATGCAATCCGGTAGATCCAGGTACTGGGTTGGTGGATCCCATCATACTTTGGAAAAGCTGTCCATAACTGTGCCAATATTTCCTGCTCCACATCCCTCATCTGAGCATTATTACAGCAATACATCCGGCAAATTTTGTAAATCAACTTCCGGTGACGATGGATAAATGCTACAAATTCGCAGTTGAGGCTTGCGTCAGGCATAGATGTTTGTATTCTCTTTGGATGACATTCGTGCGAAGTTATTCTTTTTCTATTATTCGCCATCGTGGACAAAAAATCACAGTTAGCAAAAAATATGGTGACAATGTGCCGTCATATGCTTTGTCTATGCGCAAAGTGATTTACCCACATAATACACTTTGCCATGTTAAAAACCGTTTATTGTCAGGATTGACGCATCGAATATTAAATATCTGATATATTGATTTCTAAAATTAACACAAGAATAGCTAAATTTCGCTATAGAATAGCGGTAAATCACTATATAATAGCTAAAAATAACATAATAATAGCGATCTTCAGCTATATAATAGCTAAAAATAGCTATAAAGTTGTTAATAATAGCTATTTTTTTGATGCCTCTCTCCACGTTTACCTTTATTTGTACATCTAAAATTTTAGTGTGCATAATACAGGCTGGGATCTTATAAAAAACATGTGAAAAATGTTAACTTTGCCATCCATATCGAACCATCACATGCCATCCAACAACAAGCGTAAGATAGTCAATGATCCCGTATATGGGTTTATCAATATTCCCTATCCGATATTGTACGATTTAATGGAGCATCCGTATTTTCAGAGGTTGCGACGTATCAAACAGCTTGGACTCACTAATTTGGTCTACCCTGGAGCTAACCACACGCGGTTCCAACATGCTTTAGGAGCCATGCACTTGATGGAAGAGGCTATTGCCACATTGCGTTCTAAGGGGCTTGATATTGCTGAAAATGAAGCGGAGGCAGTAATGATTGCCATTCTATTGCATGATATGGGACATGGCCCTTATTCCCATGCCTTGGAAAAGGCCGTAGTGGAGAATATCTCCCATGAAACGCTTTCGTTGCTTTTTATGCAAGAGTTGAATCAAGAATTTGGCGGAAAATTGGATGTAGCCATTGCAATCTTCCAGAAAAAATATCCGAAAAAGTTTTTATGCCAACTAGTATCCAGTCAACTGGATATGGACAGACTTGATTATTTGCGCCGCGATAGTTTTTTTACCGGTGTTACCGAGGGGATTATAGGTTCTGATAGAATTATCAAAATGTTGCATGTATATCAGGATGAATTGGTGATAGAATCCAAAGGCATATATTCTATCGAAAAATTCTTATTGGCACGTCGGTTAATGTATTGGCAAGTGTATTTGCATAAAACGGTAATCGCAGCCGATCAGTTGTTGCTGAGTATTTTATATAGGGCCAAACAGTTGGTCCGAGCTGGCAAAGATTTGTTTGGAACGCCTGATTTCCTGTATTTTCTTCGCGACTTTTCGTCTGGCCAAATGGAATATGAACCACTGAAGGTCCTGGAACATTATGCCAGGCTGGATGATGATGATGTTTCCATATCGGTTAAAATGTGGATGACGCAAAGCGATCCTATATTAGCCCGTTTGTCGGCAAACCTGATCAATCGTCATTTGTTTCGCATCGAGATTCAAAATGAGCCGTTTCCGGATGAACGCATACACGAACTTTGCAAACGGGTAACTACGTATGATAACTTTGAAGACAATGACGCCGGTTATTTTGTCCGCTCGGGGGTGCTGTCTAACCACGCATACGATAGCGCCAATGTTGAGGAAAGTATTCTTGTGATGCAAAAAGGACGTCCGGTGGATCTTACCGAAGCATCTGACCTGGACAATCTATTTGGAATGTCGAAGGTAGTGGAAAAGTATTTTTTATGTTATCCGAAAGAATTTAGTGGTTAACACCATGTATTTTTGTATTCATATGATAGGGTATTTCTCTTCTGTTCGGTCATAGTTATAGTTCATTCAGTGATAAAAACAACCATTTGTGGTTGGATGTAAGGTTAGTTTTTGTATATTTATATGTTCATCTAATATTTAAGTTATCATGAAAAAGTTAGGTCTAATGATGCTGTGTTGTATATACTGCATAGGAGTTATGTCTCAACAAGACAGTGCATTTCGAGATTTTAAACTCATTGTGGCAGAAAAAAAAGGCAACAATAATGTCTCTGCTTTTTTTATAAGCCACGACGTTCAAGTGCCTCTTTCTAAGATAGGTGCTATCACTTTTAGTCATGTTCTTCCTGAGGATACCTTGGTTGTTATGGTCAATAAAAAGCATTATTTTATTCAGTCTAAAGGGTTAGATTCTATTTATCTGGAAATCAACAAAAATAGAATAACAGCATATAAAGATCACCCTTCAGGCAAAAAAGCGGATATACGTACTGCACCGCCCAGTTCGCTCAAAATAGATCATTTGGATGGATTTACCAGTCTTGCTGAATATATGCAAGGACGTATAGCAGGCGTACAAATAGTGAAAGAAGGTAATAGCTATAATGCTTACATTCGCGGAACAAGATCTTTAATGTTTGACAATAGTGCGCTTGTAATACTTAATGGACAGGTTT
>JAVBMZ010000117.1:0-23740 GCA_031551935.1 Bacteroidales bacterium
GTCAAAACGTAATCGTTTATTCCCCACTTTCACCCGTGCATCAATAATGGTTTTTCCCGTTATACGGTCAAACACGACTAACGCCATATCTGTTTGGTTATTAAGCATACGATGTTCAAATGGAATGACAGAGACAAGAAGGCATTGCAGATTGTTGCCTTGTGCATTCACCAACAGGTAATGTCCATTAGGATAACCATCGGGCAACTCGTTGCAAATGCCTCGTAGGGTATCCACACAATGATACAATAGTTTCTCACTAATCTTTTTTTGTTTACCACGATAGAGCTTCCCAGCTTGTTGGTTATCGATTTCGTAAACAAGGGTAACAGGGCTTGTGGCCGGAATGTAACCAGGTGATAACTGTGCATAGATGCCAATACCGTATAGCAATAAAAAAAACACGAGAATAAAGCGGTTCATAAGGAAATGTGTTATCAATACTCAATGCATCATAGAAGCATCGATATATAATGTTTCATAAAAATGCTCAAAGATTCTCTAATAAAATGTAAACCAAAAACCATCAAATGAACAAACATTCGACGTATAAATGACAAACTTTATCTAAAAATTTACCCAAAACTCGAAGCTATTTAAACTTCTTCCTTTGTTTGGTCTAATATTTCGAGCCGTTTTACAGATTCCACTCCTTTTAAGTTTTTCAATTGCCGGATCAATTTATCTAAATCGTTAGTATCGTGGACATATAACTCAATAGTACCTTCAAAAATACCGTCGTGACTGGCCATATTAAAAGTACGAATATTTACATTCAATTCTTCAGTAATCAAGGTAGTGATTTGCAAATATATATCCTGACGATCAATGCCCTGTATGGCTATTTTGGCCAAAAAAGAGAACATTTTATAAGTTGTCCATTTCACGGGAACGACTAAATCTCCACGATTAGACAATAACTTAACCGCATTGGGACAACGAGACTTGTGTATTAACACCATATCGCTCTTGGGGTCAAGGTATCCGATGACATCATCGCCGGGAATGGGATTACAACATTTGGCAATACGGTAATTCAATTTGGTTTCGTCAATATTTTCCTTCAATACTACGGACGACTGTGGGTTGGCTGTCACACCACCATTCAGCAATTGCTCTGGCTCAGAAGGGGCTTTAGCTTTAGTACCGAAAAGTTGCAATTGCCAATAACGTATCCATTTGTTTTTACTATTTTTCTTCAAGATTTTCGGCAAATCATCCAGTGAGATCAAATCTGCCCCAATTTTGCTGTATAATTCTTCTTTTGTCAAGGTATCATATGCGTCAAGCACTTTACGCATCACCCGGGAATTAGGGTTCACATTATTGGCTTTGAGCTTTTCCTCAAAAATCACCTTTCCTCTTTCTACCCTGTTTTTATTCTCCGCCTTGATATTATTCTTGATGCTCGTCTTGGCTTTTGTAGTTACCACATCACTCAGCCATTCGCGTTGTGTCCTTCGTTTGTCGGATGTAATAATTTCAACCTGATCGCCACTCAACAACACATGATTGAGGGGTAATAATTTATGGTTCACCTTAGCTGCAATAGCCATATTACCTATTTCAGAGTGTATTTCATATGCAAAATCCAGAGCTGTGGCTTTTTGCGGCAATGATTTAATTTGCCCTTTAGGTGTAAATACCTGTATTTCATTGGCAAAAAGATTTAACTTGAAATCGTCAATGAACTCCATCACATCGGAATCGGGTTCTTCCAATGATTCCTTGATTTTTCTCAGCCATTTATCCAATTCAGATTCCGATGAATCTACGCCTTTGTAACGCCAATGTGCAGCAAAACCTTTTTCGGCGATATCATCCATCCGGCGGGTTCTTATTTGTACTTCCACCCATCGGCCGTCATTTCCCATCACCGTTATATGCAAAGCTTCGTATCCATTGGCTTTTGGTGTGCTTACCCAATCGCGGATACGATCATGTTTTGGTGTATAAATATCGGTAATCAACGCATAGATATTCCAACATTGTTTTTTTTCAGATATTTCAGGATCCGGGTCAAACACAATACGTACCGCCAACAAGTCATATATTTCTTCGAACGGAACACCCTTATGTTGCATTTTGTAATAGATGGAATATATGGACTTGGGCCTGCCGGTCATTTCAAAATGATAACCATTTTCCATCAGTTTTTCCCTGACGGGAACCATAAATTCCTCAATGGTCTTAGTACGTTTCTCCTCGTTATCCTTCAGCAAAGTAACGATATCCGAATAAATCTTCGGATGCCTGTATTTGAGGCTTAAATCTTCAAGTTCCTGCTTGATAGAATAAAAACCCAAACGATGAGCCAGCGGTGCATACAAGTAGATGGTTTCGCTGGCAATTTTAATTTGTTTTTCAGGAGACAATGCATCTAAAGTACGCATGTTGTGCAACCTGTCCGCCAATTTAATCAGGATAACCCTTAAATCATCAGACAAAGTGAGCAACATTTTCCGGAAGTTTTCCGCTTGGAGGGACGAGTTACTATCAAAAACATCTGAAATTTTTGTCAACCCGTCAACAATCGTAGCTACTTTTGGACCAAACTGGCTGTCAATAAATTCGAGTGTATAGTCGGTATCTTCCACCACATCGTGTAACAACGCGGCCATCACAGAAGTCGTACCCAAACCAATTTCATCCACCACAATACGCGCCACACATAAAGGATGGATAATATATGGCTCTCCCGATTTACGACGCATGTTGCTATGTGCTTCATTCGCCAAATCGAAAGCTTTACGAATCAAGTTGCGATCTTCTTCCGAACGAATGAACGTACATGCACGAAGCAAATCCTGAAACTGATTCTGGATGGCAATTTCTTCCGCTTCTGTTAATACAGACATACAATATTCATTAAGGCATAAGAATAACTTACAAAGTTATAAAAAATACTGATACAATAGTGCGTTGGAAATGTGGTATCATCTGGAATCTTATGATACTACATTTGCTTCATTATTTTAATGTAAACATTAAAATCTATCGTCTTTCTAAAAAATGACGATTGCGATCATTAATCAACTAACATACAGTATAGTACATTTTATTTCTTTCTATGTATTTAAAATCTGTATTTTTGTAAAAACATCAAAAGTTTTATCGTCCGTCAAACTTAAATATCGAAAATGGCTCTTATCAAATCAGTTCGTGGTTTTACACCAGTATACGGCAACAATTGCTATTTTGCAGATAATGCTACCATCATCGGCGACGTCATTATCGGCGACGATTGTAGTATCTGGTTCAATACGGTGCTGCGCGGTGATGTTAATTCCATTCGTATCGGTAATAAAGTCAATATACAAGACGGTTCGGTATTACACACCTTATACCAAAAGTCAGTAGTTGAAATCGGCAATAATGTATCCGTAGGGCATAACGTGGTGGTGCATGGCGCAAAAATCTGCGACAATGTGTTACTGGGTATCGGTTCTATCATCCTCGATCATGCAGTCATCGGCGAAAATTCTATCATAGCAGCAGGCGCCGTAGTACTCACGGGCACCATTGTTGAACCAGGTAGTCTCTATGCAGGTACACCCGCCAAAAAAGTAAAAGATGTAAGTCCCGAACAAACCCGTGATATGATTGAACGCATTGCCAACAACTACATCATGTACGCAAGCTGGTTCAAGGAGTAGTGATAGCACAAATAAGATATACTGCTAACAAAGCGCCGTCAATAAGTTTCTACTTTGTGTCCAGTTGTATATCATCCGGCTTTCTCATAAATACTTGTTGCTTGCGAAATTCTTTTAGTTTTTCCACAACTGCTTCGCCGATATCATATTCTGAAGTCACATAAAGATAATGTTGGTCAAAATTACAGAACGCCATAAATTGAAGTAAACTATCACCTTCAAGCCCTGTAATTGCAGCAACTCTACCACCATTGTATTTCTTCTCTACAACAGTGATGATGGGCCATTCTTCTGTAAGAAACTGGTAAGCTCTTATTTTTGCTTGTTCTTCTTTATTGAAACGCTTATAAAAATAGGTGATAGGATGAAAAATTGCAGACAACGGATGGTAAACCTTTTTGTAATCGTATTCTACTGGGATGAGCGATTCCACAGGTTTCTGAAGTCTCAATAATGCCATATAATCAACCGGAGGCGGCAGTTTTAAGGCAAGGACTTTCCATTTGAACTGCTGATATGTTCCTAAGGGATGGATATTGACAGCACTAAGTTCATAGATTTCCGGTATCATTACCACTACGAATGAATCCGCTAATTTATCCAATATTGTCGCTACCGGTATTACATCATCTTGAAATCCGATAGCCGTTAATTTAAGGGTGTCAAACCCTCCAACATAGATAGCAAAGGCACCATTTCTGTCACTAACAGTAAGAAGATTGCGTGATATGTTTTGTATGTTAACATTTTCAAATGCAAACATATTTTCGCCGTTTAACACCAATCCTTGTAGCAATATTTGGCCTTGTCCGAATGTTTGCCAGCAATAGCCTAATATGATGTAACACATCCATCGTCTCATATCTGCTTGTCGTTCAATAATAAAAATTCGGATTTTCCAATAAAGGTAGTTGTCAGGCAACCACCTTCAATGCCTGGAAAATCACTTGTAGATGAATATTCATAACGTCTATCGGTATCCAGATATTGTCTTGTTGTATTTATACTACAGAAAATATCGTTTTGCAAACAAAAAAACATTGTTACCTTTGTTTATTAGGTAAAGTCATCTGGTATGAAATATCGTCGATATCCATATTTCTTTTTGATTGGTATGTTTGTCCTGTTGGTGGCAACTTGCAGAAATCCGTCTCCAAAGGAACAGCCAGTAACAACAAGCCATACGGTTATCGATAGAGAACCAGATCCGATGATAACAGCGCTTGATGTAGATCAAGATATTGAACACTTGGATATACAAGAATTGAGGATTTTACGTAGCTTCGTATATGCCCGCTATGGAATGCTTTTTACTGAAAGCGATTTGAGAAATTATTGGAAAGAAAACACGGTTTGGTACGATACGCTATCACATTCGCAATATAACAAAGGATTTACCGATATACCGAGTTTGCCTGAAAATGAACAGATTTTTGTGAACAGGATCGACAACCGGATATCACTACTCCGGCAGATGAATTATGTTCGTACGAACTATGATACTATTGCAAATATCTTGAATATTGTCAATATGTTTCAGTATGCGGAAATCACGCAGCAGGAAATCATGGATGAGCTGGCTGTGAATCATTATGCCATCGCTACCGACACTTTGCCGCAACTGTTTCAAGTGTACCAACGAAATGATACGTTACATATCCCAAATTTTGTGACCACCGATTTATTACTGCAACTCTCCTATATTTACGAAGCGTATGTATTGAAAACAATAGAAGAAGGACATTTTGTCCCAATGTTGACCAATGTGTGTCTATCTATGTATCAGGCCGCCATGGAACAAGCCAATAAAGCCACAAAAGAGGAGATGAAAGATATGGCCGAATACAACGCCGCGTTTTTTGCTGTTCCATACTGTCTATTAACCGGAAAATCATTGAAACTGCCTGCAACCTACCAAACACAAGTAGAAGAAGAGTTGGCGTATATTGACCAGCAGGAAGACCATCGTCCGGTACTTTTAAACTTAGATACTTATTTTTCCTACAGCGCTTTCAAACCTTACGGGCATTACACACAAACGTCCGAGCTCCGAAGATATTTTAAAGCATTAAAATGGCTACAGCTGGCGCCATACTGTCGTGAAGATAAAACACAATTGCGGCAAGTTATTTTTGCTGCAACGATACTTCATTCAGCTAAGACTAAATCCGGAGAAGCTGTAATAGATATGTACCGCAGATTATACGAATCTATGGCCTGGTTTTCCGGACAACCTGCATATGCTTCGATATTGGATGTAGCCGTTTTTCTCAAGAAAGAACGTATCTCCAAAATTGACGCCGCATTGGATGATAAAATATTAGCCATCGTAGACGCTATGTTGAAAAAAATGCAGACAAACGACGATATAGCCATAAAAAATGCCACAAGTTGCCAAGATGGCATTTATGTTTTACCTCCTTCCATTCGTATTGATGAAAAAATATTGCAAACAATGGTCGACTATGCCAAAAATGCAGAACGGGCTTTCCCGAAAGCTTTAGACGTATTTGCTGCTTTTGGGTCACAACCAGCTTTTGACAAATTATTTAATGACTATCAAGAAGATACGATTTGGGGTGCTTTTCCCGAAAAACTGGCAAAGGCAAAAGATGATATGCAGCGTTTTAAAGATTGGAATGGTTCCTCGTACAACAAACGCATGGAATGTCTGTTGACATTGCAACAAAAATCGCGTCCTGTTCCCTTGTTCATGCAAAAACAAGCCTGGAATACTAAAACATTGACAACATCATCGGCCGCATGGATAAAATTAAAACAAGATATGCTGTGTTACGGTGTCATTCCGGAATATCCCGAACCAATAAATACTAAAGCGATCCTTTTTGATAGCCTTCCTGCGCCGTTAACTGTAGGATACGTGGAACCCAACCTTCTTTTTTGGAAAAAATTACTCGAATGGGTTGAGATGACCGGGAAAACTTTGAACAAGCACCAGTTGATGAACGATAGTCTTCGCACGCGTACCATACGTCTGTATCGTTATGTTACCACGATGAGCAAAGCTGCTGAAAAAGAGCTGAAAGGTGAAAAGTTGGAAGATGAAACTTACCGATTCATCGCACACATTGGCGATAGTATCCAACAATTTACCTTGTCTATGGTCGAACCTCATGTAGATCGTTGGGCTTGGGTAGCAGGGAGTGACAAATCGGTTGCCATATTAGATGAGATATACCATCGAAATGTCCCGAACGATCCCAAAAACGGAACATTATATGCTACAACCGGAAATGCCAATAATATCTATGTGGTGGTTGATATCGACGGATATTTATACCTCACCAAAGGTGCAGTATTTAATTATTATGAGTTTTCTATGTCGAAAGGAAAACGTTTCACCGAAAAAGATTGGCAAGAAATGTTGATATATCTTAACACCGACTAATACAGTTTAAGTATAAGGTCAAAAATTAATCTTTATTAAATATTTACAAAAAGCAACCATACCATACGGTATGGTATAGTAATAAATGATAACTTTGCAATATGAAGTCTACATAATCTCAACCAAGTACCGTCGACTACTCATAGGAGGTAACATTAAGTAACGCCATTATTACCAAAAATCCAAACATTTTTCTTTGCTGAGTCTACAAAGCAGACATTTTTTTGACAAAAATATTTATCTGTAAATGAAGAGATTATTACGTTATTTACTTAATTAGTTCCGGAATTTCAGAAGGTTTTCGTGCTACTGGTACGCCAGCACGTCCAAAAGCAGCTATTTTGTCCCCAGCTGTTCCCGTACCACCGGAAACAATAGCGCCAGCATGCCCCATTTGTTTGCCAGAAGGAGCTGTTTGTCCTGCAATAAAAGCAACAACCGGTTTGGTAACATGCAACTTAATATACTCTGCGGCTAACTCTTCGGCATTACCTCCTATTTCCCCAATCAAAACCATTGCATCCGTTTCCGGATCCTTTTCAAACATTTCCAACAATTCTATGTAGTGCAATCCTACCACAGGATCCCCTCCTACACCAATCGCTGTTGATTGGCCACGACCTTGTGCCGTGAGATAATACACCACTTCGTAGGTTAATGTTCCGCTACGGCTGATGACCCCTATCCCACCCTTCTTAAATATTTGAACAGGCATAATTCCCGTAATGCTTTTCCCGGGAGAAATTAGCCCCGGACAATTAGGCCCTACCAACAATGTGCCTTTCTGATGAAGATAATAGTATGCCGCAACCACATCTAACACAGGGATACCCTCAGTAATACAAACAATCAACCGGATGCCCGCATCAGCTGCTTCCATGATAGCATCTTTTGCCGAAACCGCTGGAACAAAAATAACGGATGTATCTGCCTCTGTCTGGGCCACTGCTTCATACATGGTGTTGAAAACAGGTATCCCTTCAACCGTAGAACCGCCTTTATAAGGCGAGACGCCAGCTACCACATTAGAACCATAACCTTTCATCCTGGCAGCATGAAAACTGCCATCCCTCCCGGTAATACCTTGTACTACTACACGTGTATTTTTATCAATCAGTATGCTCATTTTGAGCGTTTTATTTTATTAACAAATGGATGATATTGCTTTTTGTGCTGCTGCCTCCATGGTTTCAGCTACAATAAACGAGGAATCTTTTAACAGGTTACGACCTTCCTGTTCATTGGTGCCTGTTAACCGTATCACCACGGGAATGTCTGTATGGATTTCCCTAAATGCTTGTATCAGCCCGGTAGCCACATCATCGCAACGGGTAATGCCTCCAAAAATATTAATCAACACGACTTTTACACGGTCATCGGACAACAACAGTTTGATAGCTTCGACAATTTTCGTTGGGTTGGAACTTCCTCCGATATCGAGAAAATTAGCCGGTTCGCCGCCAAACAACTTAATGATATCCATAGTCGCCATTGCCAATCCCGCACCATTGACCATACATCCAATATTACCGCTCATACGTACATAGCTAAACCCTTTGGATTTAGCTTCTTTTTCCTTCCGCTCCTCCTCGTCAGGTTCAAATAAAGCCTGTATATCAGAATGACGATACAAAGCATTATCATCAAAAGTTATTTTGGCATCAATAGCCAATACCTCATTTGTCCTGGTCAGTACCAACGGATTTATTTCAGCCAATGAAGCATCTTTTTCCGTAAAAAGAGCGTACAAACGCTGAATAATATTTGCAACATCTTTGATGACGGACATATCGTCCAATAATGCAAAAGCGATGCGACGAGCAATAAAATCGGGGACACCGGCGAAAGGGTAGATGACAAGACGATCAATTTTTTCCGGTGCTGTTCTGGCTGTTTCTTCTATATCTACACCTCCTTCCCGACTCGAAATCAAAACAACAGATTTGGTATTGCGTTCGACCGTAAAGCTCAAATAATATTCTGATGCAATAGAAACTGCTTCAGATACCAAAATACGATCAACAGTAAATCCTTTTATCTGCATGCCCAATATGTTTGCAGCACATTTTTCTACTTCGGCTATACCCGAAGCAAGTTTCACACCACCCGCTTTACCTCGTCCACCGCTCAATATCTGGGCTTTAATTGCAACTTTTGGTTTGTTTAAAAGCTTGTATGCCTTAACGGCTTCTTCAACACTATGACAAAGAATATGTTGTTCAACAGGAATATGGTAATCAACAAATATTTTTTTTGCCTGATATTCATGAATTTTCATAATACATTAGGTTAATAATGAATGAATCATCAAACATGATGAAAGGTTATTTTATTTAAACTCTTGGTAATCTAGTCATCAAGAGATTGTTGCAGATATTGATAGGCAGGTGTTAATTCTCCTGCCAGTAAAATTACGGCTTTCTTTACCGGAGCTGGCAATACCAATTGTTCAAATGAACCTGAATAATCTGCGTGAACAATAGGGATTATATACTCCTCCAATAACTCGGAAAAGTTTTCGGAAGCGTCGCGTGGCAACTCACTCGGCAAAATATCGACTGCCATAACAGCAATGCCTTCTCCGTCAAGTCCTGTTGTGTGCTCACGTGTGAATGGGTTATAAATAAAAACAGGATGTTCCACATCGGTAGGAGCATGCATAAATTCTATCGAGCCACCCGGATCGCAGGTAATATCACCAATGATAGTAAGCTTTGGATGGTTTGTTCTTCCATACAATTTTTCTACAAAATCAGACGAGATCAACCTTGGCATTCCTTTTTCCCAATATATACCATTCACCACTACTGATAAATATGCCACATATTGTTCAAAAATATTACCATAGGTTTCGCCGCATTTGTAATAATCCCTCAACATAAAATCTTTATCCGGGTTTATAGGGGCAGCGATATCGTGTTCCTGAAACACTATTTTGTACAACGTATTGCCCGAGTAAGTACCATTTTTTTCCAATTGTAATAAAGCAGCAGGTGTAATTTCCTGCACAGGCAATAAATTCATTATTTCTTGTGCTCCTTTGGAAACCCTTCCACGTCCAACAATTCCTACAGTTAATGGCGTAATTTTATCAGGTAATCCTTCAGTCGTCATCAAGTCTCCTATTGCTTGTATAGCCCGACGAGCTGCGACCAAACTTTTGTAATGAAAGGCCTGTTTTATTTTTACGAATGGAGTCTCAATATCACGTCGTTTATAACGTTCGCCTAATGCCCATAAGGTATTTATCATTCCGACCAATCCTGCGTAATACCCAAAAGCGATCACACGATGTCCCCGTTCGTCTCTGATACGCTCATAATCAATCAGTGTACACTTTTTCTCCATCAATGTACGCAACATTGGCATGTTATATGGTTGTCCCTTGTGTGTGTGCGAAAAAAATACATAAGTTTTGCCCACCTCAATTTCGTTTAATGAGATTTCCTTGATACCGAAAATGACAGAACAATCTGTCAGCGAATCAGCCACATCTACACCGCATAATTCGTACTCAACATCTTTAAAAATCCGTTTTTCCGAATGTTGCACAACAACACGTAAAGCATTATTGTCCATTAATTTTTTGGCAAGATTAGGCGTAACAGGCACGCGCGTTTCACGCGGCGATTTGCTCTCATTACGGATACCAATGCTTTTTTTCATTTGATCTATTTTATAAAGCAACTGCACTCTATAGTTACATAAGGTGGTGATATTGTTTGCAGATCACATCAGAAAATTTTCATCTTATGTTTATAAGAAAGCTTCTCAAATGGGTAACAATAAAACAGAATTAAATGTTTGATGGAAAACTTGATTTCTGACTCATTATGGTAACATTTTTTATGTTATAAAAACTTCCTATATATTCAAATTTTCTAAAAATCGTTGGATGGTATGGTTAAATTCTATAATCGACAGGTATAATTAAAAATATAACATATTGATTAACAGGACAAAAAAACACGATTTAACAATACCAAACTGCTACATTATATCAGTACAAGCATTTGTTTCTTATTTTTTTTACCTTCTTTTTTGGAAAAAAAACAAAAAAATCCTATATTTGTAAATATACCTTCAGGTATGTGTTTCGTGCACAGGAAAGTAATCATGAGAATGATTTGTGTTTTGACGAAACACAACATTGAATCAAACATGATGGAGTCATGTAATGTTACATGAACAAAGGTCCTCACTAACCATCATTGATGATGATAACCAACTGGAATATAATGGTGTTTTACGACATTAATTCCAACGGATCTATAGCTGTAAAATGATAAACAGATGAAAAGATCCATAAACATTACAGTTCACCAAACGTAATAAACAGAGCATGGATACCCGCCTGCCAAGCCAAGTCTGGCGAGTATATGACCTTAAAAATTAAATTTTATTCACATGAAATATCAATCGTACCAACTTCATAATTATACGTCGATTGCAGGAATTAGCAAACTATCAGCAATTGACCGCAAGGCTATTGAAGTTACCGGACGGGTTCTTCCGTTCAAAGTCAATAATTATGTCACCGAAGAATTGACTGATTGGGATAATGTCTCGGAAGATCCGATTTTTACCCTTTGTTTTCCGCGTAAAGAGATGCTACAAGCCATGCATTTCGAACAAGTAGAACAATTGATGGACAAAGGAGCTGATCCTTCCCAGATAAAAAAAGTCGTGGAGGATATCCGTAAAACACTGAACCCAAATCCGGCAGGACAACATATGAATGTCCCGCGAATCGGTCGTACCGTATTAACTGGTGTACAGCACAAATACCGCGAAACGGTATTGTTTTTTCCCAGCCAGGGACAAACCTGCCACGCTTATTGTACTTTTTGTTTCCGCTGGCCGCAGTTTTCCGGTATGGAAGGAATGCGTTTTGCCATGAAAGAAACGGAACTCCTGGTTAAATATTTGCGACAACACCGCGAAGTAACCGACTTGCTGTTTACCGGTGGCGACCCAATGACCATGCGCACTTCGCATATTGCTGATTATGTGGATGCTTTATTGGAAAATGATTTGTATAACATACAAACCATTCGTTTCGGCACCAAAGCTTTTGCTTACTGGCCGTATCGTTTTCTTACGGATCCAGATTCAGACGATTTAATGCGCGTGTTTGACAAAGTGGTCAGAATGGGTAAAAACCTGGCTATTATGGCACATTTTAACCACCCGGTAGAATTATCGACGAATGCCGTACAGGAAGCCATCAGACGTGTCCGATCCACTGGTGCACAAATACGTACTCAATCACCTGTGCTCAACCATATCAACAACCAACCGGAATTATGGGCAGAAATGTGGCGCAAACAGGTTAACCTGAATTGCATTCCCTATTACATGTTTGTTGCAAGAGATACAGGCGCCAAGGAATATTTCGACATTCCTCTGACGGAGTGTTGGGATATTTTCCGCAAGGCCTATCAACAAGTAAGCGGCGTGTGTCGCACTGTTCGAGGACCAAGTATGAGCGCAACGCCTGGAAAAATACAGATATTAGGCGTCAGCGAAATAAGAGGTGAAAAAATATTCGTACTTCGTTTCCTGCAAGGACGCAACCCTGACTGGGTTGATAGGCCGTTTTTTGCCAAATACAATCCGGAAGCCACATGGTTGAATATGTTGCAACCTGCTTTTGGCGAATCAAAATTCTTCTTCGAGGACGAGCTGGAACAACTTTATCATGATGATTATCGTAACAGCGAAGCAGATAATTTCGAATAGTCCTAAGATAGTTATTCTTTCTGGTTTTTCTTTTTTTGGTTGATCACGGCACGCATGATAAACTCTGATGATGTGTTGGCTGATTGTACCTCTCCATAATTCAATTTATCGGCTTGTTCCTTTACGGCTTCATCCTGTAGCACCGATACATTCTTTGTTTTCATGTACTCGCTGGCCGCAGATGTTTGTTTGGTATCTTTGGTTTCCGTCCGTTGCAAATAGAAGTGCGAAATCATATGGTAAACTACACCTTTCCCGTATTCAAAGCGAATCAACACGGCTTCTTCACCATATTTATCTTTCAGTTCCTTTGAACGAATCAGCACTTTCACCTTTTCTTTATTTTGTATCTTGATGGGGTACGATGAACCTTCGAGCCACCAGACAGGTGCCGTTTCCTCATCCAGAAATCCTTTAATCACAGCATCATCCTTATCCATTACTTCGACGCGAACCACCTCATCACTGGTAGGTTTGTTGTTATAAGATACATAACCGGGGAAAGCAGGTTCCAACACAAACTTCAACGCCCAGTCGGTAGTAATCAACTGGCCTCCTTCGGCAACAAAAGTGGCCAAACGACGTGCCTGATCCTGAGGAAAAGAAGCAGCACAGTTGACAAAAACAGTTTGGTGAGGCTCGAATTTCACATCCTTCAACTGGTTATGGTTGATGCTGACAAAAGGCAGCTTGAGGTGTGACAATACCAGGTGAATGTGATCGTAAGTTCCTTCAATGACTACTAAATCATTCGACGAAATGTTTTCTATCACTTTGGTATTGCTGTGGTCTTCATTTGCCAGCCGATCTTTGACAATAATTCCCGACAGTTCGTATGCCTGTTCCATGGTTCCGTTGTTCTTTTGTGATGTTTGGTTCATTTGATTACCAGTATTTTGTGCTTTCATTTGGAATGTGGTGATTAATGTTAAATATAAGATAAATTTTGTTCTCATGGCCATTATTTTTAATGATGTTCATGACAAAAATAACCTATGGAAAAACACCATATGACCATAAATGGGTAAACCCATGTTTTCAATTGGCCAAATGGTCATACTAAATGGTAGTTGTTTTTTGGCTAAAAGGATTGATGGAGTATCATATCAAAACCGTCGCTGACTTAACCATTCAAACTATATCAATACTTTGAATGTAGATGTTGTTCAGTGTGTCAGCACACAATAACCCAAAACAACAGAATATTACAAGAAAAATTATCTCCCATAAATAATTACAAATTAAATAGTTATAAATAATCCGGGAGGGAAGCTCATTTATAAAAACCAATCTTTGCTCATCCCAATATGGTTTTGAACACATGAATGCTATAACGTTTTTACAAACGCATCAATGCCGCCAATGGCCAAAACGATAAGTCGCATTGACAAAAACACCGCTGTAATACCAGTCGAAATCGCTTTTCAGATATGGTCGATCGAGGGTGATTTTTACACCAAACCCCGTATAACCCAAGTCAACCCCCCAATGTTCGCTCAGCTTGTACTGTAATGAAAGCCCCGCATTAAGCACACGTCCCTTGAGAGCCTTCACACGGATACTGAAGTAGCTTGCTTCGGCACTGACAGCCCAGCGCTTGCCAAAAGCATAAGTTCCCCAAAGCCCCAAATCGGGGAGCGGTGCGGTAAAATTCAAATCATCCTTAAACGACAGTTGTACCGTATTCCCTATCAGTTCCAGACCGAAGCCGAATCGCATCACATGAAACCCGACTAGGGCACCTAATTCCACATGTTTGTTTGAAACAAACAGGAATCCGTACGATAGTCTGAAGACATTCGTGTTCCAGTACACTTTCGTTTCGGAATTGAGCGGATAATCGTGTTCGCCGAAATGAATATCCTTTTCGAGCGTAATCGTATTACTCCGGTAAATGTTGTAGTACGAAAAATCGATACGATTATGTTTTCCGATACGCACATTAACATTGAACATTCCGCTGTATGTATTAGGGTTCATACCCAGTTCGTTTTCCCAGTCGATCAACGAATATGGATTATTGTCCGTGCCGGCGCCCAAATCCGTCTGGTTAACTGCAAAGAACGCCCCAAGCCGTAACGAAAAAGGAGTTGCCGTCCATGGTCGCTCAAAATGTCGTGTCTTAACGGACAACGTATCGCCGGTTGCCGGTGAGTTTTTGCGGCCATAAGCATGATTGATGGCTGCAAAAATAACGAGTATGAACAATAACTTTCTCGAAAATACTAACTTATTCATAAAACAAATACAACAATTACTGACAATTTTATATATGTGTACACACGCATAATGATATATTAATACATACAAACATCTTAGTTCCGCTATCAATGAAAGTTTCTGATAAGGTATAAAACAGAAGGTTTTGCTTTTAGTTTCATAGATCAGAAAATACATCAGATGGTGTATAGAATATAAAACCCATCGTCACTTGCAAAATATCCTTCTCCAGATTATCTGAATGCAAAATTCAATATCCAAACAACCAAATGAATAGAAAGTTTCGAAAAACTCGAATTGCTGATAAAAATAAACCGGAAAGCGTATTTTGTATTTTGATTTGGTTTGTTGTTGTAAGATATACAATCGGGAAAAGCAGGTTTCAATCCAAACATTAATGTCTTATCGGAAGTAATTAAGCAGCTGATAATCAAGTAACATATCTGATTCTGAAGATATATAACAATGTGATTGTAAGTTCCTTCAACGATCACCAAATCATTCTACAAGATGTTTTCTATTACTTCAGAATAGCGAATTATTTCTCACTGCCATTCAACATGTTGAGTTATTAGAAGATTTCTAATAACTCAACAGCACTGTTTTTATTGGTGTTGTAAAAAGCAAAAAAATCGGCACAAATCCCACGCCTGTTCGGTCAGGATGCCAGAAAACCAAAATCATCACAACAAAACATGCCCAAACCAAATTGATAACACTTATTTTAACCGTAGTCAAGAAATATTACATAAATGAACACGTACAACAGAAAAGTACTATTTATTCAAGGTGTTGACGATGCTAACGCCAACTAACCTGTCATAGCGAGATGAACGACCGCGATGGTATACGTAGATGATGTAATCGTTTTCAGTATCGTAAAAATTTCCTTCTAAGCGTGTATCGTCAATGACAGGGTTCTTAAATGGCAAAAAAGCATACACATAGTTGTAATATCCCTGCTTGAGCAATATGGTACTCTCGTAAGCGCGTTTGTTGGGGTTGTATTGCATCAGGTTATCGCTCGAACATGTATAGTTGTTAAATGCGCCGAACACATATACTTGCCCATCGTCAAAAACCTGCGGCGCCCTCAGGGTAAAATGCACGTACACGTAATCGGCCTCTGTGTCGGGACGATTTGTTTTTTCTGACTGTATGGCATAGCGGCCGTTGAAATCTTCGTAATACAAATAACGCCCCACATCACGAGGTTCGTCGGGATAGGGATAAAAATGATAAGTTGGCCGCTCAAATTCAATGGCGAACATGCGGGTAGAAGAGTACCGGGTACTTTTAATATCTAACGGACGGTATTCATTTCCTGCGGGGAACAAGGTCGCTTTTTCATGACGATAGTCCAATTCGTTTTGCCGTACAAATAAAGGCTTTAATCCTGTCAATGCCGTATGCCATTGCCCATTTTTCAGTATCACCACTTTAATATCCTGGTATGGATTTTCGATGGGATAACCAGCAGTACGTACCGTAAAATCGACTTGCTGCCATTCATCTTGATAAGCAGTCAGCCTCGCACGATTGGCATTGGCCAAAATCACAACCAACGGTTCGGTGATACAAAACCGCTTACACAGTATAGGCCGATCTTCCTCGCCGTCTTTAAATACAATAATCGCATAATTACCGGATACTTTTAACCGGATATCCTTATTAGGAAGCGACAGTTTGTAATGGACATAAGGTATCTGGGTATTAAAGGAATATTCGTAACCATTGATGGAATTGACGGGAAAACCATTCATGTATTCATGAGTGATCAAGCGGGATTGCCGCCAATCAGCATCGCAATGTATGATGGCATAAGAGTAATTTTGGGCGATATTGGATAATTCGTCGAAGGTCAGCACCAACGGAGTTTTGTCATCCATACGGCTGATGGGGTAAGAAGTTTCCCAATCTGCTTTATACATACGTACCGTTTTCACCTGTTCGTTAAAAACAGCATCCGGATATATGCCGTCAGGTGGGGCATATTGGGCATATACAGCAAAACCTATCCACAACATACCAATCCCGAAAAATATTTTACGAACCATCATGAGGGTATTGTATTATAGGGAAAAAAATTAACGTAATCTATATAAAATGAAAAAGGGGGACATCTCATCGCTGATTCAACCCCCTTGCATAGAATGTGTACGTGTTTTTAAGACATGTTTTTATCTTCCAACATCGTTTTCGCCAAATCTAATATAGTGGTATCGTCCAATGTAACGATACCGCCATCAGGTCCCTGTTCCACATGGATACCAACACTGTCACCCGAATAATAATGGGAACCGCCAAAATAATTTCTTACTGTGTCCTCACTAAGGCTCAATTGGTCAGCAATAGTTTTCATGCTGCCACTCGGCAACGAATCTTTTATTCTTCTAAGTTCATTAAACGTGATATACATGATCCAAAAGTTTTTGATTATAGACTATAAAAATCGCTCTAATATAAGATAAAAAAATGTGATTGTCCTCTTTTTTCGCTGCATTTTTGTTAAAAATACCTAACCTATTCTGTTTCTTAATAATATAGACAACAGTCGTTTTGAAAAACATCCGCAAATTTCGAGCCGAAAATATTTGGAAAACAGTCGAAAAAATCACTTTATTTCTCAAACCTCACGGGGCTGACATTTTGTCAATTGATAAATCGCGCTTACATGATAGCAATGTTATTTTTTTTATACTTTTGTGCACCAAACCAAATCTGATTTTGAAAAAAGGATTATTTTTCATGTTGGCCACAGTGGTTGCCATTCTGCTGTTTGAGCATTGTGCCAAGATACCGGGTTCTATATCGGGCGGGGTTAAAGATACTATACCTCCCCGGTTCCTACACAGTATCCCGCCAAACTATTCCACTGGTTTCGATGTCAACACCAAACGGGTAGACTTGGTGTTCGACGAATTCCTGCAATTGAAAGATGTCAGCAATCAATTTTATTCGTCACCTCCTATCCATAAAAAACCTGAGCTGCTATCGTATGGTAAATATTTTCGTATCAACCTGAAAGAGCCTTTGTTGCCCAACATCACTTATTCGTTCAATTTTGGTGATGCTATTGTAGATAACAACGAGGGTAACATCCTGAAAGGATTTTTATATGTTGTTTCTACAGGCGACCACATCGATTCGCTGACATTTACCGGACAGGTGCTGAATGCGTTTGACTTAAAACCCCGCAAAAAAGACGATAAAGTTCCAACGGTGGTATTGTTATTTGACGACTTGAGCGACTCGGCTGTATACAAATCCACTCCGACCTACATGTCTCGCGTGGACGAACTGGGGTTCTTCACCATACCCCATATCCGACCGGATACATTTTTGATTTTTGCCATACGCGATATGGGCAATAACTTATTGTTCGATATGCCTACCGAACAAATTGCTTTTTCAGACACGTTGATCGTGATCGACCAACGTTATTACCGTGCACCCGATACTACTTCGTACCGGTCGTTCAACGTCCCGGATTCCATCAAAAAGAAGCGCCAGAATATGATCCACAAAGACATTGTGCTCTATCAATTCCAGGAAGATCCTACCAAGCAATACCGCATTGCCTATGAACGTACAGAGCCTAATCTGTTGCGTTTGGTATACAGCCTTCCGGTTGATTCGTTGCCCATACATATTGCGGATTACGAACCGACTGGTAAATGGTTTGAATTGGAAATGTCGGGTAAAAAAGACACACTCGATTTTTGGTTGCTGGATACGACTTTGGTTAACCGACCAACATTGATGGTAGAAGTATTGTCGCCCCGCACTGATTCGTTGAACCGACTGATACATGTCCACGACACCTTGAAAATGTCATATACCTTTCCAAAACAACAGCAAAGCAGTGGAAGAAATGCACGTAGGAATAAGGAGGTAAAAGTGGAAAAACCACGTACTGTAGTCGACATGATGTCCATTAAATCGAATGTTGCGAATAATGGTATCATGGATCTAACAAACAGGTTGCAATTAACGGCATCTCAGCCCATTGAAGATATTGACCGTTCGAAAATTATCCTGCAAGAATTGGTGGATACCATAAAAAAAGTGATACCCTACACGTTGGTACCGGATTCGGGCAATATGCGCAGGGTATATATCGATTGGACATTGAAAGAAGACACAAAATATTCACTCAGTGTAGACACGATGTCGTTTACAAGTATATACCATGTATTTAGTGACTCTACCGGCATCAATTTTGCATCCCAAAAAAAGGATTATTACAGCAGCATCGAAGTCACTTTTAGCAATGTTACATGTCCATTAGTAGTACAGGTGCTGAAAGGAGAACAAGAAAATGTAATAAAACAGGTACAGGTACCCGAAGATGCTACTATTGCCTTAATTGACTATCTGAAACCGGATAAATACCAACTCAAGGTGATATATGATACCAATGGTAATGGAAAATGGGACACAGGGAATTATTTGAAAAAGATACAACCCGAAAAGGTTGAATACTTTAGCGAACCGGAAGTGGCAACACGTTCCGGGTGGAAAACAGAACTGCAATGGACGTTGGGTCAACAGAAACCTGACATATAATAATACCCTCATCACATGATTCCCGAATATCAATATAGGATACACGATCACTCTGTGATCACCCCTGTATTTAAAAAGTGGATAGTAGCGCCTTTGTTTCGTTTGATGCCATGGAGCATTCCGGCCAATGTGATCACTATTGTTTTTAATATATCCATGTATATTGCTTTATATATGGCGTTAACAGAATGGCCTGCAAACCGCACGTTACGTTTTATCTCAATTTCGTTGCTGGTACTTTGTTATGCTATTGGAGACCACATGGATGGCATGCAAGCCAAACGCACAGGAACAAGTTCTGCCTTAGGAGAACTGTGCGATCATTATTTGGATATCTTTAACAATGGAATCCTGCTTTACGTGGTTTGTTTGTCATTTCGTATCCAACAACCACACCTGGTCGCTTTTTTCCTCACAGCTTCATACTTAGCCCATGCAACTATGTTTTACGAACAATTTTCGACCAAGTGGCTTTATTTCGAAAAAATCGGTTCGTTGGAGTCTTTATTGATATTGGTGTGCTGCTTATTGGCTGCGAGTATTAATGTTGTGTATTCTTTTGTATCAAAGCAGCTTATATTCGGATTGACTATTGCCGAAGCAGCCTTCATCTTGTCTTCATCTGGTGCCTTCGTAACCATTATTGGTACCATTCGACGTGCACGCATTGTAAATACATGGTTTTATGCTTTTTGTGCCTTTTTGATCCTGATTGCCTGTTTAGGGAGCACTTTCCTATCCTCCACATTGATATTTTACATTATAATGATGTACAGCAGTTTATATATCGGGAATTTGCAACGCGGACATTTAGCCGATGGAAAAGAACATTATCCCGATGTGGTGACGCCTTTATATATCGCATTAGCCTTTGTGTTTGAGCCGCTCCGACATCCGGCATACTTGTGGGGATTATATGTTTATCTGATGGGGCATACTTTATGGATAGCCGGCAATAGTGCATGGATACTGAAGAGCTTTTGGGTATGGTGTAACCCACCAAAAAAACCAGAAATCAATTTACCTTAAATTATATTACCTATGAAGTATCCATTTGCCTTTTTTATGGTGCTTTTCCTGACCTTTAGTGGGTTTGCACAAACCAAAAAAGTAACCAACGCGAACAAACAACAGATAGAGGATTTTTTCAAGTCGACCACGATGGTGGTGATGGATGCCAATCCTCTGATAGGTTATAATATTGTAATAGCCGATGCCATCAAAAAATACTGGACAGTGACGCCTTATGAAATCATCACATCCGACCAATTTGACCAGATGTATACCGATCCGAAACGTTCATTCATCTTTTTGTCGAAAGTACAGTTGGAAAAAGACAAAGAAGAGGTGTACTATCTGTACATGAATATTGTCATGGGTGCCAAGGTGGACGATATCACTGATTTACCCGAATTACTGTCATTACCACTGGCATATACCGGTGTGGATGAAGATAGTTATGTGGATAAGCTACCGGTGATGATTCGTTTTTCACAACTGCATGTCAACAATTTGAAAGCAGCTAAAAACCCAAGGTTGATTTTTAACCTAAAAAATTATGATGGAGATGCCAAATTGCTCAAAAATAAAACACTCTTGGTTCAGGAAAGCGACTTGTCTGGAGAGGTCAATACTTTGGAAAAAATACGCGCAGTATACCAAGGGCCGGTTAAAATTGTCTCTTCGGAGGAAATGGCACAAGCTATTGAGGGACAAACGCCTAACACAGCCATATTACACCAGATAAGCCCTGGCGAAGAGGATAATAAAGGACGTTCGTATTGTGAAATATTCGGCACGGATGATGCCAAATTGTATTATTATAATTTCCAGACTATTTCTGCACGCCGTCCCGCAGGAATGCTGGCTCGAGACTTCCGTTTGATCTCTGGAAAATTGTTTTGATATCTGTTGAAATCATATAGGTCACACTGTTGGTCAAGAAAAAGATGCCGTTCATCAAAAGAATTTGGTATACGATAATTGCAGGTATATATTTGTACAATAATTTAGTTTAACCGTAATTTGTAATACTAATGAAAAAAATATCTTTTCTTAAAGTGGTAGCTTGTTTTTTTATCGGGGCAAGCATGTTGGCTAGTTGCCAAAAAGAAAATACTCCTACTGCTACAGATGAATCTGGAGCAGTAAAATATGCTGTAGATGTAACCAACTTGGATTTAAGAGAATGGGGTACGGTAAATGAATGGCTGGGGCATCAAGGTTCATTATCTTTCCTTGCACCGCAATTACCAACGAACCGTTCTGACTTGTTTTTTGACAATCAAGGAAATTGCATTGTTCCTACCGGAATAGAGGTAACAGAAAAATCGTTCGTATATGTAACTTATGTTGGTGAAATGGCTAGTTTCAACAATGTATTGGGTTACTATTATTATGATCCTTCGAAAGGCAGTATCACCGACGAAGAAATTATCAACCAGGTGTTTATCACTGATCCTGTCACGAAAAAAATTACCTTCCAGAACATTATTTATAGCCAAACCAAGGGCTTGGATTTTGGTTATACATTTAAATTGACCACCAAAGAAGGTAAGGAATTTAACAAAGGAACAGTAATTGGGTTCTGCCTGATGCCAAATTCCGGAGGTAATGCTACATACAACACTGACGATAAGACTACCGTGTTGCCTAATGTAAAAATGTTAAACGGCAAGCCCATCATTATTGCCACCAACCAGGAATGGAACAAAGACGAAAAAATATCACACCTTTTAGGTGCAAGCGCTTGTGATGACATCGTACTCACTTTTGAAGACTTAAATTCCGCATACAGCAGCAGCAGTGATGATGACTATAACGACTTAGCATTCGTGGTAGGTGACAACTTGAATACACGTCATACCACCAAAATAAAAGCTTACAGTAAAGATCCACGGTTTATTTTACCAGCATTGGGAGAAAACTGTATACGTTGCAGCGAAGCTGATTTCGAGTTATTCGCCTTAACCAACCAGTTGCAAAAACTGAAAAGCAACGATAGGGATATCGAAGCTGTATATGATATCTTATTCAAAAAACAAGACGTATATAATGTAGAACTTCCGTTAAAAGAAAGCACTAAATTATATGCAAGATTAGCTTATATCAACTGTGCTCACTTCAATACCGTCGGTTGGTATATCAAAGAAAAAGGGGGAAAAAGCATACGGGAACAACTAACCGGCGATAGAAAAGGCACCATCATCTTAGATAAGCATATTATTTTCAAAAATTATCAAGGAGGTCCTGGCGACGCACGTATTTATTCGGAATTTGTGGAATTATCACCCACTGCGTTCAGCAAAGACGATGAAATAGGCTTCTTTATTGTTTCTTGTCCCGCAGAAAAAGCACAAATAGAATATAATGAAACTGGCGATGTAGTGAATGATTTCCTACCTATCAGGTTTACCAACGACAATGGAAGCGACGGAAAAAATCAATCACAGATTATTGTACAATCCGCATGTAACAACGTATTGATAGCTTTCGAAGATATTAAAGAAACAGGTGGTGGTATGAAAAGTGATTTTGACTTCAATGATATTATTTTAAATATCAGCGACAACAACAAAACACTTGCTTCTTCGAAAATAGCGCTTGAAGGCGATCCTCAGGGCAATAAGAAGATTCTCCCAATATATCCATTGTCAGAATTGAATGCTAAGTTCTGCCAATATTTCCCAGGCGATTGTCCTTATTAATCAATTGTAAATTCGGCTAAAACAAAAAAGCAACCTTTAGGGTTGCTTTTTTGTTTTACACCATTTGTCTCGTTCGAGTCTACTCGTTGGTGCGAGATGATAAAATCGAAAACCAACAACAGACCGACCGGTCGGTCTGTTTTAAGATAGATTGGTTGATTCCATAAACTTCTTTCACCTAAATTAATTGGTTTGTTTTAAACGATAATAAAATAAGTTTTGTTTTAGGATAGTGTCTTGGTGGCAAATTAATCTACGAAGACACTAAAATTTTTTCTTTGCGGATTGAGAAACAAACAGACACAAAATTGTTATAAAGTGTAATAACAAAATGTATCAAATACGTGTCAAGCGCAAGGAAAAACACAATAAAGGTATTGGCGATCTGGATGTTGTTTTTTTCAGTTGTCGGCACTTTTGCCCAGCAACCGTCTATC
>JAVBMZ010000194.1:0-15311 GCA_031551935.1 Bacteroidales bacterium
GCCATTACCGCTTTTGACAAAATGCGTGAAGTAAGACAATCGCATGAATCGCTATATCAATCAGCAAAAACTTACCACGAATTGGCTCAATTGCAATATGTCAACGGCGTTATTAGTTATATTGACGTATTGGATGCCCAACGTCAATTATTCTCTGCCGAAACAGCCCTTAATTCATCCATTCTCGACGAAATGCTGTCAGTGGTATATTTATACAAGGCGCTGGGTGGTGGATTGACAAGATAAAATCATTCTGCAAATGGCAGTCATCATCACTGAAAAGGCAACTCGATACTAGGTATCTTCACCATTAATTTGAGAAACGATTTGTACGCTTAATTTATATCGTATTTCCAAGATACGAAATATAGTTCCGTTCTTATATTTTTGCAATTCTTTCTGCAACTTGCTCCATAAGCCACCGGGGAGTAGATGTGGCTCCACAAACACCTGCATTAGTCACTCCTAAAAACCAGTTGATATCCAAATCATCAGGCCGGGCAATCATGTAGGTATGTGAATTAGCTTTTTTACAAACTTCGTAGAGCGCCTTTCCATTGGAACTTTTGCTCCCACTGACAAAAATCACCACATCGTGCTTGTGGGCAAACTCTGTCAATTGTGGCTCTCGGTTGGACACTTGCCGGCAAATAGTATCGTTAATTTCAAAGGGAATATCATCCCCGATATGCTGTTTGATACGTTCCTGCCAAATGGCCGTGCGGATATGCTGTAAACCCTCAATAGTCATTGTGGTTTGCGCAAACAAATACACCGGCCTGTGTACATCAATATGGTCGACTTCCCATTCGGAATTAATCACAATGGCTGTACCCAATGTTTGTCCAACCAATCCATTTACCTCTGCATGACCGGGTTTTCCGTAAATCACTACTTGACCATTGTTGGTTTGAGACGTAAGATAAGCTTGATGCACTTTTTTTTGCAGGTTAAGTACCACAGGACATGTGGCATCGGCGATAGAAATATGATTGTCGGCAGCAATACGATATGTTTCGGGAGGCTCTCCGTGCGCACGAATCAATACTTTGGCATTGCGTAGCCTTCGTAAATCATCATGATTAATGGTCTGCATCCCACAACGGTTTAACCTGGCTACTTCGGGTTCATTATGTACAATATCTCCCAAACTGAACAAATCATGCCCATTCTGCAGTTCATCTTCAGCCATCCGGATGGCACGAACTACACCATAACAAAATCCCGAATTGGGGTCTATTTCAACGTTCACAATGAGAATAATTGACAGCTAAATACCTTTAGTTAAAGGCCAATTATCGTGCCATGATAATACCTAATGGTTTATCCAGTAATCAATAGTATCGAAAAAACGGACAATCACCAAGTAATATATGCCACTGTAAAGTAACATGCCGCCACGATAGTCGCAAGCCTCAGATACCGGAAAATCATAGACAGTATCGAACGTGGATTTATCCGGATGAGGAGTGTCAATATCAGAAATAGTACAGTTCCAGCTATTGCTGGCGTCATCTGCAAAAAAGGACTCGTAAAAAATACAGCTGTTGGTCCATCTGGGCTTCCGATAACTCCTATAGCCCCAGGTCGATAGCTTTGAAGCACTCTTAAAAAAACTGTTGCTAACCATAACAGGATGAGTCCTGCCCAACTGATAGCATCGACAATCTTATCACTTTTTCTCACCTTGTTTCCCATTTGATAGATATTTTATTAATAAAACCATGAAAATACAATGCTCACAGGGTAATGTGTAAACTATTTTTTCTCCCCAACCAATAATTGATACGCTTTTTCTATTGCTTTTTCCAATCCATGAATATCTTTTCCACCAGCAGTGGCAAAAAATGCTTGTCCACCACCACCACCTTGCATTTCCTTCGCAGCTTCGCGTACTACGTTTGCGGCGTTCTTTCCTTCAGCCACCAGAGCATCGCTCAGGGCAATGGTCAGTGTTGGTTTACCGCCAAGATCGCTGCCAGCGATAAATACGAACCGTTCAAACCTGTTTTTCAAGCCAAAAGCCATATCCTTGATGAGATCGGGTGCAAATGAAGTATTGAAACGTATCACATTGATTCCATTGAACTCCTCCACACTATCCACAAGGCTTTCCCGGAGTTCAGCCATGCGTTCACGCATTACATCCTCGAGTTGTTTCTTCAAATCGTTGTTTTCTTCTACCGCCTTTTTGATGGCTTGCAGGAACGAAGGCGAATTGTTGAACACGTCGCGGACCTGCTGGATGATATCTATTTGCGTGTAAAGATATTGCTCCACTTTTTCGGCAGTGATGGCCTCAATACGACGGATACCGGCGGCAATGGCGCTTTCGGAAATAATCATGAAGATTCCGATCTGCCCGGTTGCCTTGACATGTGTGCCGCCGCATAACTCGATGGAATCGCCGAACCGGATGGCACGAACCTCTTCGCCATATTTTTCGCCGAAGAGCGCCATTGCTCCCATTTTTTTGGCTTCATCAATCGGGATACCTCGATATTCATTCAGCGGGGTATTTTCACGGATCATCCGGTTCACCCGTTTTTCAACCTGACGTATTTCCTCATTGGTCATCTTCTGAAAATGCGAAAAGTCAAAACGCAAATAATCCGGAGATACCAATGACCCCTTTTGCTCTACATGTGCTCCCAACACTTCGCGCAAAGCATAGTGCAACAAGTGTGTAGCCGAATGGTTGGCTTCAGTAGCGCGGCGCTTGTCGATGTCCACCACTGCCAGAAAATCGGCATCCAAATGTTCCGGCAAACGGTCTACAATGTGAATGTTCAGATTGTTTTCTTTTTTAGTATTGAGCACCGGTATACATTCGGTATCGGACTTGATACAGCCCATGTCGCCCACCTGACCGCCACTTTCGGCATAGAATGGTGTTACATCAAACACCAATTGGTATTGCTCCTTACCTTTGGTAGTGACTTTGCGGTAACGCGTGATATGGACGTCGGCCTCGGTATAATCGTAGCCGATAAAGCGGGTTTCGTCGCCCGATGAAAGCTCCACCCAATCCCCGGTATCGACGGCTGCGGCAGCACGCGAACGGTTCTTTTGCGCTGCCATTTCGGCCTCGTATTCGGCCTCGTTATATGATAACTTGTGCTCGCGCAGGATAAGTTCAGTAAGGTCGAGCGGAAAACCGTACGTGTCATACATTTCGAACACTACTTTTCCGCTAATGACCGTTTGTTGTTTTGCACCAGCTTCGGTAATGATATTTTCGAGCAACGAAATGCCGGTAGACAATGTCCGCAGAAACGATTGTTCCTCTTCGCGGATCACACGTTCAATCAGGTTTTGCTGGGCTTTCAGTTCGGGAAACGAATCGCCCATCATGCGCACTAATGCAGGTACCAGTTCGCACAGGAACGGATCGGTGCGTCCGAGGAATGTGTAGCCATATCGCACGGCGCGGCGCAACAAACGGCGGATGACATATCCAGCCTTGTTGTTCGAGGGTATCTGTCCGTCGGCGATGGAAAACGAGATGGCGCGAATATGATCGGCCACCACGCGCATAGCAATGTCGCTCTGTTCGTGTTCTCCGTATGGAATACCACACATCATCGAAATATCCTTGATGATATACTGAAAAAGGTCAATATCGTAATTTGATGTTTTGCCTTGAATGATACGGCAAAGACGTTCGAACCCCATACCGGTATCCACGTGTTTGGCGGGTAACACTTCCAGTTCTCCAGAAGCTTTGCGGTTATATTGGATAAATACTAAATTCCATATTTCAATCACTTGAGGATCATCTGCATTAACTCGTTCGTGACCAGACACTTTAGCACGCTCATCATTAGGACGGGAATCGTAATGAATTTCCGAACATGGCCCACATGGCCCCGTTTCGCCCATTTCCCAAAAATTATCTTTCTTTTTGCCAATCAAAATACGATCTTCCGGAAGGTATTGTTTCCAAAGTTCGTATGCTTCTGTATCCATATCGAATCCGTCCTCTTTGCTGGCCTCACAAACCGTAGCATACAAGCGGGTTTTATCAATTTTCAACACTTCTGTAAGATATTCCCATCCCCAAGCAATAGCTTCTTTTTTGAAATAATCACCAAACGACCAGTTTCCCAACATTTCGAACATCGTATGGTGATATGTGTCGTGTCCCACTTCTTCTAAATCATTGTGCTTTCCGCTTACACGAAGACATTTTTGGCTGTCGGCCACACGCGGATATACAGCAGGGCTATTACCCAGGAAAATATCTTTAAATTGGTTCATCCCGGCATTGGTGAACATCAACGTAGGATCATTTTTTACCACCATCGGCGCCGATGGTACAATATGGTGCTGTTTGGATCTAAAAAAATCCAGGAAAGAGGTTCTTAACTCGTTGGAAGTCATTATAGATAAACTTTCTATATAATCATTAAAATGGTACAAATTTAACGAAATGTTTTTGCATTACAGGCATATGTCGACCTAAAGAGTTTATTTCGTACACATCCCCATACAGATTTTAACATTTTGTTCCCTTCATGCGTATCATCATCTATACCAAACAACATGAAACATTTTTTTCATGTTGCAAAATTATATAAATCAATAAAATAAATGCAAAAGCCGAAAAATATTGAACTCTTAATGCAACATTTTCTCCTATATCACGTAGAAGTAACTAAACAATACTTTGTAAACAAACAGAATTTGAACTATGTGGTTTACTCCATTATGTTCATAACAAAAATTTTACACGTATTTTTTTGGAAAAGTAAATGATAAGTTGTTTGAATGATATTACATGTTCATTTGAACATTATTTTTTAAATAAATGTTAAAAATTTTGGTAGAATTAATGAAATGATTTAGTTTTGCCTCATGAGTGTGTAAAAACTATTAGATTTATAAAAAATGGCCAAAAGTAAGTATAGGTATAATCCAGACCTATTAAGTTATGATAAGATAACCACTAGTGTAAAAAATACGCTTATTAAAGGATTCACGTTTTTCACTGCCACATTAGCCATGGCGGTTTTGTACTACATCATATACTCACATTTTTTCGACACACCGAAAGAGCGTATCCAGGCGAGGGAAATTGAACAGATGAAGTTTTTCATCGGTAAAGTGGTCGACCAAAGGTTAAACCAAATCGAAACTGTGCTTGACGATATGCAACAACGTGATGATAATATTTACCGTACGGTTTTCGAATCGGAGCCGATTCCTCAATCAGTCCGGCAGGCTGGTTTTGGGGGTGTAAACCGTTACGAAGCACTGGAAGGCTATTCTGATGCTGCATTAATGATTGAAACCAACAAACGGATTGATAAAATCACTAAACAGATGTATATTCAATCTAAATCGTATGACGAGTTGATTGAACGGGCAAAAAATCAGGAACAGATATTGGCTACGCGTCCTGCTATTCAACCGATTGCAAATAAGGATTTAACCCGGACAGCTTCGGGCTATGGTTGGCGAATGCACCCTATTTATAGAACGATGAAATTCCACGATGGGATGGATTTTACAGCTCCCACAGGTACGGATATTTACGCTACCGGAGACGGTGAAGTAGTGCAAGTCGGAAATTCAGGAGGATATGGCAACAGAGTTGTTGTAGAACATGGATTTGGTTACCAGACACTTTATGCTCATATGAGCGCTTTCAAAGTGAAAGTTGGCGAGAAGGTAAAACGCGGCCAAGTAATTGGTCTGGTTGGAAATACCGGATTATCTACTGCTCCTCATCTACATTACGAAGTACATAAAAACGGGAAAGCGGTAAGTCCTGTCAACTATTACTATAATGATCTTGCTCCTGAAGAATATGCCATGATTTTGGACTTAGCCAATGTAGGCAAAACCTTCGACTAAAAGATCATGATAAAAGCCCAGGAAAATGAAAATATTCCTCCTGCTGGCGATTTGACCATTGCGCCGGAAAGAGACGATGAGATATTGTCAACTTTCGCAAAATATACTGCTTTTAAACGACAACAGAAACATTCCGGTAAATTATATTATAGTATTAGTGAGGTTGCGGCCTTGTTTGGCATCAATGCTTCAAAAATTCGCTTTTGGGAGAAGGAATTTGATGTTATCAAGCCACGAAAGAATTCGAAAGGAAATCGATTTTTTACACAACAAGATATTGACAATATCGGATTAATTTACCATTTGACTGAGGAACGGGGCATGACCTTAAAAGGTGCCCGGCAAAAAATCAAGGAAAATAAGGAAGACACTAAAAATACATTTCAGGTAATTAAATCGCTACAAAAGGTGCGTACTATGTTACTAGAAATAAAAGACAATATAGAGGAATAATATTCATATCCTTCCTATCGACAACCCATTTACAATAAACCAAAGATTTTGATTTCCTACGCTGCTTTATATTGATAAAATAAAATGAGCATACTATTATAAAGTATGCTCATTCAATATTCCAGGCAGATTAATTTCATTTAGGCTGAAGGAATATAACCTGAACAACATTGTTCGTCTTAAATCCCTGCTACCCCATTAAAAAAGTACAAGTAAACCTTTCCTTATCGCATCTTACTTAAATCTACGTCAAATTCTTTGGCAATTCCTTTCAATTTATCTATGACAGCAACGTCATCATCAGGCATTTTGTCTTCTAAAATGGCTTTTACATTCACTCCTTTCATCATGATTCTCATTTGTATATTCAATTCCTGAAAGGTATTTCCTTGTGCCTTTTCTTTAATGATAAAGTCAAGTATTTTTCTGGTCGTATTCATCGCTTACTTACTATTTATAATAATGGAAAGAAATTCTATTTTAATAACAACATAGTCGAAGTTTGATTGATATGCCCTATGTAACTTTCGCCATATGTAGCAAAACCAACAGTAGGAATCAAATGAAACAATTCCGCATACGCTTTTTGTTGGTTCTTTTGAGCAAGTTCGGATGTGCGCAAACAACAATTAAAATCAATCACAGCTTGTACCGTACCTAGCTTTTGCTTTGCTTGTTCGAAATCTTTTTTGGTATCAGCAACAATATTACCAGACTGCAAGATAGTCAATTCTAAACCTTCTTTAATCGAACAATAGAAAATGACAGATTTGTCCTCAATTTGTTGCGGACTTCTAACAAAGAAATTATTTTCATCAAAAACCAAACCTAACGGGTATTCACCAATGCGTTTTACCAATTCGTTTTCCGGTATACCTAATACTTCAGCATAGGCTTCTGTTGCCGGTTTATGATTAAATTCGAGAACAGCCCGACGTTTTTCGTCTACTTTTGTAGGGGTCAATTTTTTACTGGTGGTACTAAAACTTTGTGTTTTCAATATGGAAAACCCGTTGGTTGGTTCCATCAATACCAAAACCGCAGCTTCAGTATAGGCTCTGCCATTTAGCATCACGTAGGTATGCTTAAAATGGAAATCATCGCCCGCCGAACCACCAACAAAAGAGACATTGGTCAAATTTCCGACTTGATCATTTAATGTTTCCTCGCATCCACTTAACCCGTCAATCATGATAAGTCCGACATATCGAGATGAATCCAATTGGCTCATAGGTGTACCCAACGATTTTTCAAAGGATTTAAATGCTTTTGCAACCACTTGATGATCTGTCTTGATATTTTCAAGAACTTCTATTTTCAGATCTTTCAGCATGCTTTTATCCCATGCCATAGCAACTATGGAGTTTTGACCCATCTTATCCGAAATCATTTCGCCCGCCGTGGTGCACCCAACAGTAGGAATTTCAGAAAATGCCCTTGCCATTTCCCTGCTCACCGTTTCGGCTGTATATATTGACGATGCAAAAAACAAGATCATACACGCATCGATGCTTTTTAATTGTTCTTTAATGTCTTTCACCGCTGCAACTGCGTCTGGTGCATTGGCCAATGCAACTTTAAACTTTTCCATTTTGTACTAATTAATTTGATTTGTTTTTATCCATTATTTTAAAAATAACATGGTAGATGTTTGGTTCATGTGGCCTATGTAGCTTTCGCCAAAGGTACCAAAAGATATGGTTGGAACCGATTTAAATAAATTGGCATACTCTTGTTCTTGATGTTTTTCACGCAATTCTGCCCGACGCGACATACAATTAAACTCGATAATGGCGCCTATATTCCGATCGTGGAACCAGACCTGTTCCATATCTTTCCGCGTATTGGCTACGATATCTCCGGCTTGTACAATCGTTAATTCCATCCCCTCTTTTACCGAACAAAAGAAATCCATAGCGCCATTTTCCATAATGCTATGAGGATCCCTGACAAAATAATTTTTCGTGTCAAAAACCAATGCTAACGGATTGGTTCCAAAATACTTCGGAAGCTCAGCCACCGAAACACCCAAAGCGTCGGCATATGCTTCTGCTGCAGGACGATGATTGAACTCATAAACTATCCGCCGCGACTCATCTACTTTAGTAGGCATCAACTTTTTGTCTGTCAAAGATAAGCTTTGCGTTTTCAAAAATGCAAATCCGTTGACTGGTTCCATCAAAACAAAGACTGCGGCATCGGTATATGCTTTCCCGTTTGCAAGCACATAGGTGGGATCAGCTAATCCATTGGCAGCAGCAGATCCTCCTACAAAAATTACATTGGTGAGATTACCTACTTGATCATTGATATATTCTTCACATTGGCTCTGTCCATCAATCAACATCATTCCTACAAAACGCGATGGCGATATCTGGGACATCGGTGTATGAAAATATGCTTCCATATTTTTTAATGCAGTGGAAACTGCTTGTTTATCCTTGCTAATGTTTTTAAGGACTTCCACTTTCAGTTTGGAAATACTATTCTTCCCATACGCCATGGCCACTATCGAATCTGTCAACATCATATCAGACACCATTTCACCGGCTGATGTACAACCAACCGTTTGTGCAGTGGGAAAAGCATCGGCCATTAACCGACTGACTTCGTTTACCGGATATGAAGGAGCAACAAAATAGACGATTAAACTCGGATCGGACATGGTTGACAATCCCACTTTAATGGTTTGTACAGCAGATTTTGCATCCGGCTTGTTGGAATATGCTACTTGATAACCCATATTGATTTATTTTTATAAATGTTTATATTATTCCATGTTTTTTTGAATCGACTATCAAACTAACGATATTAATTCCATTATCTGTGTCGATTTGAAGACACCATTTATTGAAATGCCTATAATATATTATACGGACAGCCGGGTATAAAGGTTACATTTTTTGACCCACCACAGAGTGGTTTTTATAGACGATTGTTTCACAAACCATTTATTTGGTCGACAATCAATTAAGATCTAAATACTACCAACATGATTTTGACTGTTTTAGATGATGCAGTACCGTAAGCATAAAGTATTTCATTGATTTAGAAGACATACGATATTTTTTGCCTTGTATCGTAACCATATGATAAAGCCATGCGTATACTGTGTAATTTATAAAATTTTTCATTTTTTATTTAATTGTATGAGAACACATAGTAAACACTTCTTTTGGATGTTAATGTTGATAGGCGCTATTGGTTTTAGCGGCTGTAGTAAAGATGATGAAGGTGATGCGACAAAGGGTGATCCGGAAACGCAAGAAATTTCGCTCGACGATGCGATACAAACAGTATTTGAACAATGGAACGATTGGATAGACAACGGACTGTCAGGAAAAGTAAAAACAGTGACTGAAACACAGTATAGTTCCGTAGCATGGGTCAATAATGCTATTGTAAAGAAGGGATTTATAGATGACCAACGCGTCAGGGAATACAATAGCTCCGGCATGTTAACAAAATATACGGAGTTCATCAGCGTACCTAAAGCATGTAAATGGGCAAAAGATCAGTACGACAACGATGTCATTGTCGTTACACAACGGGAACTGAAATCAACGTGGACAGAAACTTATACCTATAATGCACAAAACCGGCTAACCGAATATATAGGTGAATATGGCGATTATACGGTAACGTTCGGAGGGTAGGACTGACACTATTTGGACAACCAATACAGGTTCAAGCGTACTTTCTGCTGAATATACGATGTATAACAAGTATAAAGAACAATATACCTATGATGATACCCAGAAAAAAGCAACGGTGATTTATTCAGCATATAATATTTCGAACCAAGCATTTGAAGAACAAGGGAAAATAATTTATGGCCTGGACAAATATGGAAGGATTAATTACGATTCGTATGAAGCGTTCCCTGTGAAACATGCGGTAGTATACGATGATAAATTCAGCGATAAAGGCGTGGTTACTTACGATGCACAAGGTAACCGGACTTTAGCATATGAAATAAGGAGTGATTGGCAAGGTGATTATTATGTATCAGACTATAGGGAATATTCCTACGTCTATTATTAAACTTCGTCGATATACCCAACAAAAAACCGCCCATAGGCGGTTTTTTGTTTAACTTCTGCTTATATTGTTACCGACAATATTTTGTCGATTCGCCTCTTTACTTCTTCCTTTCCCAACATTGCCGCAATCACCTGCAAATCCGGGCCAAAAGTTCCCCCCACCAAAGCGATACGCAATGGGATCATCACCTGCCCCATGCCCAAGCCTTTTCCCTCCGAGTAGGCATGTAATGCATCATGAATATTTTGTTCCGAGAAATCAGCGAGTCCATCCAACATGTTTTTCACATCCTGCATGATGGTCGGAGTATTTTCTTTCCAGCGCTTTTTCATCACTGCTTCGTCGTAACTTTGCGGAGTTACAAAAAAGAACGAAGCCTGTTCCCACATTTCAGATACAAAATTCACCCGATCCTTCACTAAGCTGCACACTTTAGCCACATATACGGGTTCAACCGGTATGTTTTTCTCTTCCAAGATCTTAATAAACAATCCTGCAAGTTCTTCGTCCGTTTTGGCAATTAAGTACTCGTGGTTAAACCAATGTGCTTTTTTAAGATCAAATTTAGCGCCCGATTTGCTGATACGTTCCAAAGAGAATAAATCTATCAGTTCGTTCATGCTGAAAAACTCTTGTTCGATACCAGGATTCCATCCCAACAATGCCAGCATATTTACCACTGCTTCGGGAAAATAACCACTCTCACGGTATCCGGACGATACCTCTTTAGTCACAGGATCTGTCCACTGCAAAGGGAAAACAGGAAAACCAAGTCTATCGCCATCGCGTTTGCTGAGTTTACCATTACCGTCTGGCTTAAGTAACAAGGGCAGATGGGCAAAGCGTGGCATGGTGTCTTCCCAGCCAAAAGCCTTATAGAGCATCACATGTAACGGTGCAGAAGGCAGCCATTCTTCCCCACGGATAACATGGCTGATTTCCATGGTATGATCGTCCACAATATTGGCCAAATGATAGGTAGGCATTCCGTCCGACTTGAAAAGTACCTTGTCATCCAGCAAATTGGAGTTAACTACTACCTCGCCCCGGATGAGATCGTCAATATGAATTTCGGTATTGACAGGGAATTTAAAGCGTATCACATAGGGAATACCGCTAACAAGTCTCCGTTGCACTTCTTCGTCAGGAAGGGTAAGCGAATTGCTCATCATATCGCGCGTAGAGGCATCATATTGGAAGTTTTTTTTCTCCTGTTCGTATTCTTTGCGTTTGGCATCCAAGTCTTCAGAAGTGTCGAAAGCATAATAAGCCCAGCCGCTATCCATCAGTTGATCGGCATATGCACGGTACATCGGCTTACGGTCTGACTGCCGGTAAGGCGCACAAGGGCCACCGACATGTACTCCTTCATCAAACTTAATACCCAGCCAGGTGAGCGCTTCAATGATATATGCTTCCGCACCCGGTACAAAACGTCCTTGATCAGTATCCTCAATGCGGAGGATCATATCGCCACCATGCTTACGGGCAAACAGGTAATTATATAATGCCGTACGAACGCCTCCAATATGTAATGGGCCGGTGGGGCTGGGTGCAAAACGCACACGTATTTTATTCATGCTGGATAATCATTTGGGGAATTAACGGTGAACCTTATTGGTGTTATACATTTGCTATCCGTATCACATCGGCAAAAACGCCGGCAGCAGTCACTTCAGCACCAGCACCATAACCTTTGATAACCATCGGTTGTTCGAAATAACGTGCGGTAGTCAGCATAATGATATTATTGCTTCCTTCCAATTCGTACGACGGATGTTTGCTATCAACACTTTGCAAGCCGACAGATAACTTTCCATCGTCAAGCGATGCAATAAAACGCCACTTTTTATGTTGGGCGGCTAATGTTTTACGACGAGCTTCAAAATCAGCATCCAACGCTTCCACCTTTCCCCAAAAATCATCAATAGAACCTTCGAAACAGTCAGCAGGAAGGAAAGTTTGTATCGCTACGTCTTCTTTTTCGATCGGATAACCCGATTCACGTGCCAGGATGATCAGTTTACGCACCACGTCTGTTCCACTTAAATCGAGACGAGGGTCGGGTTCCGAAAATCCTTTTTCTTTAGCCATACGGATGGCTTTACTCATGGGTATCTCCTCGCTCAACACATTGAAAATAAAATTAAGCGTTCCCGATAGTACCGCTTCTATTTTCAAAATTCTGTCACCGCTACGTATTAAATCGGTGATGGTATTAATTACCGGCAGTCCTGCACCCACATTTGTTTCAAATGTGAATCTCACGCCATGTTCTTTTGCGTTTTCTTTTAAAGATTTATATAAACTGTACTCTGAAGAACAGGCTATTTTATTGGCAGTGACCACTGAAATATAGTGCTCAAACAATTTTCCATAAGCCGAGGCTACCACATCATTGCCCGTACAATCGATAAAAACGCTGTTACGTATGTTTAACTCAAATATCTTATCTATAAATTGATGAATATCATATGCTTCTCCCTTTTTATCCAACTCTTCTGCGTAAGCCATAGGCTCAATACCGGCAGAAGAAATATACATTTTACGGGAATTAGCCACTCCTATCAAGTTGATTTTCAACTTGAGATCGTTCATTAATACTTCGCGCTGACTTTGTATCTGTTGCAACAAACTGCGCCCCACATTACCCACTCCGACTAAAAATAAATGCAATTCTTTATAGTTAGACAAAAAGAATCCTTCATGAATAGCATTAAGCGCTTTCCGTAAATTATGGTGATTGATAACCAAAGAGATATTTAATTCTGAAGAACCTTGTGCGGTAGCGATGACACTAATACCGTTGCGCGCCAACGAACGGAACAAGGTGGCCGATATGCCAGGAGTGTTACGCATGCGCTCACCTACGATGGCGATAATTGATAAATCATTTTCTACCAACAAATTAATTTCTCCTGTGGTATTAATTTTCGGATAAAATTCTTTGTTCAAAGCTTCTACCGCAATTTCTGCTTCTTCGGGACGCACGGCAATAGTGATCGAGTATTCCGATGAAGCCTGCGTCACCATAATAATGTTGATTTTGTGGTCGGACAATACTTTAAAAAATCTTGCCGAAACATTGGTAATACCTACTAATCCCGTTCCCTGCAATGAAATTAACGAAATTTTCTCGATAGACGAAATACCTTTGATGAGTGTTGTCCCATCATGCTGCATAGAGATATTACTAATTAACGTTCCTTTGGCTTGCGGATTATATGTATTTTTAATGACAATCGGGATGTTCTTCTCGTATACCGGACGAATAGTCGGTGAAAAGATAACTGCCGCACCAAAATGTGATAGTTCAATAGCTTCAGAGTATGTCAATGCTTCGATAGGTTGTGCTTTCGATATAATGTCGGGGTCGGCCGTCATGAATCCGTCCACATTCATCCACAACATCAGGCTCGAAGCATCCAAAGCCGCAGCAATAACAGATGCCACGTAATCTGCACCACGTTGTCCCAAATTGGTTATGGTACCATTTTTACTGCCTGCCATGTAGCCCGGTAAAATAGCAGTATGATCAAGTTTCGCAAAACGTTCAATAATTAAACGATTACTGGTTTCAAAGTCAATTTTTGCATCCATATAACCGGAATTAGTACAAATCAATTCTCCGGTGTTGTGGTATTTAGCATTTACAACAATATGACTGAGAATAAAAGCTGACAGCCGAACACCCACGCTAAGTACCCGTGCCCGGGTTTTTGGTGTCAGGTCTTGTAGCAAAAACAAGCCATAAAGCATATCCTCATATTCTCCCAATAATCGCTGTACTTCGGCAAGTACGAAAGTTCGTTGCGACACAGGTACCAATGCATTCACTACATCGAAATGCAGTTTGGCAATTGACTGGATACCAATCTTGTAATGTTCATCGTGTTGTACGGCTTGTTGCGCTAATGTCAACAGCTGATGCGTTACCCCTTCAAATGCCGACACCACTACAATACACGGTGTACCTTGCGATTCGATGATTTGTTGGACTAAACTCACCGAACGGGCATCGCTCATAGATGAGCCTCCGAATTTGAGAACTTTCATAATATTTTAATTTGGAGTCCTCTCCCCATTTAGGGGAGGAAATCGAGGATGGGGCTATAATTCCGCGCTTATTGCATTTACGTCTGCATTGGTCTTCTTCACCAAACCCTGTAATACTTTACCAGGGCCTACTTCTATAAAATCAGTGGCACCATCGGCTATCATATGAACAACCGACTGGGTCCAACGAACAGGCGCAGTGAGCTGGGCAATCAAATTTATTTTGATGTATGCTGGATCTGTAACAGGTTTAGCTGTCACGTTTTGATAGATAGGACAAATGGGTTGTGCGAAACGAGTTTCGCTAATAGCCTGTTCTAAGGCTACACGTGCAGGTTCCATCAATGGAGAATGGAATGCGCCGCCTACTTGTAATCTTAACGCACGTTTGGCACCAGCTTCTTTTAATTTTTCGCAAGCCTCGTCAACAGCTGCAATTGCTCCCGAAATAACCAATTGCCCGGGACAGTTATAATTGGCTGCCACAACTATTCCTTTAACAGTTTTGCATATTTCTTCTACTTTAGCATCATCCAAACCCAAAACAGCAGCCATTGTGGACGGTTCGGCTTCGCAAGCTTTCTGCATAGCCATAGCCCGTTTAGATACCAATGTTAATCCGTCTTCAAATGACAAAGCCTTACAAGCAACTAAAGCAGAAAATTCACCTAATGAATGTCCTGCTGCCATATCAGGACAAAATTTATTACCTAACATAGTGGCTAATATCACCGAATGAAGAAATATAGCCGGCTGGGTTACTTTAGTTTGTTTCAATTCTTCTTCAGTTCCTGTAAACATAATATCCGTGATACGAAAACCAAGAATATCATTAGCTTTTTCGAACATAGCACGGGCTTGTTCAGAATTGTCGTACATGTCTTTTCCCATACCCGGGT
>JAVBMZ010000103.1:0-8927 GCA_031551935.1 Bacteroidales bacterium
AAAACAAAAATTGTTGAAGATCTTTTCGCCGATATCGATGATTTTGACATGACCATGTACGAAGATGAAGACAACGACGGTGTTTTCGACGGATGGGACCTTTGTCCTAACACACCGGAAGGAGTGGCTGTAGATACCACAGGTTGTCCCTTCGATAGCGACGGTGATGGTATACCCGATTACATAGATCGTGAGGTTTCGCGCCCTGGAGCTATTGTCGACGAATATGGGGTAGAAATCAATGAGAATATGATCGTTGGCTTGTTAGATGCCCAAGCACTCAGAAGAAGCGATGTGGAATCCTATTTGCTGATGCAAAAGGTGCAAAATAAGATACGTAGAGGCACGAATCTCCCCATACCTGATAAGTTCAGAAAAGTCGATAGGGACAATGATGGATATATTTCTTTTGATGAGTTGTTAAAAGCGATTGACGATTATTTCGACGCAAGTTCCGATTATTCGCCAAATGATATCAAAGAATTGAACGAATTTTTCTTCGAACAGTAATTTGACCAAAGGATTCGTATCAAACGACAAAGCCTTACAATAATATGTAAGGCTTTGTCGTTTTGTAAAATAGGAAACAAGGGTAATGGAATATTCATCCATACCATCTCTTCATCTCCATCTTTATATATTTGGGACATCATTGAGAAACAATTGCCAATGCCCTACATCCTGCCATTGATTGAATTTTCGCCCGATCTCTTTCATGTTGGATACCTGTTTGAACCCGAATTTTTCATGTAACTGCACACTACTTTCATTCGGAATACAAATACCTGCAATCAGCACATGGATTTTGTTGCGGTCGATATGCTTCAAAAGATGTCTGAACATTTTCGTTCCGTATCCCTTACCCACTTCATCCTTATCCAAGTAGATACTTTCTTCCGCAGTCGTATCATAAGCGCGACGGCTATGCCACTGGTGTGTATAGTAATATCCGACGATTTTACCTTCCGTTTCACCGACAAAAAACAAATAACCCGACTCGAATATTTCATGGATACGCTGCCTCATTTCGGTTTCCGAAACGGGTGTAATTTCAAAGGTTATTACCGTATTTTCGATGTAGTAATTATAAATGTTGCAGATGTCACGGGCATCATCCAATGTCGCTTTTCTTATATTCATACATTCAAGTTAAAAAAGCTGTTGATTGATTTTCTATTAAATCGTTATTTGGAATTACGCAACAATTCTTGTGTATGTACCAGTAATTCTTTCCCGCCGGTTCGCCCGTGTCCAGGAATAACAACCTCTGCCGAAGAAAACTTATTGATAATCTTTTGAATGGTTGCCGGCCATTCGTTTACGTTCGCATCCGAAAGATTGCCAAGTCCCTTAGATGGCATATCCTTCGTCATACAACCTGGAAACAGGATTTTTTCTGAAGGTATCCAAACCACAATATTATCTGTCGAGTGCCCTCCACCAAAATAATAGCATTTGATTTCCGTATCTTGCAGAGCTAAAGCAATTGAGTCCCTGAATCCTTGTTGCTGCACAGGCAATCCTTTATCTTTGGCAATATCGATGGTCATTTGGTTAGCGTACGATTTTACACCTTTTCGGTTGAGATACTCCAATCCACCCATGCAGTCTCCATGCCAGTGATTGGGGACAAAACCAGAAACCATGGCATGCAAAGAGTCTGCAATAAAAACGACTAATGTTTCGGTTTGTTCATTGGTAACAGGCGTATCAAAAAGAAATGCCTGCCCACCATCCACTAAAACCAATCCGTTCGAAGACACTTTTCCAAATCCCTCCATCTCAGCCATAGATACATGAACATAGGCTTTTGCTGAGAGTTGAATCAACTCAATGTCATCTGATATTTTTATCCGATTTGCCAGAGGTTGTGCATACCCCGACAATTGAAACAATGAAAACAATGCTATTAACAATCCTGTTTTTAGTTCCATAAATTTCTAGATTCCTAAAATTTTTTTGATCGCCTCCTGAGGCATATAGGTACGTTTGGAAGTGGCTTCTATATTTTGACCTTCTTCGTCGAAAATCCTTTTAAGAAAGACAGGCATGGCTTCGCCAATTTCGATCAAATGCCCGTCGAAATCATAAAAACGAATAATTCTCTGCCCCCAAAGTTCTGTATTTATTTCGTGCAGAAACTTGACATTGTTTTCTTTGAGAATTTTGTAGATCGTATCAAGCTCGTCCGTTTCGAAAGCTAACTCAAACCGGCTTGGGGTTCCGACATTCTCAATATTTGCACGGCCAAGCGTTTTGGGAATGATGTTACCATCCATAATTTGCCAAAGAGCAAATCCTTCTTTGAGCACAATATTCAATCCTCCAAAATCTGCAACTACTGTCATTCCTAACACTTCGGTATAAAAATCTCGCGCTTTTTGTGCGTCCTTTACAAATAATACGGGTATGCCATTCTGTAAATTCATGTTGATAATGTTTTGATTGATTTTTCCACGTGACTTTAAAGTGAGTATGCACTCTTTTATTTTTTTCAGCACAAAAATAGTGATTCAAAAAATCATCTTCGAACTTTTCATTTAAAAGAATTAAAAAAGAGCGGCGTCTTTTCCGTCAGCCGCTCCAAAAAATACACACTTCAACCTAATTATCAGCATATAATCCAACTCTATTTCCTTCACTGTCGGTAAATAGTGCGAAATATCCCCTACCCTCAGCTTCAATTTTCGTTTTGGACCTGATAATCCTTCCACCGTTCTCCTCAATCGCCAATATGGCTGTTTCCATGTTTTCCACATGAAGGCTAACCAACACCCCGTCCATTGAAGGCCGGAAATCTCCCGCCCAAGAAATGGCACCCGGACATTGTCCGTTTTCCGGGGGAAAGAATGCCATCTTTTCCGTACCACAATCCATAACAGACAATTCGATGCCGAAAACGATTTCATAAAATTTCACTGCATGTTCAAAGTTTGCTGCGGGAATTTCAAAGAATGCTACCAAATTTTTCATTTTCCTTTTCATTTTAATGGATGAATCATGTTATCAACTGACAGGGCAAAATTATCCTGTCCCATACTATTGAAATTGGAAAAAACGGACATGATCCGTGTTACGAAAAATAATCGGAATAAGGAGCACAGACAGACAAGTATTCGCTGGGCGTGTATCCTGAAAATTGTTTGAATTCTTTAATAAGGTGAGCTTGGTCGTAGTAACCGCACTCATAAGTCAATTGGGTGAGATTGACATCCTTCCTGGTTTGCAAGACATGTAGTGCTTTTTGAAACCGGACTACACGCAAATATTTTTTTGGATTGGAACCCACATACTCGGCGAATATCCGTTTGAACTGTTTATACCCAAGACACGCCGTTTGTGCAAGCATACTGATATTTTGCTGTCCGCTATAAATAGACTGGACCACAGCATTCACCCTCTTCAGATTGTGAGCAGCCAGCCGGCAAAGACGTTTGAGCAGAAATTGCTCAATAAACAACACACAGGTTTCCCGGTCGGCAGTACTAACCAGGCGTTTTTTCAATTCTACGAGCTGGACGTCGCTTAAATTGTCAATGTCCACAGCCTGTTCCTGCAATGTAATCATAGGCATATCGAAAAAGGCCCTTGCCCCGAACGGCTGGAATACAACCGAAATCATATCAATGTTGCCGGAATAACACAAGTCGGTATAAGTGGTTTCTTGTCCACCCAGAAAAGCCTGCGGCTGCCATTGGTCGGCCGACGATGAAAAAATACGTTCGGTGCGGTGAAACACCAGACACATCATCCCTGTGGGAATGACACGTTCGGTTGCCTGAGATACACTACCAGTGGTCAAAAACCAATAATGCTTCACATAAGGCGCCAATAATACCGAAGGCTGTATGATTTGAAAACTTTCCATTTTCCACAAAAATACTACAAAGATAAGAGACATGTGTTTTGCAGCATTGTAAAAAAGGGACATGATGCTTCTATAACGGTTTTACCGGACACATGAAACTATTCCCGTACAAATGTTTCAAGGTATTAGGTCAATTTCCTAAGGTATTTTATCCGATCAATCTATCAATAATGTATCCATCTATATCATCGTTCGTAAATTTCTATGGGTAAATGATCAGGGTCGAATAAAAAAGTAAATTTTTTCTGCGTAAATCCATCAGTTCGTATAGGTTCTACGCCTACACCTTTATCTTTCAATTGCCGAACACAATCTTCGACACTATCAACCTCAAACGCGATATGCCGTAACCCTGAGGCCTCTGGTCTGGTTGGCCTTTCCGGAGGATTGGGAAAAGAAAACAATTCAATAAGATATTCCCCGTTCAGCGACAAATCAAGTTTATAGGAATTTCTTTCCTTGCGGTAATACTCGTTTTCAATCCTAAAACCTAATATATCCGTATAAAATGCTTTCGATTTCTTATAATCGCTGCAAATGATGGCAACATGGTGTAGTTTGTTTATCTTAATCATATTGATTTTCCCGTTTTTATTGTTCGTAAAGATACGATAAATCAAAGGCTTCAAAACCAAAAACACAAACCATTTGAAGCTGTCCTAAAGTTGGATACTATCTTTAATTCTCTCAAAAAAGGAAAAACGAAGATATTTTACCCATTTGTACTAAATTATGATGATAAATAACTGATTATGTTAACAATAATATTTTCAAGTTTGGACAATAAGTCACTCACGTTGGGACGAGGTTGTATCTCGTCCATCATATACCTGCAGGCAAATCATAAATTCGACTGAGGTACAACCTCAGCCGAACATCAGCATCATCCCGGATAATCACATCAAAATATTTGTCGACACCTCTCCACATATGTATCTATAAAAATAGCTATTTTAAACAACTTTATAGCTATTTTTAGCTATTTTTAGCTATTTTATAGCGAAATATCGCTATAAAATTGTTGTTTTTAGCTATTATATAGTGGTTTATCGCTATATTATAGTGGAATTTAGCTATTTTCATTTTTGTGTTAATTTTATCAATCAACATATCAAGCATTTATGTTTTGATGATTTTTGATGTATCAGACCTGTGGATTTAACGAGTTTTTGCTTCTAATCACAAAAGGGCAAGTTATCTTTGTTTGGTGTTTGCTGCAATTAAAATCATTTGGAAGTCGGTGTAGGATTCTACCACACCGTATAGCACGTTTTGCCCGAATATGCTGAGAAAAAACCCAAAACGTTTGCCGGGGCTCTTCCGGTACAGGTGATATTGGTCTCCACGTTAGCGGGAGGACCCGAAAATGGTGATGAACCCCACACCTCGTTTTGTGCGTTCACTAAGAATTGTCCGTATTCCCTGGGCAGTACATTCAATCGCAGTGCAACACGGTCACCGGATGTGAGTTTGGTTTTATCTTTGGTCTGATCCAGAAAATAACAAGCCACATCGTCCATCACTTCCGTACCGATGATCTTGCTGTCGTATACCGAAAAAAGGCTTAACGAATCGGTCAGAGCCATGTCGTTGCGAAAAGCATGAAAACTGTAATAGCACTCTTTGTCATTGTCGGGCGACAACCTGCCGAACATATGTATTTCCACATAATCTTTGTAATCTGTCGACAGTTGCAGCCTGATCGAATCGAATGGAGCAACGTATGGCAAATACGACGAGGCTTTGTATTGTTCCGCTTCCCCGTCATTATCGAAATCAAGCGATATATTCAACGTATAGGTTTGCCCCTCAGCACCATAAACATCGGCATCGGTCAGGTACAAGCCGGTTTCCATAGCACTCTCGGTAAGTACGAAGGTTTTTCCTCCGCCACTGATAGTCACTATTGCATGACTTACGCCCAACGGCTTGGTGTTGGCAAAATAACCCGACGAGCGTGTGATGCTGATAGCATGTTGCATGGTATCTGTAGTGATATGCCCGTAGATAACCAATTGCGAAGGGGCAGCATCGGTATTGATGTCGATACGTTCGGTGCACGATACAATGACGAATAACTGAATGATTGAACAACCGAATAACAAAATGGTTGGAATTTTGAATTTTTGAATCATAAGATTATAATTTTTTTGAATTTTCTTAGAATTTGAAATTCCACGTTACCGATGGCACAAAAGTGAACAGGTAAACCTTCTCTGCGTATGACACATCCGGTTGTTCAGCTTCCTGCTTAAATTGTATGGTCCATGGATTTTTGCGACCATAGGCATTATAGAGCGAGAAATTCAGTTCTTGCTGTAAACGCTTTCCCGGCTTGGACAACTTCCATGTGGCTGACAGGTCCAGTCGATGGTAAGCAGGGTAGCGAAACTCGTTCCGCCCCGAATAGATGGGAACGTAATTATTTTCTACCAAAAAACGACCGGTAGGATACGTCACGGGTGTACCGCTGGCATATACCCAGTTAGCTGAAACCATCCACTTACGCGACAATTCATAATTAACCACCACAGAAATATTGTTTGGCTTGTCGAAAGGTGAACGATAGCGTTTACCACCGTTGATCCCGTCGATTTGCCGCCAACTTGCCGAATAGGTATAGCTCACCCAACCCGTAAGATGTCCGCGGTTCTTGCGCAACATCAGTTCCACGCCATATGATGTTCCTTTGCCAAATCGCAACTCCTGTTCCAGATCACTATTCAAGAGCAGTTGTGCATGGTCCTTGAAATCTACTACATCCTGCATGTTCTTATAATATACTTCTGCAGAAGCCTCGTACATATCATCGGCAAAATTGCGGAAATAGCCTACTGCAAACTGGTCACAGAGTTGCGGTTTCACATTTTGTGACGCCTGAAACCACACGTCAAGCGGCGATCCAGCGGCAGAGTTTGACGCCAGTTGGATAAACTGCGAGGTACGAGAATAGCTTGCCTTCACCGATTGCACACTGTTGATGCGGTAGGTAACACCCAGCCTTGGTTCTAAGCGTTGCTGGTTGTTATAGAACTCGCCCTTGCGGAAAGTTTTTGACTCTGTCACCATATAGTCGCTCAAGTAATTAATCGCTGCACCATTACTAATGTTCTGGAATATGATGTAGCGCAGACCGTATTTCAGTGTTAGTTGTTCGCCGACAGTTGTTTCGTTGGATACATACAAAGCATGTTCCAGGGCATATTTTTTCGGTTCGGTAGATGTTTTCACGATAGAGTTGTCCGCACCTCGTATCTCTTCCGGTGAAAACCAATGATAGGTAAGGTGGTATCCAAACTTTAGATGATTTCTAGGGCTGGCGAACCACGAAAAGTCAGACTTGAATCCATAGTCACGCATCATAGACTTCCACTTGAAACCGGTCTGCCCCTCGGTACTTCTCAGTTGGTAATCGTAGAATCCGCCCACTGCTGTGAAATTTGAAAACAAGCGTGGCGAAAACGTGTGGTTCCAACGCAGTGTAAACGTCTGGTTGCCGTAACCCATCCCTATTGTCTTACTGCCGAAATTGTCGCGCCCGAAATACCCTGCTGCAAACACACGGTTGTTATCGTTGATACGGTAATTCAACTTGGCATTCATATCATAGAAATACAACGTCGATTCACGCACATCTTCATTACTCGACAGCTTCATGAATATGTCTGCATATGTACGGCGACCAGACACGATGAATGACGCCCTATCCGAAGCAATTGGACCTTCAAGCGTCAGACGACTGGCAATAGTACCGATACCTCCAGTAGCCGAAAAGCGCTGGTTATTGCCGTCTTTCGATCGAATGTCCAGCAGCGACGACAGCCGTCCGCCGAAGTTTGCCGGAATGTCACCCTTATAAAGCTTTACATCCTTAATAGCATCGTTGTTAAATACCGAAAAGAATCCCATCAGGTGAGACGCATTATATACCGTCGCTTCATCCAATAGGATCAGATTTTGATCGTATCCGCCACCCCGCACACTAAATCCTGACGAACCTTCGGAAGTAGCTTGTACGCCAGGTAACAGTTGTATCGCCTTGATCACATCCGTTTCGCCCATCAGCACCGGAATGCGTTGTATGGTCTGCATCGATAAGTGGGAGACGCTCATTTCGGCTTTCGACACGTTGGCATCCCTACGTTCAGCCGTCACTACCACTTCTTCCAATTCATTGGCATTATCGTCCAACTGTACATCCATTTTCACATCTTTATCCAGAACAATTGTCACCTCACGCGAAGCCGAACCGACAAAAGAATACTCCAGGTGATAACTACCCTGTGGTAAGGTGATGGAATAGAATCCATATGCATTAGCTGATGTGCCGGTTTTAAGTTCGCGGACATAGATCGTGGTACCAATCAGGTCCTCACCCGATGCTTTATCGGTGACATGGCCGCTAACCGTAAATTTTTTTTCTTGTGCCGTAACAACTCCCACATATAAAAGGAATGTAGCTAAAAATATCAATCTTTGTGATAGGTTCATGCTCGTCATTATGATTTAAAAACAATCTTATGATGCAGAAAAGAAAAAAGGTGGCAGCTAAAATATTTTCAACGCAAAATTTTTTCCAAATTATTTCTCAAAATCGCGTAGTTGAAAAAATAGTAATAGCTTTTATGACCCAAATGGTCAGCAATATTTAGTTTAGAGTGTTTTGGATGTATATTTCTAAAAATAGTTATCACCTATTGGACTATGACACCATATCATGCCGTATGGTATGGTGTTTTCTGTACATATTTGATATGTAATTCAAGCAATAGTCGCTCAATATACATCAATTGATACTATCTGAAGACACAAAACTTACTGAGAAGACACAAGGCCTGCAAGAAATTTTATGACTTATATTTCTTGATTTGATATCTTGTAGGTCTGCGCCGGTTCCGGACGTGGATATATTTCTATGGTTCGGGTTGCTGTTTTCTGACAGCCATCAATAGTTGTGACTGTTACAGATACTTCTTTGGTACCAGTTGTTACCCATTTGAAATATTCACGATAATTAGTGCCAGCACTTTCCATGGTATTTTCTCCTAAAACGACACCC
>JAVBMZ010000002.1:0-16696 GCA_031551935.1 Bacteroidales bacterium
TTGAACAACAAATCTAAAATGCTTAAATTTGGTTTGAAACCATATTTATCTCCAAAAACCTGGGTATAATAGGGTGGATAAAAATTGTTATCCGGAATTTGCCGGTTTTCTTTGGGATGTATTCCGTCGCGTAAATCTACAATGCCCTGTTCATTGGCCATATATTGCTGACTTTCTTGTACCCGGTAAGGAATTTTCATCAAACGACAGATGGTATGCATGATTTGCATGTTGAAATGATACAAATATGGGTGTCGTGTATTGAAAAATATCCGTAAATCATCTATGTAATATTCATAAAATGGCGATTTCCGGTATGCCGATTCAATGGCTTTCAAATGTAGTTTCTGCCAAAGCGTGTCGTAGGATATCTCTACTTCAGTAATGGGAATTTTGGGCTCTTTTGATTTTACTACAGGCACCACAAGGTCAAGCAGTCCGTTTGTCGAGTATATGATACAACGGTTACGATAGGATTGTTTGTTATAATGCTCATGCTTTTCCATAAAAACCATTGAATCCTCTAACAATAATTTGGCATAATATTGTATCGGAGCAAAATAAGCGGTGGACAGCAAGATGGTTTTCAAATACTCCGGGTGATGAATGGTGTGTATGGAAACATAAAACCGGCTTAAAGCCTTTTGCTCCAAGCCGGTTTTATGTGTTCCCATCAATAGGGATATTATTTTTTCGCAGGGTTTGCTGCTTTATATTTCACGTTAAGTCCGTCTAATACAGGATTTGTAATATCCAATCCCGGATTGGCATATAAGATTTTCCCGTCGAACGAGTCGCCAAAGACATATTGGTAACCTTTGTCCCGATTGTACTCTGTCAGGAAGTCCATGATGGCTTGTACCACCTTACGGTTCATCACTACCTGTTCTTCTGCCAGCTGCATCCGGTAGTTTTCCGTCAATTGCATCAATTTTTGGTCATCGAGCCTCAATTGTTGTCCCATTTCTTCCAATTTGGCATTGGTTTCAAGACCTCTTTGTGCTTTATATTGTAAATCGGAATAATCCTGTTGTAATTTCTTCCCTTTATTGGTCAACTCGGCATCAATCTTCTTCGATTTTTCCAACAACTCGTTGTTCAAATCTTTAGACATCTGATAATTCACCATCAATGTGTCGAGGTTAACGAAAGCCATATCTCCACTGGCAACAAAAGCCGTCGTATCAGAGCCGCCACTTATCAAGGCTCTTCCTTCGGGACTTTTTTTAGTGAAAAATAAAACAAACAAAACAATGACCGCCACCAGTAATACACCTTCGAGCGCTAAAACTAAATTAAGTTTCTTCATTCGTACAATATCAATTAAAGTTATAAGACGGTGCAAAGATAAACAACCAAATGATATTTGCCTTAAAAAATAAAAATTTAGCAGCAGTTATTCTGTAAATATGCATTCTTACTCTATTTTTGTATGTATTATCGCTATCATAAATCCCCAGAAGATTGTGTCTGCCATCCACCAAATTGTCACCCATATCCACCGTCAATTATCCGGTGATTATCCGCTTACGGAAATAGATAGCTTTATCCGAATCATGTTTCAGCATTATTTGCATATGTCGTCGTTGGACATGCATCTGCAAGCAAATAGCGAGATTTCAACCGATCAGGAAGCACAAATCCAAACGGTTGTTGATGAACTTAAAAAATATCGCCCGATACAATATATCCTGGGAGAAACAGAATTCTTCGGATTAAAATTGAAGTTAATGCCTGATGTATTGATCCCTCGTCCTGAAACAGAAGAATTGGTGGATTTAGTGATTCGTCGATGCACGCTTACCCACCAGAAAGCGGCATGCAAAATTCTTGATATTGGTACGGGAAGCGGTTGCATTGCGATTGCTTTAGCGGCAAACCTGAATGCTTCCGAAGTGTGGGCAATGGACATATCTGAGCTGGCATTGGCTATAGCCAAGGAAAATGCAAAAATGAATCATGTGTCTCTTCGCGCAGTTCAAGGCGATATACTATCTGACGATGTACATCGGTTATTCCCGGAAAAGTATTTTGACATCATTATCAGCAATCCGCCTTATGTGACATCCGCTGAAAAGCAGCTGATGCATCCCAATGTATTGGCATACGAGCCACATTTAGCCCTGTTTACACCGGATTATCAACCATTGATTTTCTATGAACATATTGCAAGATTCGGATGGAAGCATTTGAGTGATGGCGGTCGTATTTATTTCGAGATCAATGAAGCCTATCGGCAGGAAACAATGGATGTTTTGGCACAGTTTGGCTACGACAATATCATGCCGCATAAAGATATCAATGCTAAATGGAGAATGATGGAAGCACAAAAACCTATCACTATAAACGATGAATCAAAAGGGTAACCAGTTTTTTATGAGTCAGCTTCTGTGTATCGTTTACTTTTATGTCCCTTACTCAAGTATGCTTTATGTTTGATCACATCCGGACTATTTTGCAAGGGCCATTACCAGGACGATCAGCGCATTTGGTGATGGCTCCCGAGAGTCGTATCGAGTCCTTGTTACATGAAACTCACGAACAGGTAACGCATGCCCGTAAAGCTGCCGTTTTGATATTACTGTACGAAATGAAGGGGAGCATACATACGGTTTTAATTAAGCGGCCGGTATATGATGGCGTGCATAGCGGACAAATCGCTTTTCCGGGTGGGCGTTACGAGGTTGCAGATAAGGATTTAACAGAAACAGCATTGCGTGAAGCTGAAGAAGAAATTGGCGTAAACCGGCATGAGGTAATGGTATTGGGCCACTTGTCGCAACTTTATATCCCACCCAGCAATTTCCTGATACTTCCAGTGGTGGGAAGTATTAATCGGATTCCCGATTTTACCTTACAAACATCGGAAGTTGATGGTATTTTGCAGGTATCATTAAAAGATTTGTTTGACGAACGTCATCGTTCGGTAACTACTTTTACCAGTGAAGCATATGGTACATTCCGTGCTCCGAGTTATATTATTGATGGCGAAATCATATGGGGCGCAACAGCCATGGTGATTCGTGAATTGAAGGAGTTGATAGCAGATGAGGTGTCTAATTTTCAGTGAAAAATGTAAAGCTCTCGTCTTTATCAAATTCATTTTACGTCATTGATGTTGATAACTGCTTCAAAATCTTTTTTCCTCTCGATGCAAATCCTACCGAATTACGCGGTATCTGTTCGCGAATCACGGTACTCAATTCTGCGGCTAAGCCAGGATATTTAGCGGTAATGTTGGCCAAAATTTGCATACAGTGTACCTTAATGGCTACCGGAATAGTAGAAGATTGCAGCCACTGAAAACATAGATCTGTCATTTGTCCTTCATGCGATTCGGGGATATCTCTTTCGGCAAGCGCTTTCACTATTTGTCGTTTGACACCATCATTCGTAAACTGAGGCAGGGTATCCATCAGAGCATCCGCATAAGGAATTATCAGTTCGGGATATTTTTCCAAACAAGCATCCATGGCCCAAGCGGCACGTTGTATCACAGGAGATTTCCCATGAAATACTATCGACATCAAGGCCGCAAACTCTTTTTCGTTATTACCGATGCAATGTGCCACATATTCCATGTGGCGGCGAGATAATTGCTGCATCAAAAGCACCTCGTAATCCATGATACTGCGTCAAAAAGAATAAAAAACAGTAGCCTGGAAGGTAAATCCCTGAGGCGTGTAGGTTTGATTAGAGAATACTGTTGCTGTTTGGTGCTGGTTGTTGAGGATATTTTGTACAGCAAGGCGCAAATCGAGTCCTTTAATGATACCTTCGTAGGTAAGCGCCGCATCCAAATATACTTGGTTATCGACGTAGAAGAATCCGGGATTGGTGTAATCTATGTCCGGACTATGATCATAATTTGCTGCCGGCTGTTTGGTGAAATACCGCATTTTGGGCGAAAAATACAATCGATTGAAAAAGCGAAAATCTGCCCCCAAATTAGCGGTGAATTGAGGAACGGCAACCATTTGTCCTTTTTCATTCACTGTTACCGAAGTAGGTACGGCGGCTCCATCCTCATATGCCGGGAGCGGCGCTGTTTGTGTGAAATCTGCTTTATTGTACGTCGCATTGGCCCATACAGATATGTTAGAGGTGAAATTCGTTTTCCATGTTGCTTCGATTCCGAATCCGGAAAAATCACCCACATTCATGAACGGATTGAACCAAGAAATAAAGTTACTCAAATATTGATAATAAACTACTAACGAAAGTCTGGTATGATTGGTAAAATAGATATTTTCAGATTCAATAGCCATCAATTGTTCTGGCTTAGTCACCGTGCGACCGGTGCGATCTGGCTTGGTTTTATCAAATTCGTTCAAATGGCTGGCACGAGCCGACGGATAGCGCGTAGCGGTATTGAACATCAATTTGGTGGTAAAATGTTTCGAAGGAATGTAAATCGCTGCGATACGCGGACCGAAGGATATACGGTTATCTTCCAGCACAGAATTGTAATCGGCACGGACGGCCATCACCAATTTTAATTTATCCGAAACCGAATACTTGTCTGAAATATAACCTCCTACACTCCATAGATCTACATTGTAAATCAAAGGTAGCACAGCCATCGAAGTGTTGCTTTGCCAATCATATACCCAATTGTTACGCTCCTGGTAATAACCTACCTGCACACCGGCTTGCAAGAAATTATTTTTTGTGGTAAGATTCATTCCCAATTCTGCCTTATAGGCATTTTCGGTCATGGTCAGATTATTTGGCTGTTCAGCCCGTTTGTTGTCAAAGCTTGCCGAGAACAATAATCCGAGTTTATCCGTCAATTTACTTTCATTTTTGACTACCATGGAATTAATATAATCCTGGTTACGGAGTTTTTCTCGCTCGTCGAGTGTAATTCCACCTGACCAGCCGATGCGTGAGGTAGCATAGTTGAACGAAGACATGCCGATACTCCATCCTTCATATTGCCCTGTTGCCGTGAGAAAAAAACTTGGGTACATTCGTTGCGGCATGGTACTCTTAGCACGTGCTAATTGGTTGAAAGCATTGTTTTCGTCAAAAGTGACCCCGCCCACTTTGTAAGCGTTCCATCCTTCGCGTTGCATTCCCGTAAAGGAAAAAGTGATGTTTTTGTCGACATCCCAAACTTTGCCCAATACGGCGTTTACAGCATATTCTTCGGGAGCACCCACGGTTACACTCACTTCGTTATTATATGCTTTTTGAGTAATCATATTGATAATAGCGATAAGACTTTCTGCACCATAAAGTACCGAACCGGGGCCTACAATGATTTCGATGCGTTCGAGATTAGTCAGGTTAATGGGACTATTCAAAATATCTGGTTCGGACATCTGATTAATGCGATGTCCGTCAAGCATGAAGCTGATTTTTTCATTATCGTTGGGAGCAATACCACGCACTTGGGCAACATATTGTACGTCTTTCATAAAAACCCCGAATCCGGGAATATCCATTAAAACTTCACGTAAATTCCTATATCCGCGATGTTTGATATCTGCTTTTGTCACCACATGCATCACGTTGGGTGCTTCTTCTTTTGATTCCTCGACGCGCGAAGAGGTACTTACCATCTCATACAACTCTTCGACCGATACGCCTACAATTTCGGATAATGATATCACATCCTCAAGCGGTAAGGCGTATAATTCATCGATGGTCAGTTTCAGCACGTCTGTCTTGCTCATTTTCGCAACAGGCCTTGGCTGTGCAAATGTCATGAGCGGCATCCATACAAAAACCAGCATCATTAATCTTCGAAGTATTTTCATCTGTAGAAAAATTATTTTTTAGAGGTCAGATGGAATACGCCATGTTCATTTTTTGATTGGTGCGCAAAATTGTACATGGCTATTTCATATTTTATCAATATCGAATTCTTTATCTAAAAACATTACACCAGTATTACCTTGGGATGCTGGCATCATCTACCGATTCCAATTTTGGAACCCCTCGCGTGGCGCCCGAATTGTATACGATCCCCAGATTAAGCAATGCTTTACTTGCTTTCAATTCTTTACTGCTTATTTGTTGTGCGTTGATTTCAAATTGAAGTTTACCATCCACCTGTATGATATTAATATCAGCTCCCTGTTTCATCGTACCGGTTTTTTCGGTAATGATAACAGTCGGTTTTCCGGCTAATTGTTTTTTTGCAGCATCCAGCAAACTGCTTTGCTGTGCAGGAATATACAGTATGTTACATTTTTCTATCCCGAAGATATTTGCAGCTTGTGTTACTTGTATTGTCTGGCTGCCAACTTGTTTTCCTCTCACGTTTTGTTGTAGTTCCGGAAAAAGTGTAGAGTTACCTAATATGGTAATCACAAAAGGGCCTCGTTGATAATCGGATGGCCATTCTATGTTTTTGGTAAAGTTGTATACAAATAACGATTTAAACCGTTCATTTTGGGAGAATGCAGTAAGATGAATGAAGCATAAAAATACTACATAAAGAATTCTCATGAATTTTTCCTATAGGGATTGTTACTTATTGCAAAAGTAATGCATCTTTTGTATACCAACAAAATTTATAATCAATTATGTAATAAAATTATATGTATGGAAAAATGTTTAACAAAAAACTTGAACAGAAGAAAAATTTTCATCAAAAAGCTATCTGTTTTTTTGTCTGATACAGAGACATAGTCCTAAAAATGTGATAAGTCCGTTCAGTAATAGTAGTTCGAATCCAAAAACATAGCCATTAAACAATTCTGTAGCATATGTTTTGAGGATGTAGCAAATCAACGGAGACATAATGGCTATGATAGGTACATATTTTTCGTTGATTTGCCATCTGGTAAACAAACCGAAACAAAAAAGCCCTAAAAGAGGACCATAAGATAATGCTGCAATATTAAATACCATTTTGATTAAAGAATCATCATGAAAGGGTTTGAAAACGATAATGATACAAAGAAAAACGATGGCACAAATAACATGGACCATTTTTCGCACTTTTATTTTGTTCCTGTCGGGTATTGTTTGCTTGGTAAATATGCTAAAGGTGAAAAAGAAGAGCATAAAAATGCTGGCAAACAATAAAAGGGATAAAATTTTCTGTGCTGCCGGATGCTTGAAAATGTCAAATGCGATCATCGTGGCTAATGCAAGACATAAGATAAGCATCAGGGAAAACTTTACGGCGGAAAAATGGCCTTCTTGTGAAACATCATTTGTTTTTCGGTCAAATCCCAGAAAATCAAAACAAATGGCTGTAGTCAAGGAAGTAAGCGTACCGTCGGCACTGGAATACCCGGCTGATAATAATCCAATCACGAATAGCACGACAGTCACCGTGGATAGGCTAAATGCGATGCCCGGAAAAATGCTATCCGATTTGTCGGGAAGTACAAATCCTGTGTGTGAAGCGTAGTAGAGCAGGGCTGCACCTAAAGTGAGAAACAATAAGTTGACAATAATGAGCGAGAAACTCAATGAAAACACATTCTTTTGCGCTTCTTTCAGGGTTTTGCAACTTAGGTTTTTTTGCATCATATCCTGATCCAACCCGTTCATGGCAATGGTGAGAAACGCGCCGCTCACTAATTGTTTCAAAAAGAAATTATCTGCCCGCCAATCTGTTTCAATCAACTTGGTATGTCCTTCTGCGGAGGCTTGTTTTAAAAGAGTGAACAGTGATAAGTCCGTACCTTTGAGAATATAATAAATGGTAAGTACTGTTGCCAACAACATAAAAGTCGTTTGCAAAGTATCTGTCCAAATAATGGTTCGTAATCCTCCTTGGATGGTGTACAGCAGAATTAATCCGATAAACACCACTGCCGGAACCCAAAATGGGATGCCCCATGAACGGAATACAAATTCGTACAACACATATACTACCAGATACATCCTCAAAGCAGAGCCTAACATTCTGGAAACGATAAAGAAAAAAGAACCGGTTCGGTGGCTCCAAAAACCAAACCGTTTTTCTAAATAAGTATAAATGGAGGTTACATCTAATTTGTAATACAACGGTAAAAGTACCAATGCAATAACAGCATAACCGATCAGGTTACCTATGACTACACCAAAATACGTAAATTGTGAGCTCTGTACGTACCCCGGAACAGACATGAAGGTGACACCCGATAGTGAAGCCCCGATCATGCCATATGCCACCACCGGCCATGGCGATTTCCTGTTAGCCCGAAAGTAGGTATCATTAGAGGCGTTACGGGAGGTAACCCAGGTAATGCAGAACAGTAAAGCGGAATAAAAAAGAAAACATGCCAATATGATTATTTCCATCAGGCTGGGATTTAATAATGACCAAATATACGATAAAATAAACGCAGGTTGCATCTGCGAAATCTACTTGACGGATATGTTTTCCCATGAACGGTCTTATACTAAAATAACAATGTAAAGAGAACAATTCATAATAAAACCGAGTTTACACATTAATTGGTTCACATCATATCATCATTGTCAATTTGTCCTTTCAAATGATGTTTTTTCCATAAATTATTTAGCCGATTAAACTATCTTTTTGTTTTCTTTGTACATTCGTTTTATTTGCGCATACGCAAATAGATGATCTAATATGAATTCAAAAAATTATTAGATCTGAAAACCAGCAAAATAAGTAATTAAAAAATGAAGTTAGACGTATTATTAGGACTCCAATGGGGCGACGAAGGAAAAGGTAAAGTAGTAGATTTTCTAACCCCTCACTATGATGTAATTGCGCGTTTTCAGGGAGGGCCCAATGCAGGACACTCATTAGAGTTTAACGGTATCAAACATGTATTACATACCATTCCTTCGGGTATTTTTCATCCTGAAAAAATTAACATCATCGGTAATGGTGTAGTGATTGATCCGATTATTTTTAAAAAGGAAATTGATGCACTGAAAGCAAGGAATACCGATTTGCGGAACCTGTACATATCGTGCAAAGCGCATTTGATACTTCCGACTCACCGTGTACTCGACGCAGCGTCGGAAGCCGCAAAAGGTGTTTCTAAAATCGGTTCAACACTTAAAGGAATCGGCCCTACCTATATGGATAAGACTGGCCGCAACGGATTGCGGGTAGGTGATATATTTACAAGCGATTTCAAGACCCGGTATCAACATTTGTTGGATAAGCATTTGAAATTGTTGAAGCAATATGATTATCCGGTTGAATACCAGCAGGAAGAAAAAGCATGGTTTGAGGCTATCGAAGTGCTGAAATCTTTTACAGTATTGGACAGTGAGTACACCATCAACCAATATTTGTCTGCTGGCAAAAGTATGTTGGCCGAAGGAGCACAAGGTACTATGCTGGACATTGATTTTGGGTCGTATCCTTTTGTTACTTCTTCGAATACAGTGTGCGCCGGAGCTTGCACTGGTCTGGGAGTTGCCCCTTCCCGTATAGGAAAAGTGTATGGCATTGTGAAAGCCTATTGTACACGTGTTGGCAGTGGCCCATTTCCTACTGAACTGTTGGACGCAACAGGCGAAGAATTACGTAAAAAGGGTAACGAATTTGGTTCCACCACGGGACGTCCACGTCGTTGCGGTTGGTTAGACTTGCCTGCGTTGAAATATTCTATCATGATCAATGGGGTAACGTCGCTCATCATGACCAAAGCCGATGTATTATCGGGATTCGACACAGTGAAAGTTTGTACCCATTACAAGGTGGACGGCGTGTTGACTGACCAAATTCCTTTTGATGTTCATGCACCAATAGAACCGGTGTACAAAGAAATGAAAGGTTGGGCTAATGACATTACCTGTAGTTCATCATTTGATAGCCTTCCTATAGAATTAAAAGAATATGTGGCTTTTATCGAGAAGGAAACAGGTATTCCGTTCCATATTATTTCGGTGAGTCCCGACCGGGAAAAAACCATTATCAAGTAAAAAGTTTAGCCCCCAACCCCTAAGGGGAGCTACGGTATACCGCGCTTTGCGCAAGTCCCTTTAGGGGATTTAGGGGCTGTTCTTAATTCTTAATTGCTTATGTTCATTCCAGACACTTACCAACAACGCCGTGAACAATTGCGGAAAATGATAAGCAGTGGTATGGTGCTTTTTTTGGGTAATACCGAAGTCCCATTCAATTATACTGCCAACACATATACATTTCGCCAGGATAGCTCGTTCCTGTATTATTTTGGGTTACAAGAACCGGATTTGGCTGCTGTGATGGATATTGACGATGGTTCGGAATATTTGTTTGGTAATGATTCGACCATGGATGATATCATCTGGATGGGGCAACAACCGGCAATGATTGATAAAGCGGCGTCAATAGCTGTGAAAAATACACGACCTTACACAGCTTTGTTAGAAATGGTTCAAAAAGCTCGGCAACAAGGACGGAAAATCCATTTTTTTCCGCCATATCGTGCGGAAACGAAAATTCAACTATTTGAATTGTTGGGTATACATCCCAATCAACAAAAAGAAAAAGTATCGCAAGAATTGATTCTGGCAGTAGTGAAGATGCGTTCGGTAAAAGAAGCACAAGAAGTTGCGCAAATAGAATTGGCTATTGAAACAGCCTACAAGATGCACACCTATATTATGAAGCATGTGCATTCAGGAATGAAGGAGATGGAATTATCAGGGGCTATTGAAGGTATTTCATTGATGGATGGCGGGCCTGTGAGTTTTCCTGTTATCCTGAGCGTTCATGGGCAAACTTTACACAACCATTTCCATGGTAATATCATGCATGACGGGCAACTGTTGTTAACTGATGCCGGAGCCGAAAATCACATGAATTATGTTAGCGATATTACCCGTACAGTGCCTGTGAGTGGTAAATTCAACGAGCAACAGAAAGCCATTTATAATATTGTATTACAAGCCAATCTCAAGGCTATTGAAATGAGTGGTCCGGGTGTACTTTATCGGGACATTCATCTGGCCGCAGCCCGTGTCATTGCCGAAGGATTGAAATCTGTAGGATTAATGAAAGGTGATATGGAAGACGCAGTAGCACAGGGCGCTCATGCCCTTTTCTTCCCCCATGGACTGGGTCATATGATGGGACTCGATGTGCATGACATGGAAGGATTAGGTGAAAATTATGTCGGATATGATGCTACCATTTCACGTAGTACACAGTTCGGACTTTCATCATTACGTTTTGCTCGTAAGCTTGAACCGGGATTTGTGGTTACCGACGAACCGGGTATTTATTTTATTCCTGCTTTGATAGACCAATGGGAGGCAGAAAAGAAGTTTATCGATTTTATTCATTATGATGTATTGAAACAATATCGCAATTTTGGCGGAATACGCATCGAAGACGATATCTTGATCACTGAAACCGGATGCCGGGTATTAGGCAAGCCAATTCCCAAAACTATTGGAGATATAGAAAAAATGCGGATGTCGTAAACTCAAAAAATGACAATTGGCCTGTTTTTTGATGACTGTTTAAGTCGTATTACAAGTTTACATAAGGGCGATCACATGATTCGGGCTTATTAAAAAATCATCATATCTATGTTCAAAAAGATTTCTATTCTGGTAGTTGTGTGCTTTGTTCCTGTTTTTTTGTTTGGACAAGGGTTGAGGTTAGGTGTTTTTTTCGACCCTACGGTGACATGGCTCAAATCGGACGTAAGCGACGTACGTCGCGAAAAAGCGCGTATGGGGTTTGATTTGGGATTGGTGGCCGACTTTTATTTTGCACCCAATTATGCCGTTACTACTGGACTTTCATTATTCAACATTGGTGGAACATTGCGTTATGACAATGGTCTCATGTTGCATACAAAGGATGGAAATGTGGATATTCCAAAAGGAGGAGATGTGAAATATAAAGTCCAATACATCAAAATTCCCATAGCACTCAAACTTAAAACACACCAAATAGGTAGGTTATATTATTTTGCTAAATTAGGATTTGACCCGATGATAAGAGTATCTGCGCGTGCCAACTATGGAAATAGCGATAACGTAGGAGTGACAGGCGAGACAAATTTTTTCAATATTGCTTATCATATTGGCGGAGGAGTGGAATATCCCTTAGGGGCAGACGCCTCACTAATGTTCGGGTTGACTTTCATGAATATGTTTGCTGATATCACTAAACCCTCGCACGATAAGATTACTGCAAATAATCTTCTGTTCCGTATCGGAATAAATTTTTAATTCAAATCAGATATATTAATGGCTATACCGGTTTTACATGATATTACTACCATCTTATTCGACTTTGACGGTGTGATTGCTGACACTGAACGTGGACGTTATGAGGCTTATTGCGATATTTTTGAAGAGTACGGTTACGATATGCGTGGACGATGTTCTATCTTCGATTTAGTGGGGCTTACTGGTGATGGATTTGCAAGTAAATTTTTTCCGGAAATTCCTCATGAGCAAGTTAAAGAAATCGTCCGTAAACGGCAAAAATATTATATGGAGCATCTTGATAGGTTTTGTAAGCCATATCCGGGTATGCGGCAGACCATTATCGATCTCGAGGAAAAGGGGTATTTTCTGGCACTTACTACGGCAAATACCACGGAAGCAGCAAAGATATTGCTTAAATCGGTGGGAACTTTAGAATATTTTGATGCTGTTTGCGGTCGCGAAATTTGTGAAGATCCGGTTACCAAAGTGAAGGATTATAGCAGGGTTCCTGCTCAGATTGGCAAGACTATAAAAGAATGTATTGTGATCGAAGATTCACCTGTAGGGGTTTTAGGCGCGAAACGTTCAGGTTTTTATTGTATTGCTTTTGACCATTTTGAGGATCCTGCCATTAAAGAACAGGCAGATGTTACTGTGCGTGATTATAATGGTTTGCGGCAGTTGTTTGAATTGCCGTCAATTAACCTTTCTTAATTTTATGAATTGGGTACAAGAAATAAAGAAATTCTTTAAAACAGGCGATTCATTGATCGTACTGATAGCAATCAATGTAGCTGTTTTTTTGTTGTATCACATCATTCATCTATTTTATTTTCTTTTTGCTGCCAGTGATCATTTTACGCTTTATTATTGGTTAGCTGCGCCTACTGATGTTGATACATTAATCATGCGTCCATGGACGCTCATCACTTACATGTTTTTTCACAAGGAACTTCTCCATCTTTTGTTCAACATGGTGTGGTTGTATTGGTTCGGTAGGATTTTTCGTTTGTATTTTGACAAGCGTTTGTTGGTAAATGTATATATTCTGGGAGGCTTGGTTGGTGTACTTTTTTACATCCTGTCATACAATGTTTTTCCTGTTTTTGCTGCGGCAAAGCATTTTTCCACTATTTGTGGGGCATCAGCCGGAGTGTTGGCTGTTGTATTAGCCATCTCATGTTATGTGCCGAAATATACCATCAATCTGCTTTTCTTTGGCTCTGTTCGGTTGATTTATATTGCACTGATTACAGTGGCGCTTGATGTTATTTCTATTTCGATGAGCGGTAATGCCGGTGGGCATATTGCCCATTTGGGAGGTGCATTTTTCGGGTATTTATTTGCGGTCAATATCAGGAAAAAGAAAGATATTACAGGCTGGTTCAGTACGTGGTGCAAATGGGTGGGACGTGTGTTTAAGCGTAGACCTAGAATGAAAGTTGCTTACAAAAAACCGCCTACCAATGATTGGGATTATAACCGGCAGAAAAATGTCAACCAGCAAGAGATTGATCGGATTTTGGATAAAATATCTAAAGGAGGATACGATAGCCTGACCAAGCAGGAAAAAGAAACTTTATTTAACCAGAAAAAGTAAAAATAATTTTTCAAAGATGAAAAAGTTTATCTATGTCATAATGATTGTTCTGAACATTATTATGGTCATAGCTTTAATATTAGTCTATTTAAGCTGTTTTATTAAGCCTGAAAAAATATGGTGGCTTGGTTTTTGGGGTTTAGTATACAGCTATATTTTTATAGGAAATTTCTTTTTTGTTATCCTGTGGTTATTTTCAGCAAAAAAAAAATTTGCATTGATATCATTGGTATCTATTTTATTCACTTGGACTCTGACGAGTCGGACTTTTCAATTTTTTGGAAAAAGACTTCTTAAGAATAAAAATAGTATTAAGATCATTACATATAATGTAGGCCTTTTCAATGTTAAAAGTAATCAAACTCTGAATATATTTGATTATCTGAAAAATGAGGCTGCCGACATTATTTGCATGCAGGAATTTGTATCTTCAAAATGGAGAGAACTTTATCCGGATAGCATCGGAAAATGGTTGGAAAAACCTTATTATCATTTTGAACGACCAGGAAAATGGTCTCAGGGGATTGCAACATATAGTGCTTATCCTATTATAAGAAATCAGCTTGTTTATGCTGATTCTACGTTGAATGCTTGTATGTATAGTGATATTGTAGTTGATGCCGATACAGTCCGTGTCTTTAACTTACATTTGAAAACAACGGGATTACGTTCAATTTATGATAAATACAGAAAACATAAACAGGGAAAACAATTTTTGGATTTCGCAAAAGAAGAATATACTCAAACTGATATTGATACATTAACATCAAATATTGCTTTGAATATTATACAACGGTCAAAACAAGTTGAACAGATTGCCCGTTATATTGACAGTTCACCGTACCCTGTTATTATTTGCGGTGATTTTAATGATCCTCCTGTGTCATATGCTTATCAAAAAATACGAGGCAACAGAAAAGATGCTTTTATTGAATCTGGCAAGGGGAGGGGTACGTCATTCAATATCAGGCGCATATTGGCTCAACGTGTCGATTTTATTATTCATTCTCCTATTTATCAGTCATATAATTGTGAAACGCCACGTGTTGACTATTCTGACCATTTTCCCGTTACATGTAGACTGGTAAAACAGAAATAGAGGTAAAACAAAAATATCATTCAAAAAAAGCCATCCTATTGAGAAAGTTTGTACGCATCATTTTGGTAGTTATCAATATTCTTGTCATTGTGGGTTTATTGTTAGCTTACTTATGCTGTTTTGTCAATCCTGGAAAAATATGGTGGCTTAGTTTTTTTGGTTTGGGCTACATCTATTTATTGGTTGTAAACCTTTGTTTTATTATTTTTTGGCTTTTCACGAAGAAAAAAAAATATGCTTTGTTTTCTTTGACCATTATCTTGCTTGGTTGGAATATGATTTGGCGTAATGTACAGGTGTTAGGTAAAAAGCTCCCCAGCAGAGAACTCGATAGTAGCATTAAGTTGATATCGTACAATGTACACATGTTTCAACAAGCGGATACAAAACAGCCGGACGGTTCAAACTTGAATATTTTTGATTTTATTCGACAATCGGAAGCAGATATTGTATGCATGCAGGAATTTGCCAGCACGGAAAAAGGCAAGCTAAATGCAGACAATCTGGCCAAATTGATGAAGACACCTTACTACCATATAGAATACACCACTGGGAATGTTGGTTTGGGAACCTATTGTACTTATCCGATCATCCATAAGCAACTCATCTATTCCGATAATACTGCCAATGCCTGTATGTATAGTGATTTGAAAATTGGTGAAGACACCATTCGCTTATATAATATACACCTGAAATCAATCGGATTTAATAAAGAAGAGCGCAAGTTGCTGGACAATGCTATCAAAAGGGAATATGATGACAAAGATGTTAACACGATCAAAGCCATTGCCCGGCAGATGATTCAAGCATCGGTTAAACGTTCGCGACAGGTGAAAATTGTTATTGAGATTATTTCCCAATCACCTTATCCAGTGATCATCTGTGGTGATTTTAACGATCCGCCAATATCTTATTCTTACCAAAAAGTACGTGGTAACCGGAAAGACGCATTTATGGAAGCTGGACAAGGAATGGGTGCGACTTACCATATTGGACGAATATCATCCCAAAGGATTGATTATATTCTGCACTCATCATCATTTAAAGCATATGATTATGAAAATCCACACGTATACTTGTCCGATCATTTTCCAGTAATGTGCCGTTTGGTAAAACAGAAATGAACAATAACTAAGCTTTGCGGTATACAGTTCCTTGGAAAGAAGCAATCAATTCGTCTTTTTGATTAGTAACATCTACCTGGTATGTAGCAACCGTACGCCGTAATGAGATTTCTTTTGCTTTTGCAAATAATATACCTGACGATTCTGCTTGAAAGTAAGCGATATTAGAAGTTAATCCGACAGCAACATGTCCACGGGAGTTGGATGCAGTGGCTAAAGCGAAATCAGCCAAGGTATAAATGACGCCTCCTTGTACAATACCTACCCCATTCAAATGATACGGTTGGATCTCCATTTTGGTAACCGCACTTCCTTCCGATATTTCTATTAATTCAATACCACAATGTTTTGCAAAAGCATCCTTTTGCATTAATTCTTTTATATTCATGGATTAAAGCAAACTTACATAAAGAAGGTGATTTTATACACCGCACAATAAAAAATCAAGACCTGTACTGTTCTTTTTATAGAAATTTTTCATTTTCCTCCTATTCGATTTGACTATATGCGAAATATTTTAATAACAATACATATCTCTTATCACAGGCAGCTTTTTTCAGCCCATAATCGTATTAGTAAGGAGCGATTATCTTATACAAAGACCTAATATGCTCAAAGATCTATTAGGTTTTTTCATGGGTTCTGTATTGACTTTGAATCCGCTATAGCTGGTATTTTTAATTTTTCTTTTGTTTCATTTAGAACTTTTTCAGCAAAAAAGGTTGTTAATTCAGTTAACATTTGTCTGGCTTTATCTGGGTTTGATCGATAAATATCTATTATTTC
>JAVBMZ010000173.1:0-6779 GCA_031551935.1 Bacteroidales bacterium
TCCAACCTCACGTTCTGTAAAAATCAATCATGCACATCGGTCAACCGGAAGTATACCAAACATTAGAGGAATTATCCATACCGTTCGATTATTATGAACATCCGCCCACGCCAACTATAGAGGAAGCGCAATTGTATTGGACGGATATGGAAGCAACTTATTGTAAAAACTTATTCTTCCGGAACCATAAAGGTAATAAACACTACTTGGTCATATTAGAATGTTCACGGGCATTGGACATACATGATCTGGAAAAACGACTAAAACAAGGAAAAATAAGCTTTGCTTCGGAACAACGTATGGCAAAATATCTGGGATTACAACCTGGTTCAGTTTCGCCGCTTGGCTTGATCAATGATCGAGAAAAACATGTACATGTTTTTTTCGATGAAAACTTGCAACATGCACAAAAAATATCCTTCCATCCGAATGACAACCGTGTTAGCTTGATATTTCCTGCCTCCGATTTTTGGCGATACATGAAATGGACCAATAACCGCTACGAATTTATACAACTATACGATAATTAGGAAAATACAAATTATATTGACTTTAAAAAATCAACGTAGACTGCCGTTGATACGTAATGCAACATATTTTATGTAAATAAGGTATAGATGTCAATAATATGCTTTAACTTTGTTAAAATACAGGTTAAATAAGTTTTAAATATTAATGATTATGAGTAAACACAGCACTATGTCCTTATGGGGAAATACGTTGATTATTTTCGGACTATTACTACTCGGTAGTATGGTATCATGCTCGGGAGATGATGACGATCCTGGCAATAAAGAATCTCCTTCAGGAACATCATCGTTCCCATGTACCCTGTCAGCTTCACCGGAGACGGGTTCTATTCCCTTGAACGTTTCGTTTACCGGAAGCGCTTCTGTCGATGACGCCACTATTGTTAAATACGAAATCGACTTCGACGGAAACGGTACTTACGATTTCACATCTAATACGACCACTTTGAATACCAATCATACCTATACGGCTGCAGGCGTCTACCAAGCAAAGATGAAAGTGACCGATAGTAAAGGACGAACTTCTGAAAGTACCAAAACCATTACCACCAGTGCAGTTACTTATACCTATTCCGGATTCAAAGATTTGGCATTTTTTAAAACCGTTTACTGGAGTTATAAATGGGAACATTCCAGTAAGCCTGTTGGGGGATCCACCACTACGACGTCTGGCTATGTCATTATTGCACTGAACGATACGTATGATGCATCCATATCCTATACAGGCGCCGGTACCTTGTCGGTTTTCAAGCGTGCAGATACTAAGGGAACTTACCCGCTCCCATGGACAACTCCAAATTGTATGGCTATAAAAAACGGTATCATTTACTTTATCACCGAAGGCAGTAATCAGCCTTACGCGGCATTTAATGCCCAAACCGGCAAATCTGGTGCAACAGGGTTTACCGGCGTAATGAGCGAGAAATATACAAAAACGGTAAGTGCTACGAACATTGTAAATGAATTTAACCCCTCTTATTCAGGACAGGGTGTGGTTGTAACTGAAAATGCTTATAAAGCCATGTGCGAAACCATTGCAGGACAAACAATTTGTGGTACTGAAGCCTTCGATTTTATCATCAAAGAATATTACCTGCCTGATGTAGGCTTCTGCGGAATGACCCGGACTGGCACTTATACTAGTGGTAGCGGTATGTATTCTACGACCATCAACCAAACTACGAAACTGTGGCTGGAAGGATCAACTATCAAGCTAGGACCTCCTACCCCTTATGATCCTAATTCCACTTCATGGACTCGTTATACTTCCGAAGCAGCCTCCATAAATTTCACTTTAAAAACAGGTCAATCGCTCAGCGAGGCAAATTGGACCGAAATTATCCAAGTTGAAACCGCATGGGATATATATTCAAAAATAAAAATATACAACGCTACTGGTGGCAATGGAAAAGTTGAATTAACTTTAGCCAGCAATTCCGTCACTACCGAATACAATTATACGACCATTGCAACAGATAAGCTTTATATAGCTTCCCTCAACCGGTATATTGATATTTTTGATACCAACGTAAGGCTCTCCGCACCGGCTACTGCATTGCAAAGCATGATGTCGCCAGCTCTGTTCAATAAGTTTTCTGACGTATCCATCTATGCTAAATATGTTAAGGCTTATTAATTAACTGGAAATCTTTTTATACTTTGCCCAATTCTAAATAAAAATGAAACATCAATAGACAATGTCCACGAGAAAGACGATGCCCAACAAGTATCACAGTATCGTGGACATTGTCCTTATTAACCTTGACCTTTAACAAATAAAAATGTATACACACATGAAAAAATTATTTCTACTCGCCGCTTGTTTCTTTTTTCTGCCACTCCCTTTTATTGGTTGTTCCGATGACGATGACGATGATGAAGTTGATGAATATGCAGTAAAAATGCAAGAATTAGTGATCAATATTTCATCGTATGCCCGGAGCATCAAATCTAGTTTCATCGTTATTCCGCAAAACGGATCCGAGTTGGCTTTTAACAATACCGATCCTGATGAAGGAATAATGACTTCATACATCAATGCCATTGATGGTATTGGCGTAGAAGAGCTTTTCTACGATGGAGGATTGTCCGTCGACCAAGAAAGATTGTTGATGTTGCGCCAACTGAAGTCTTCCGTAAAAATCATGGTAGCCGATTTTGTCTCCAACAATAGCAATATCACCGATGCTGCACAACGAAATAGAAATGAAGGGTTCATCAGCTTTCCACGGAGCAGCACCAATTATGATTATATGGAAATCCCGACAACACCCATTACGGACGTAAATTCAGATAACATCCAAACCTTGGCCGCTGCGAAAAATTACCTGTACCTCATCAGTACGGATAATTACGCGAGTAAGCAAGACATGCTAAATGCCATTAAGGCGACAAATTATGATGTGGTATTGATCGATTTGTTTTTCAACGGAACAGCTTTAACTTCGACAGATATCCAACAGCTTAAGAAAAAAGCGAATAACGGTAATCGCTTGGTGATTGCTTACATCAGTATCGGTTCTGCTGAAAATTACCGCTATTATTGGCAAGCAGGATGGCAAAGAGGCAACCCCTCTTGGCTAAAGAAAAATTACGCTGGCTATGCTGATGAATATTGGGTAGAATATTGGCACGCCGACTGGCAAAATATCATCTACGGCAATAATGATTCATACATTAAGAAAATTATTGACGCTGGATTTGACGGCGCTTATTTGGATAACGTTGAAGCTTATTATTTCCTGACGCACCGGGACTAAATTCATCTCACGGGTTGGATAATGCGACGGGCAAAATTTTTCCGTTGAAATATCGATGTCCGTTGCGGGCAAAATCAGCGATAAAAGTAGCTGCCTGAGTAACACTGAGTGGCGCTTGATGGCCTGGAAAAGCTTCGGTAAACATTTCGGTTTGCACAGCACCCAGCGCTAAAGCATTAAACCGCACATCCTGGTGTTCTGCAGCAAGGCATTCTGTCAGTACGGACAAAGCTGCTTTAGATGCGCTATAATGTGATAATCCGCTGAATTTAACACTCCCCTGAAAGCCTCCCATACTGCTGATGTTCACCACATGCCCTTGTACCCTTCGTAACAAAGGGAGCAATGACTGAATGAGTTGTGCCGGAACCATGTAGTTAACATCAAAAATGCGTTGTATATCTGTTGTTGAAAAGACATCAAAAGGTTGGTTGATGAGCAAACCTGCATTATTGATTAAAATATCGACTTTATTCGTTTGCGCAGCAATCATATCAGACAATCCATTTCCGTCATGCAGCACTTGCATCAGATCATATTTCACTGGAATGATTTGTGACGGATAAACAGCAACCAAAGCTTCAAGCGACGATGTATTCCTTGCTACAGCGAATATTTTGGCATCCCCAATAGCTGCAAACACTTCGGTCAACCGGTAGCCAATGCCACGCCCAACTCCGGTTATAACTACAGACAACAATGATTTCATAAAAATTATGATTACAGCGCTGTGTGTCGAATTTATGCCAGGGACTTTAATTTCTCAATGCGGTTAATCTCTTGTCCTATTTGTTGTAGTTCGCTGCAAAATGTTTCTTTTATTGTCGGGCACGAAGTAATGATCTTGTCCGTCATCGATTGATAATAAGCAATGGCATCGTGCATATTTTTACAAAACGATTGATAATATTTCAACTGCTTGACATTACTCAAATCGGCCATCTCATCCAATTGCTCACGCAGATAACCCAAGTATATTTCCATTTCCCTGATAAACATATGGGGTCGGTATTTATTGCACAACAGGTTGACACGACCATATATGTGATCTATCATCTCTTTGAGTGATACTACCTTGTCAAAATATACCAAATTAGGCCCCGGACAAGCGGTGATTCCCATGATGGTTTTATTGATAGGCAACAGCTTATACTGATGAATGGCCGGATTACTCAATCCCACGCACAAACATTCCTTGGTAAGAAGATTGTCTATTTTTTTGCCGCGTTCTGCTTCGCTCATCTCCGTTTCACGTAACTGCTGTAATTTTTTCTTAAGGTACGCGGTAGATGCCGTACAAATCGGTTTTTCAGTAAATTCGATATTCGATTGTAGCAATCTTTCGCTACACGGACTTCCCGGATGCCCTTCAGCTACGAGTTTATATTTTTCTTTTTCTCCCGAAGCACCTTTCAGGTAATTGAATGGTACCCCCAAAGGCGAATTTTTACTTAAGATAATATCATCTTCTCCGGCTTTTGCCAACAATTGAAGCGTTTCATCGTCGACAGTCACGGCCTCCGGAACAAGCATAAACGGGCTTCCCCATCCTGTGGCATCTACCTGGTAATAATCGCGTAGAAAAGCATCTTCTTCACTGGTGCCGATTCCTCCTTGCACAGTTACCCTAAGGGATGGTTTTACTGTAGGAGGTGTTTTCCCTTTTGCTACCAGTGCCTGACAATATATTTCAAACAACTCCTCGTTCAGAGCATCACGCTTATTTTTAAATTCCTCGAGAATAGGACCAAGCATATACCCATCGCTGGCAAACGCATGTCCACCACAATTGAGCCCTGACTCTATACGAAATTCGGATATCCATAAACCTTTTTTCGCCAAATATTTTCCTTGAATAATGGCCGAACGATGATCGCTCACTTTGAGCACAATTTTCTTGACAAATTCCCCATCGCGCATCTCCAAAAAAACGTCCAATTGTTCCAGGTAGTTGAATAGGCGCGGATTCATACCTGCCGAAAAAATAATAGATGAACCCATTAATTCGCTGTTGGCATACCCTCGCAGGGCGGCTACAGCATCAGAACCGTTTTCAATAATACTCCCATCATCGAGATAACGATCGTTATCCAACTTGGTCATAATATTCACATCGATACTTCCCGCACGTACTTCTGCACGCAATTTTTGCTCTATCTTTTTCTGTTCATAGCGGTCGTGAGCTTCTTGCATCTGACGATACATCTTCTTCAGAAAACTGGTTTCAGGCAACATTTCTAAGTATTGAACCAGCTCAGAACCTGCTTCAAAAGTCGATTCCTTGAGTTTTTCAATTTGTTTATTCACTATCCTGTTGAGCAGATTCAAGTAGTCGGTGATCCGTTTTGCCCGATAATCAGGTTCTGAAACATGAATTGGCAAATATGGCTCGTTGATTTTGGTATAATAATACTGACGCATACGCTCGATGAGTGCGTCTTCTATGATAGAAACTACTGAAGATATACCAAAACGGGCAACTTTAACAGGCGAATCGATAGTATAGGCCAATCCCATCACTGGAATATGAAAAGTATGGAGATGTGGATATGAACTCATTGAAAAAAAATTAAGGTGCAAAGGTATGTAATAAATACCGTATATTACTGTAAATCCTAAATGTATAGGTCATATATGCTTTCATTTTTCTGATTATATGCGCTTTGTCACACAAAAAACTCTACTCCCAAAATGGTAATATCATCAAAAATAGCATGATTGTTACCTTTCAGATTCTGTGTAGTAATTACTTCTTCAATGACCCCGTCGATATTCGGAATGTGTTGAATCGCGCTTTCTAATACATAGAAAGCGGAATTTACTCCACCATCTTCCGTGTCAGACAATAACTCTACCAAACCATCGGTATATGCCAATAGAAGGCTGTGTTCTTCAATATTTATTCTTTTAACCTTGACAAAGGGGAGTTCATCAAGCATACCAACAGCAGGACAAGCACTTTCAAGCAGTTTCATTTCTTTGATTTCCTCCAGATAGAGAATAGCCGGCGTATGTCCTGCATTAACATACTCCAGTTGATGTGTCACAGAATCGTAACGGGCAATAAACGTAGTGATAAATTTCTCGCCTTGCGCACTATATGATACATGTTTGTTGAGTTTGTGCATTAACTCCTCCATATCAATATCTGAAGTAAACAAAGCCCGCAAAGTAGCCTGAAAATTCGACATCAATAGTGCAGCTGCCATTCCCTTACCAGACACGTCTGCCACACAAAATCCAATTTGATGATTTCCTAAGTCGAGACAATCAAAATAATCTCCTCCTACTTCATAATGAGTCTTATAAAAGGCATTGACCACAATATCCGAATTACGCGGAAGATCTTCTACTTTCGGAACCAGCATATTCTGCATTTGCGACGCCAGTTCCAACTCCTTCTTCACCGCCTCTTGGCGCAAGCTTTCTTGAAACAGGCGAATATTTTCTATCGCTACAACGATAATATTGGATATCGTCTGTATAAAAT
>JAVBMZ010000146.1:0-11657 GCA_031551935.1 Bacteroidales bacterium
TTGTTGAGAAAGAGAGCAATTATTGAAACGATCAACGAGGAATTGAAGAATCATTGCCAGATGGAACATTCCAGACATAGAAGCATCAGTAATTTCATAATGAATATCCTTGCTGCTTTGACTGCATATTGCTTTTTCCCTAAGAAACCTATCCTGAATATTGGAAAGGTACATGATGGTCAACTAATTCTAAAATGCGCTTAACCCGAACTCAGGTTACTTACATATCGTGCATTATGTGAGCATATCTATGACCGAATAAGAAGATCAGGTTACTGCGGAAATTATGGTACCCCAGAAGTCAAATTAACATTTTTTATGACATTATATTAACATTTTTTGGCTAATTCGAGAAGTGGTTTGGCATGGTTTTCGCATAACTATATTATAGTTTTTTTTCATAATTTTGTAGTAGTTAGTAGTTAGTAACTAGGAAGAGCCGTTCGGGAGAACCGCTCTTTTCGTGTTTATAGGGATGAAGTATAGCCACTTATTTCTTCTTATTATGTGTCGTTATGTCACATGCCTAATAAATGTCTGGCATTTTCAATTGCCGCACTGGTGACTTTTTCACTACTGAGCATTTTGGCAATTTCCATGATACGTTCATCAGAAGTGAGCTCCCGCACTCTGGTTTGGGTAACACTACCATGATCCTCCTTGTATACCTTGTAATGATGTTGCCCTTTAGCTGCAACTTGTGGTAAATGAGTAATATTGATAATTTGGACAAACTGCGCCATTTGCTCAATAATATGTCCCATTTTTCCAGCAACCTCACCTGATACCCCCGAGTCTATTTCATCAAAAATCAATGTTGGCAAAGTAATTTTTTCAGCAATGGCTGCTTTGATACTTAACATCAATCGTGACATTTCCCCTCCTGATGCCACCTTGCTTAGTTCTTGCAAATTTTGTTGTTTGTTGGCAGAAAAAAGGAATCTAACCACATCTGTCCCTGTTGGTGTAAATTGTCCCGAAGGTAACAATTCCACTTTAATAAGCGCATTAGGAATACCCAATTGGATCAGCAAACCATGTATTCTCTCCTCGATACCGGGAATAGATTGTCGTCGCCTTGACGATATTGCACCAGCTGAAACCGTAAGTTGTTGTTGAATATCCGCTATCTGCTTCCGAATTTTTTCGATCCGGACTTCATCATCAGTAATTTCCTGAATTTTTACACCTAATTCATCCCTAATTTCCACCAATTCTTTTACTGTTGACACCTTGTGTTTTTGCTGAAGCGAGTATAGCAAATCGAGACGTTCCTTAACGGTCTCAACACGTTCGGGGTGATACTCCATATTTTCAGCAAGCTGTTCGGTTTCTAAAGCAATATCTTTTAATTCAATCAATGAGGATTCAACACGTCGAAGATAATCTTCAGCTTTCGGATATACAGGTTTAAGATGTCCTAATGTTGAAAGAATCGTCTTTAACATTTGATTTACAGAAACTTCTCCAGCATCTAACAACGTATTTACTTGCGCTAAGCCCATTTTTATATCTTCAGCGTGAGTAAGCGCTTTCAATTCATTTTCGAGCTCTTCTTGTTCGCCTTCCAATAATTTGGTCTTATCCAATTCTTCAAAACGGAAAGAATGGTACTCCAGTTCCGATTGATGCTGGCGTGCAATTTTTTCCATGGTATCCAATTCTGCCTGCAACTTATTGTATTGTAAATATGCACGGCTGTATGCACCAACAACATCCAGCTGTTGCGCATAGGTGTCGAGTATTTGCATCTGAAAATTAGCAGATTGCAAATATATATTTTGATGTTGAGAATGTATATCGATTAATTGTGCACCTAAATCTTTCAATTCCGACAGGTTGACAGGAGAATCGTTGATAAAAGCTCGTGATTTACCATCAGATGCTATTTCTCGACGAACAATCGTTTCCGGTTCATATGTCAGGTCATGCTCATCAAACCATGTTTTCCATCCTTCCCCAGGCAGACGAAAGATACCCTCCACGATACATTTTTTAGATGTGTCGAGCAATGTGCTACTATCGGCCCGTTGTCCAGTCAACAAACCAAGTGCACCTAAAAGGATTGATTTCCCGGCACCAGTTTCACCCGTAATGATAGATAATCCTTCATGAAAATCTATCTCCAATTCCTGAATCAGGATATAATTACGTATAGAAAGATGGATAAACAAATTAATTCAATGTTATTAAAAGTTATTTTTCCAAAATGTTAATTCATCACTACTTACTGTCCCCCAAATTCCATCAGATAGGCTTTAATGAAAGGGTCAAGCTCCCCGTCCATCACACCTTGCACGTCAGATGTCTGGTAATTGGTACGGTGATCTTTGACACGACGATCGTCAAAAACATAACTCCGTATTTGAGATCCCCATTCGATTTTCTTTTTCTGCCCTTCTATTTCCGCCTGCTTTTCATACTTTTTTTGTAACTCCATTTCGTAAAGTTGCGACTTGAGTATGCGCATGGCATTTTCCTTGTTCTTGAGCTGCGATCGTGTCTCTTGATTTTCGATAACAATCTCTTTAAGTTCGCTGGTTTTTTCGTCTTTATATTTATAGCGCAAACGTACGGCTGTTTCTACTTTATTGACATTTTGCCCCCCTGCGCCACTTGAACGATAAGTTTCCCATGTGATGTCAGCCGGGTTAACCATAATCTCAATATTATCGTCTACCAACGGCGATACAAATACGGAAGAAAAAGAGGTCATGCGTTTCCCCTGAGCATTGAAAGGAGATACCCGTACCAAACGATGCACACCCGACTCACTTTTCAGGAAACCGTATGCATAGTCTCCTGAAACTTCAATGGTGACCGATTTAATGCCGGCATCATCACCTTTTTGAAAATCAAGTTCTCGCGTTGCATAACCATTGCGCTCACAATAACGCAGGTACATCCGCATCAACATTTCTGCCCAGTCCTGGCTTTCGGTACCTCCTGCTCCTGAGTTGATCTTAATAATAGCGCCAAGATGATCTTCTTCGGCGCGGAGCATATTCTTGAACTCAAGGTTTTCTATACTATGTAATGCCTGATCATATTGAGCCTGTACATCATCCTCAGTAGCTTCTTCAGCACGGTAAAAATCATACAATACCGCCAAATCATCTACCTGCGACCTGACTTTACGATAATCTGTTATCCATTCTTTAAGGACTGACACTTTGCGCAGTTGCTGTTCTGCCTCTTTAGGATTTTCCCAAAAACCCGGGACACGTGTCCTTTCTTCTTCTTCTTCTATTTCTATTTCTTTGCGTTCGATGTCAAAGAAACCTCCTCAACGCATCTTCGCGTTCTTGCAACTCTTTCAATTGCTCTGCTGTTATCATTCCAGATCTTTTATTGGGACAAAAATTTTATCAAGATGATGATGGCTAACATCATCATTAAAGGACAAAGGTATCAAAATTCGAAGATGAAACGACGGATAATTTACTTCAATTTCATCGAATACTTGTACACGGCCGATCCGCAAACAAGTATATCAATTGACATATATACACTTATGTGTTTTTAGAAAATAAAAAACCCCATCTGCGGCCAAACAAGTGGGGTTTTATTGGGAATTATGGACTTCCCGGAAAAGTAAAGTATGAAAGTGTAAAAATTGCTTTGTTTACATAACAAAGATATGACATTGTTACACCATCTAAATCTTATTTTTGACCAATAGTCAACTCGTTTTGACCAACGTTCAAAATAATGTTATTGAGGTCAAAAATATCTTTTGAATTACCTATTTGAGATGATCTACATCACATTTTATCTAACACTAATATTTGGCGGATAACAATTGGCAAATGTATTGTATCTTTACGTTTTAAACCATATGATACATCGTTCCTGAGCATCATAAAAATATAGGCAAACAATAGGATGATATGCAATATCCCGAAGTAATGAAAAATATTTGCAGATTAATTTAATGTTTGTTTCCTGCATCCCATTAAATTGAAAATGAAATCATTTGTCATCAACGAACAGAATGTAGCAACATACGCCGAAAAAATAGCGGCATGGATACACAAAATAATAACACAAGCTCATCGTAAAGGGGTTGTGCTTGGGATGAGCGGCGGAATAGATTGTTGTGTGACGGCACGGTTGTGTCAATTGGCAAAAGTGGATATTCACCTGGTATTAATGCCATATGGCGAAGATATGACCCATACCAAAAACCATGATCATGCTATGGAACTCATTGAAAAGTTTCATATCCCGTACCATATATTTGACATCCAACCGGCAGTAGATGCTTTGACTATTCCTAACGATTCGTCGCTTTGCCAAACCAGTAAAACCAATCTCGAATTGAGCCGGGCAAACATTCGTCCCCGCGTGCGGATGACCTATTTATACCAATTGGCACAACTTGATGGTCGCTTCGTTATCGGTACGGGCAACCTTGCTGAACGAACAGTTGGTTACTTTACTAAATGGGGCGATGGCGCCTGCGATCTTAATCCATTGGCGATGCTTACCAAAAAAGAAGTATACATCCTCGCACGATATTTACAAGTGCCTTCCTGCATCATCGACAAGAAGCCCTCCGCTGGACTGTGGGAAGGCCAAACAGACGAGGCTGAATTGGGCATGACCTATGATCAAATCGATGCATATATTTTAAACGACACATCGGGAACACCGGAAGTAGACAGCCTGATTCGACAACGCATCGCAATGTCGGCACATAAATTCAATCAGATTCCAGTTTTCGAAGGATAAGGCTATTGCTGAATTTTTTCATTATTCCAGTAATTTCTTAACACCATATTTCAAGGATACCAGAAAATAGTGGAAAAACAGATTTCAAAAACAGACCGACCGGTCGGTCTGTTTTTGAAATAATCTGAAAATCGATTAACTTTTGAACAAACAATATAAGCCTAAATGATAATTAAAAAACCTAACCGGTTTTTGCCTCTTTGACCTGTTAGGTATCGTAACTAATATTATAAAAAATACCAAGGCGCATTAAGGACTTCTATTTATGATTCTAAGCTTAACTTTATTTTAAAAATAAGCACTGAATTCATTGGTACAATAATCTGTCCTGTTGATTTATCATAAGGCATTTGGTCAGAAGTATTACCATAGTATAAGAGATAAGGCATGGTTATCACTACTTCGCCATTTTTAGTAATTTTTGATAAGATTTCTTCAATACATTTGGTGGTGGTCAATGTATTCCATTTTTTCTCAGTCACTGGAGAGTAACTTCGATCATTCCCTTCGTACAAAATATATCCAAACTTTGTCCATGAACTTTCATATGTTGGTGTAGTAACCGGTTCGCCGGTTCCTTCATCAAGGACACAAAACATTACTTTATATTCCTGATTATCAATAGTAGATTGAACATGTAATGTGTCAATCTTTTTACCATAAGTGGTTAGATAAGTGTTCATCAAAGACTCCTGATAATCTGTAATATCCCCAATGGTTTTCACCACCTCTATTTGCAATACCCGAGTGTTAAAATCTACATATGGGTAAAAAACATTATTATTGCGGGATGTAAAATAAATAATCGCTTTTTCCCCTTCGTACATTTGTTCAATACCTAAGAGTACACCACTGAATGATTCCGGCAAATACCAAAGCTCAGGCCCTCCTTCCCTGTATAGCGGATAATAAATAGGCCTGCCATCAAGGCTTTTATCACTGGTACGCTCCAATTTATCATCATATAACAACGTAAGCGTATAATTGACCAATATTTGCTTTCCGGCTTCAGACTGAGAACCAGTATTGATACTTTTTGTTTTCTTCATGTATAATCCGTCGGTGATTTGAGTGGCGCTTAATCCCACATACTCAGTTAGTTTTTGGTCTTCTTTTGCCAACAAATCATTAACATCTTCACGGTCACACGAGCACAATACGCATACAGCAATAAAAATGATACAAAATATTTGCTTGTTCATCATATATTAGTTTAATGTGTGTGTCTTTACATTCATTAATTCTACTTCAAAAACTACAGAAGTAAATGGAGGAACAATTCCAGATGAGGATCCATCCATACCAAAAGCTTGCTCTGAGGGAATAATGACTATTATTTTATCCCCTTCGCGCATTTTGCCAATGGCCTTTTCGATCCCTCCTATAACCTGTAATGGTTGTCCATATACAAATTGCAGCGGTTCATTGCGTTGCCATGTTGAATCAAAAAATTTACCGCTTAAAAAATGACCTTCATAGTGTACCGTAACTGTATCGCCTAATTTAACCTCAGGGCCTGTTCCTTCCTGTTGTACAATATAATACATCCCGTCTTCAGTAGCCGGAATATCTATTTTTTCTTCCCGGATATATTGTTTTAAAAGAACTTTTTCATATTCGCCTAAGTCCTCCACCCAATGTAAGAAAGCTTCTTTTTCGCGAGTATATTCGGCCGGAGTCTGTATTTCAAGTAAATCCACTGCAATTTTCATTTTTCCGTCCGCTGTCAAATAATCCGGCACAATGCTTTCCAATGTTTTTTCAAAAAAATCCAATGCTGAAATAATAAATTCAGCAGAATCCTGTTCACAAATCAACGTAAGACACTTGTCAATGGAACCAAGAAAGTCCGATTTAACAACCCTGAACTTACGTATTCCTGAAAAAAACACAGAATCGTTCATCGTGACATAAGCGATATTCGCTGTTACATAATCACCATAATGGCAACATTTGTCCTGTTCGCCAATCTTCAGGAGCTTATAATATATTCCTTCGTCGGTTTCAGTATATCCAGGATACGGATTTTTACACGAAAAAAAAACAAGTAGTATAAAACACCAAAAAAGCTGTATGCGATACATAGGTAAAAGTTAAAATGAAAGATGATTCTTTTCTATCCATTGTTGCGCCCGCTCCAAATCTTCGGGAGTATCAATGGCAATGGTTTCTTGATCGGTTTGTATCACTTGAATGAAATATTCATTTTCCAGCCATCGGTTTTGTTCAAGTGATTCGGCTTGCTCCAGTGTTGATATGGGTAACTGTGTCAACTGATGCAATACGTTTGCACGATACGCATATAAGCCAAGATGCCCATAAAAAACATGCTGTGCCAACCATTCATTTTGCTCATAACCACGAATATAAGGAATCGGTGAACGGCTGAAGTAAATAGCACGCCCGGATTGGGTCATCACAGCTTTGACACAATTAGGATTGAACAAATCGGCTGCATTATCAAAAGGCCTTACCACAGTGGCAATTTGTGTGGATGGATTTTCAAAGCAACTTGCCAAACGAGATAATATGGACGGATCCACAAAAGGCTCATCACCTTGTATATTCACCACCACATCAGCTTCTTCCCCATATGTGGTTGTCATCAGTGTCAAAGCCTCTGCACATCGATCGGTACCACTCTTGTGCAACGGGGAAGTCATCACCACACGCCCCCCAAAACGCAAGACTTCAGTAGCAATGCGTTCATCATCCGTTGCCACCGTCACTATATCAAATGCCTGTGATGCGCGAAGGTAAACCCATTCTATCATGCTTTTATCTTGAAGCCTAACTAAAGGTTTACCCGGAAATCGAGTAGATGCATAACGTGCGGGAATAATGCCAAAAACTTTCAATGGAACACTGATTAATCATTCAACAACATGTTACGCTAAAGCAGGGTAAAAACAACACAAATCCTACACACGTACATCTTCACAAAGATACAAAAAACAATTTAAGAAGAAAAAGATAGCTTGATATGAACATTGGCTAACTTATCATTGTTTCCATAGGTGATCATATATAATCGTTGAAAAACGATAGGAGGAAATTTATATCCAAATGTAAAAACAAGCTTTGTTTCTGTGTCCATATTAATAATTTCAATCAAATGAAAAAAGTTCTTTTTTATGCAGTTTTTGCATGTAGTATCATGTTTGTAATATCCTGTAGCAAAAGTGATAAAGAGTTAGTAAAAAAAACAGGTGAAAAGTTTATGACCGCACTAATATCCAGAGATTCTGTAACTGTTAATAGCCTGGTTACTCCCGAGACCGCTCAAAAATGGAAAGGATCTTTTGATTTAGTGCTTTCCCCAGAATTATTGACCAGGCTTTCGTCCGTACAAACACAAGTAAGCGATGTGGTTGTTAATGGAGAGGAAGCCCAGGCCATTATCGCCGTAGCCATTCCATCAGAAATTGGAGAAGTCACAACATTGAATTTCAAAAAAGTTAATGGTAAATGGCTGGTGAATCAACCCGGCATTCTTGTAAAAGAAGTTGTCGAAGAAGAAACAGTTATTATCGATGTTGATGCCGCTGAAGTTAGACCTCGCTGATAATCGATTCGATAGACCTTCTGTGCCATTTACCCTGACAAAAAGATATCCCCTGAAAAGATAATTCTTTCGGGGGATTTTTGCATCCAACTATTATCCATAATTTTTCCTATTTTTGTCGTTGTTTCAAAACTCACTCCAAAAGGAGGGTTTTACTGATTATTGTGGTTTTTATTATTGGGTCCAGCTGTCGATATTGTTGCGACAAATGTAATCAAGAAAAATAACGACATTAAAAACAATAATTTATGCCTGATTGCAGTTATCATTCCGATGCTGCGGCATATTATTTGTTGGTAAAACCAACAATCGTCAAATATGTAAATTCATCATATCATCCTAAATCAAATTAGATAACCTAAATTTAAAATTCAGATAGCTCGATGCTTTACAATGTATTATTACAAGTAGCCGTTCAAGAGCCTGTGGCTAATGAAAAAATCAGCATGCCGTTGTGGGATCTTACCCTAAAAGGGGGGTGGATCATGATTCCCATTGCAGTTTTATCCATCATAGCAGTCTATATCTTTGTAGAACGCTATTTTGCTATCCGTAAAGCGGCAAAAACAGACGAAAATTTCATGAATCGTATCAAAGACTACATTCATGATGGGAAAATAGATTCTGCGCTTGCCCTTTGCCAGTCTACAGATAGTCCTATCGCTCGTATGATCGAAAAGGGAATTCAGCGTATTGGACGTCCATTAAACGATATCAGTACCGCGATTGAAAATGTCGGGCAATTGGAAATTTTTAAACTCGAAAGGGGTTTACCCGCGTTGGCAACAGCTGCTGGAGGAGCGCCCATGTTAGGTTTTCTTGGAACGGTAACTGGTATGGTGAAAGCCTTTTATGATATGTCTATGGCTGGAAGTAATATCGACATCGGTATCCTATCGTCCGGTATCTACGAAGCAATGGTCACCACTGTTGCCGGATTGGCCGTCGGGATCATTGCATATTTTGCATACAACATTCTGGTAGCCAATGTCGAAAAAGTGGTTAATGATTTGGAGGCCAACACCACCGCATTTATGGACCTGCTCAATGAACCAGTATAATAAATTGACATTATTCGATAATCGATAACCAATCTAACGATGTCCATCCGTTCATCCAATAAAATCAGTCCGTCGTTCAGTATGTCATCCATGACCGACTTGGTTTTCTTGTTGCTGATCTTTTTTATGATCACCTCGACATTGGTCAGTCCTAATGCTTTGAAATTACTTCTCCCTCAAAGCAACAACCAGACTTCGGCCAAAGCCATCACCAGTGTATCTATCACTAAGGATTTTCAATATTATATTGAAACTACTCCTATTCCTATAGCTGATCTCGAACGACAGCTACAACTCACATTAATGGAAGCGCCTGATCCTACTATTTCGTTGCACGTAGATAAAAGCGTCCCGATGGAAGAAGTTGTTAAAGTGATGAATATCGCTGCACGTAATAAATACAAACTGATATTGGCCACCGCTCCCGAAAGGAGATAATCGTAACCATCAGTGATATAATCCGAATTTATCAACCGAACTTTCGGCTTAATAAAGTTAATCGAAAATATCAATGGCAACACCTGTCAAATACCGGAACGGGTTAATCGGAACGATTATCTTCCATAGTGTGTTGTTGTTCCTATTATTTTACTTAGCCTTTTATACTCCGCTTCCACTGCCTGCCGAACAAGGTATTTTGGTTGATTTCGGGAATAGTGATATGGGGCAGGGGAACTATGAACCACGCATGAATGATGCTGTTCCGGTACAGCCTCAACCGACAGAAACGTCGCAATCTTCTGAACAGGAAGATCCCATGCTCACCCAAGATGCCGAAGAAACAGTAGCTGTACCTCCAAAGCCAGAAACCAAACCCAAAAAACCTGTAGAAAAACCTAAAGAACAGAAAGAAACGCCTAAAGAGGAGCCCAAACCAGTTGTAGAAGAAAAACCACAACCAACGATTGACCCTCGCTCAGTGTATCAACGGCCAGGAAGAGGTGATGTTGCCAGTACTGCCACCAGCCAAGGCATAGCAGGTGGGCAAGGCAACCAGGGGGTAGTTACCGGCACTGCCGATGCAGGTAATTACGGACCTGGAGGAGGAACAGGGGACGGTAACAGGTTTTCATTAGATGGCCGTAATATAGTTGGTAGGTTACCTGAACCGGAAGGAATTACCTCATTGAAAGAGACGGTTATTGTAGTGGTTAAAATACAAGTCGACAGAAATGGGAGAGTTATTGCGGCTAATAATGATTTAAAAAGATCCCAAAATTCCATTTCCTATCCCAAATTAATAGAAGCGGCAGAGGAAGCTGCCAAGAAAGCCAGGTTTAGCGTAAAATCTGATGCACCAGTTACACAAGAGGGTTATATTACTTATACGTTCAAATTACAGGGAAATTAACCGTACGCCTCATTGCTTGCTATTTATCATACATTATCCGCTGCCAAAATAAAGCTTATCCGTTCGTTGGAGCAGAAAAAATACCGCTCTCAACACGGTTTGTTTGTGGTAGAAGGAGACAAAACCGTCCGCGAAGTATTGACCTCAGCTTTAACCATAGAATGTTTATTAGCTAAAACCGGATGGATAGAACAATTACCAGACTATCTACGAAACAAATCGTACGAAATTATCGAAATTAATGATAAAGAGTTATCACAAATCAGCTTTTTGAAAACGCCTAATCAGGCGGTTGCCTTAGTACGAATACCCAATGAATCGTTGGACATCAATGCCCTGACTGCCGAACTTTCCTTGTACTTAGACCAAGTACAAGATCCCGGCAATTTAGGAACCATTATTCGTATAGCCGACTGGTTCGGGATAAAGCATGTATTATGCGGCAAGGGATGTGTCGACCCATATAATCCTAAAACCGTACAATCCACAATGGGTGCGCTTATTCGCGTAAAGGTATATCAAACGGATGTGTCATTTTTGGAACAGTTGCACGCTATGTACCCGATTTTTCCTGTGTACGGTACATTTTTAGACGGGAATAACTTGTATCAAGAACAATTGCCGGCGCAAGCCTTAATTGTAATGGGTAACGAATCGAAAGGCATTAGCAAGGATGTAGCACAATATGCGAATAAACACTTATTCATTCCATCCTACCCTCCGGGAGAACCAACTTCCGAGTCACTAAATGTGGCTACGGCTACGGCTATCGTTTGTGCTGAGTTTCGCAGAAGATGTTATGGATAAGCTTTTTCTCGCAGGCTGAAAATAAGGCGTCTTATTTTACCAATTCGACATAATCGTCCAGTATGCTGAAATCGGGAGTATGATCGACATTACTTTCATGTGCTGCACGATCAACAATAAAATATTCTATCCGCATTGT
>JAVBMZ010000160.1:0-15051 GCA_031551935.1 Bacteroidales bacterium
GCTTATATTGTGGGCAATTACATCGGGACTAATGCATTGGAAGCTGTGGGTGCCTCCATGCCACTTATCTTCGCTTTAGTATCTTTCACGATTGGTATCGCAACGGGATGTACCATCATTATATCTCAATATTTTGGGGCAAAGGATATGAACAAAGTAAAGCAAGCAATTGACACTACTACCATTTTTGTAACTTTAGCAGCAGCTATCCTCACAGTAGTGGGTGTATTATTGTGCGACCCTTTGTTACGGTTGGTCAGCACCCCCGATAGCGTTTTTGAAAATGCAAGAACATTTTTTGTCATTTCTATGTTGGGCATTATCCCTTTATTTGGTGTCAATTGTTATAGTGCTATCCTTCGAGGATTAGGCGATTCCAAGACTCCTCTTTATTTTTTGGTGATTTCATCTATCCTCAACATCATTCTCGTCATGCTTTTCGTTCCCGTGCTGGGATGGGGAATAGCGGGCGCAGCGTGGGCTACTGTTCTCACCGAACTTCTCACCGTTATCGCAATGATTCTCTGGCTCAACCGGACACATCCTATTATTCATATTTCTTTACGAGATATTGCATTCGATTTCGGAATATTCCGCAACAGCATCCGGATAGGACTTCCTAACGGCATACAACAAATGTTGGTTGCTGTTGGAATGATGGCCATGTTGAGAATTGTAAACGAATTCGACCAAATCACCCATGGGGTACTGGCAGCCTATTCGGTGGCAGGACGCATTGACTCACTGGCAACAGCCCCGGGCATGACCTTTTCGATGGCCATAGCAGCTTTTGTGGGTCAAAATATCGGTGCACAAAAAGCTTACAGGGTAAAATACGGGTTACGTGCAGCGCTCAATATTTCGGCAATCATTACCGTTGTATTGTCGGTTCTTGTGGTAATATTCGGACATTTCATCATGCAATCATTTGCAAGGGACGCTGAACCTGGAGTAATCGACATTGGATATCGGTATTTATTGATTGTTGGCTCTTTTTACGTAGTGTTTACTTCCATGTTTGTCATTAACGGGGTGATGCGCGGAGCTGGTGATACTCTGATAACGATGTTTATCACGTTACTGTCTCTTTGGTTAATCCGTATACCTGTGGCATCAATTTTGTCCAAATATATCGGACCGGATGGTATTTGGTGGTCAATGCCCATTGGATGGACCATCGGTGCGGTATGTGCCTATGTTTACTACCGATCAGGACGATGGAAGAACAAAGGCGTTGTGAAACCTGTTCATATGACAGAAGTACCAGAAAATATACCAGATTCAGTTTAATTATATTCAGAAAAAGCATGTATCGACTCATCGGATGGATTGTTGTTGGAATGTTTTTCCTCTTCCCTTTAAAGGCTCAGGTACACTATACGCCAAAAGATTCGATCATTTTCGAACGCTTTTTGCAATATACATCGCAGGGGAACAACGACATCATCCGAGTCACCCGTTTTTTCCTGGAAACACCATATATCGGCGGGACACTAGAGGGTGATTCAACGGAACGCTTGCGAATCAATCTTCGCGAATTAGACTGTATGACCTTGACGGAAAATGTCATGGCGCTATACCTGATGTTGCAAAGCAATGAGCATACATTTGAAAATTTTTGCCATATCTTACAACGTATCCGGTATCGCAACGGCGCATTGAATGGCTATCTGTCGCGCCTTCATTATACCAGCGAATGGCTTGACGATAATCGTCAGAAAGGAATATTGGCTTTGCCTGTTTTACCAGAGGGTCAAAAGTACGCGCCAAACGTGTCATTCATGTCAACGCATTGTGACTCGTATCCTGTATTGATAACGCATCCCGAATGGTGTGCAGAGATGCCATCAATAGAAAAGCACATCAATGCTCTAAAGTTCTCTTATATCCCGAAGCAGCAGGTAGCATCTGTAAAAAAAGGAATTCAAAATGGCGATATCATCTTAATTACTACCAACACGAAAGGCCTGGATGTTTCGCACATGGGTTTTGCCTTGCTACAACAGGGGAAAATATACTTGTTGCACGCATCGTTAGAAGCCCGGAAAGTTGTGATTAGCCAAATAACTTTATATGATTACCTGATGCAGCACAAAAATCAATCGGGAATTATGGTGGCAAGAATGATACGATAACATATTTTGTTTCGCATATTTTTTGCACTATATTTGTAACATTCTATGTAGGTGCGTCGTATAATCAATAATAGTATTAAAAGTAAAACATATGAAAGCTTTCTATTTAATCATCATAGCCACTCTGATCGGTGTTAATGTCTCTGCACAATCAGCCGAAAAAGTAAAATGGTATACCCTTGAAGAAGCCCTGAAACTGAATGAAAAAAATCCACGCAATATCATCATTGACGTATATACCGACTGGTGCGGATGGTGCAAAAAAATGGATGCGGAAACCTTCAACCATCCAATAATTGCTAAATACATTAATGCCAATTTTTACCCGGTGAAATTTAATGCTGAATCAACTGCCCCTGTGGTATTTAGTGGGCAAACTTTCGTCAGCACAAACCAGGGATCGCGTCCGCCGCATCAATTTGCAGTAGCTTTATTGAACGGGCAGATGTCATACCCTTCTATCGCTTATCTTACCGGAAAATTGGAAATGATTGGCGCCGTTCCTGGCTATTATACGCCCGAAAAGATCGAACCTTTGTTACATTACATTGTCGAAGAAAAATACAAAGCGAACGTCAAATTGGATGACTACGAAAAAAATTTCGTCAGCGCACTAAAGAAATAAGCACATCGAAAGTTATCCGACATTAATTTTATAGTTGCTAATATCTGGGATTCCTCTCAGGAAATCCTGAATATCCATACGCTTTTTCCCTTCCAATTGCAGGTTCTTGATGGTCAACCATCCGTCAAGAGTTGATATGCGCAAATACGTCCGGTTATCTGAATCGATACTACCGGGGGCGATTTTGTGGGAGACCTGTTGCATTTCTGTCTCGAAAATTTTACATGTCAAGCGTTCATCTTTGGGTGTGACAAATGTTGTCCAAGCTGCAGGATAAGGTGAAAGCCCCCTGATAAAATTATGAATCACAGTGGAGTTTTGGTTCCAATTGATATGGCATGTTTCCCTGAAAATTTTAGGTGCAGTTTTTAGTTGTTGTCCTAATGCATCATTTTCCTGTGACACAGCCGTATAGTTCCCGCTATCAATAGATTGAACAGCTTCGACCAAATGTATCGCCCCGCTATGCATCAGTTTGTCGTGTAAAGTACCTGCAGTGTCTTCTGGGCATATCATTTCTTCGCTATAGGAAACAATATTACCGGTATCGATGTCTTTATCAATCAAAAAAACAGTAGTTCCCGTACGGGTTTCTCCACGAATAATTGCCCAATTAATAGGCGCTGCTCCCCTGTATTCCGGCAACAACGAAGCATGTAAGTTAATCGTTCCCAACGGTGGCATTTTCCAAACTTCTTCGGGAAGCATACGAAACGCAACGACAACGAATAACTGGGCATCGGATTTGCGTAGCGCATTCAGAAAATCAGTATTTTTCAAACTTTCAGGCTGAAGTACAGGTAAATGATGATGCAGGGCATATTGCTTTACTGGTGTTTCCTGTATTTTACGCCCCCTACCTGCCGGTTTATCCGGTGCAGTGACCACTGCCGCCACTTCAACACCCGAGTTAAGCAAAGCATCTAATGACGCCACTGCAAATTCGGGCGTTCCCATAAAAACAATACGCATTATCTAAGGAATTGAGAATTTGTCCTTGAATTATTTAATATTTATCTTAAATCATATTAAAAATAATTCTGTATTAATTATTTATGATTGTCCGATATAATGCATAAAGATGTCTCCATTCAGCATGCTGCGCAAGCTTTAGTCGACATGACAGCGCATTCAGAAGTAAGGGAAAGGAAGGTTGTTGGGAGGTGAAGCTTCCCAACAACCTTCCTTTCCTATTTTACCTACGTACGACACGTCTTGTCGACCAAGTAAACGAGAGACGAGTTTACGCGCAGAGACATCTTTAGGCACCAAAACCGATATTCATTTAATTATTTGAGTGGTTTTTCTGAACCAATTCCAATGTATGCCCCATCTTGTCGTGCTTTGTTTGTAGATAACGCTGGTTATAAGAATTCGGAGTTACTTCAAGAGGCACATTTTCTACAATATGGATACCATAGCCTTCTAATGCAATCCGTTTCACCGGATTATTGGTCATCAAACGTATTTGATTCAGACCCAAGGCATGTAAAATACTCGCTCCAACGCCATAATCCCGCTCATCAGCCTGAAATCCCAGATCAATGTTTGCTTCAACCGTATCACGGCCCTGTTCTTGAAGCTTATATGCCCTTATCTTATTAAACAACCCAATACCTCTACCTTCCTGGTTAAGGTAAACCACCACTCCCCTACCCTCTTTTTCTATCATACGCAGGGCGTGATGAAGCTGTTCCCCGCAATCACAGCGGTACGAACCGAGAATATCGCCTGTAAGACACGACGAATGCACCCGTACCAATACCAGATCATCTGGCTCCCAGGTTCCCTTAATGATAGCCAAATGCTCCAATTCGTTGGATATCTGGACAAATGGGATGACTTCAAAATTACCATATTTGGTAGGTAACTTGACCCTGTCACCCATCTTAATGATCGACTCTTGCTGCAAGCGATATTTGATCAATGACTCAATGGAAATAATTTTCAATTGATGTTTTTGAGCAATTTCCATCAATTGCGGCAATCTGGCCATGGAGCCATCTTCATTTAAGATCTCTACCAAAGCACCTCCAGGTCGTAAGCCAGCCAGACGTGTGAGATCTACCACAGCTTCGGTATGACCAGGGCGACGTAATACGCCTTTTTCCCGAGCCATCAACGGAGAAATATGCCCCGGCCGGGCAAGATCTTCTGGACGGGTATTAGGATCGACCAAGGATCGAATGGTTTTAGCGCGATCAGAGGTAGAAATACCGGTCGTACAGCCGTGACCTATCAGATCGACCGAAACGGTAAATGGTGTTCCGTGCAATGATGTGTTATTCCCAACCATCATTTCCAAATCTAATTCTTTACAACGCTGTTCCGATAAAGGGGTGCAGACCATTCCACGACCATACTTTACCATAAAATTGACTATTTCAGGAGTAATGGTTTCTGCGGCACAGATAAAATCACCTTCATTTTCACGATCTTCGTCATCTACCACGATGATAATTTTGCCGTTGCGTATATCTTCGATGGCTTCTTCGACGGTATTCAATTTACTCATAACACGTTTATAACGTTTTTCAAATAGATAAGCTGGCAACGTTCCAACGTTAAACTTATCAAAATGCAAAGATACAAAACCATTTTGGTTCTACTTGATATAAAAATTACAGATGTTGTATCTGTAGTAAATGGTTGTAACATGCTCAAGGCTACAATATACTATTTAGCTCATTGATCAAATTCCGGTTAGCGCCTATCACATTGTTCAACTCATTGCGAAGTGTGTATTTTTGTATCAAAGCCTTCAGGTATAAGTAGATCCAAATAGGAAAAATGACTGCCGACACCATCAGTTGCCAGATATTTTTTCTCTCAATTCTATAATTATGAAATGCAACCCGGGGATATTCTACCACGGTCTCTTTAATCATGTCAATATCCGACTGTTTCAGTATGGCTTTGATACTATCGTATTGATGAGCGATGTCGAGCAATGCTATGTCTTCCTGTTTATGCCATATTTTTCTGAATGTTAGCACTTTTCTAAATTCTCCTTCTAAATATAATCTACAGGCATGAGAGAGTTGTTCGAGCTTGGTGACCATATTTTCAGGCATCAAATCTGTTGCTGTAGCCTTATATATGATATCGGGACGAGGCATACGATGCGTGACAAAGATAATATTCAAGCCTTTCTTAATATAGCTGAGGTACAATTCCTGGTTAAAAATAGACGAATCCCGTGTTGCCTGATAGGTCAAAAAGACACCAAGCGGCAGCACAATGAAAGTAGACATCCACATCCCTTCAAAAGGTGTCATGGAGCCAGTTTTAGCCGCTTTCTCGCCAATCATGGATATGACGTAATATAACACAAAAAAGATGACTGCGATAATGATCGGAGTCCCCAAGCCTCCTTTACGAACGATAGCTCCCAAAGGCGCACCAATAAAGAAAAAGATGATACAAGCTATCGACATGGTAAATTTGCGGTGCCATTCTATTTCATACCTCCACGTTCGATTATTTTTGTCATCTAACTCAAAAATGGTTCCGCCAAGCTGATCTTTTTGTTCGCGTGCACGATCAACTGCGTCTTCGATCATTTGCTGTTTACGCTCTTTTGGTTCCTTATCAAACTGTAATCTATAATTATCAGGAACTTTTGATCTCATGGTAGTATCTATCGTTGCCCGATGAGTATATTCTTGGCTATAGATGGGTCGTACCATTCTCCGTAACTGGTTTTCCTGTACAGTGATAAGACGCTTCATAGAATCGACAGTATAGGTCAATTGATTCACATTCATCATTTGATAGCTTTGTTTAAAAAGCGTCTCATCAGAACGTTCGAAATCAAAGCCAGGTAATTCCATCCTAAATATCTGCTTATCAAAATAATCATGACGGAAAGGGTATGTTTTATTTTGTTGATACATGGTCTTTCTATCTACTATATCAACATAGCTATGTCCGTGGTATAAGGTAATTTCCAGAAAACGCTTATCGGAAGTCACCGCCATATAACCAGAATCGGCCAATATAACAGATACGTTGCCTGCCTTTTGAGTATGATCATATATCCGAAGATGATACAACTGGTTGGTCTTGTAATCCCTGCTCCCAATACGGATGCTGTATCCTTCAATTCCATTATAAAATATTCCCTCGCGTATCTGCAATTCAGGCCTTTGGTGCTGAATATCATAGATCAGCGTACGTGTTTTTAAGTTGCTGACAGGCGTTATATTATTGGCGAACAAAAAAGCGCCGGCAGCAGCAAGACACGAGAATATAAGCAATGGAAACACAATACGTTGCAAAGATATTCCAGCTGCCTTGAGTGCAATCAATTCGTAATTTTCACCTAAAGTACCTAACGTAAAAATGGGAGCTAATAACGCTGCCAGTGGAAATGCCATAATCGTTAAGTTAGCTGAAGTGTAAAGAAGTAACTCGCCAATTATCGATAATTCAAGGCCTTTACCTATCAGATCATCAATATATTTCCACAAAAATTGCATCAGCAATATAAACACCGCCAGGACGAAAATCAACACAAACGGCCCGATAAACTGTTTGAGCATGAAACGGTGTAGAATCTTCATTGAACGATGAATGAGGTAATAAACGATGAATGATAAAACATGATATGTATATTTTCAATGTTAGATAGAGCTCTATCCAACACTTCCTTCCAAACTAATGGCCAACAATTTCTGTGCCTCTACAGCAAATTCCATAGGCAATTTGTTGATAACCTCGCGGGCATATCCATTCACAATAAGCCCGACCGCGTCTTCGGTAGCGATTCCCCTTTGGTTACAATAGAACAGTTGGTCTTCACCTATCTTCGAAGTAGTGGCTTCATGTTCCACGATCGCCGACGTATTAGCCACTTCCATATAAGGAAACGTATGGGCTCCACATTTATCGCCCAGTAAAAGGGAATCACATTGTGAAAAATTACGTGCGTTATCGGCGCCGCCCATTACTTTGACCAGGCCACGATAGCTATTTTGGCTAAATCCGGCAGATATACCTTTCGAAACAATCCTACTACGAGTATTCTTGCCAATATGTATCATTTTGGTTCCGGTATCAGCCTGTTGATGGTTATTGGTAAGCGCCACCGAAAAAAACTCTCCACTCGAGTTGTCTCCTTTCAGGATGCAACTTGGATACTTCCACGTAATGGCTGATCCCGTTTCAACCTGGGTCCAGGATATTTTCGAGTTAGCGCCTTTACAGATACCTCGTTTGGTCACAAAATTGAAAATACCGCCCTTTCCATCCTTATCGCCAGGATACCAATTTTGAACTGTCGAATATTTCACTTCAGCATCCTTCAAGGCTACTATTTCCACAACCGCTGCATGTAACTGGTTTTCGTCGCGTTGCGGCGCCGTACATCCCTCCAGATACGACACATAAGCCCCTTCGTCAGCTATCAGCAAGGTGCGTTCAAACTGGCCGGTATTAGCAGCATTAATACGAAAATAAGTGGACAACTCCATCGGACAACGCACTCCTTTAGGAACATAACAGAACGAACCATCGCTGAATACAGCAGAATTGAGCGCTGCGAAATAATTATCAGACAGAGGCACCACCGAACCCATATATTGTTTCACCAAATCAGGATACTCACGCACTGCTTCGCTAAACGAGCAGAAAAGGATACCCTGTTTGGCTAATTCTTCACGAAAAGTTGTTTTTACCGATATGCTATCCATGACGGCATCAACAGCCACTCCAGCCAGTAATTTCTGTTCTTCGAGCGGGATACCCAATTTCTCAAATGTACGCTTCAACTCCGGATCTACTTCATCCATACTGCTTAATGCCGGACGCTGTTTGGGTGCAGCATAATAAATGATATCCTGATAATCTATTGCCGGAATTTTCAGATGTGCCCAATGCGGCATTTCCATTTTTTGCCAGCTATGAAAAGCCCGTAAACGGAAATCCAGCATGAATGCAGGTTCTTCCTTCTTTTGCGAAATCAAGCGGACAATATCTTCATTAAGCCCTTTGGGAATCGTTTCGGTCTCAATATCAGTCACAAAACCATGCTCATATTCGCGTTGGGTAACCTTATTCAATATGTCTTCTTGCTTGACGCTCATTGGAGAGAAAAATTACAAAATTCAGCAATAGGAAAAGAGGTTGTTTAAAAAGTCAATGTTTACATGGAATGACACCTCTGTAATGGACAATTTCTTAAACAACCTCTTCCAATAGGTTGAATATCGATTTACAGGTGCGCGGCCAAAAAGGTTTCCATAGCCCGATAGAAATCGAAACGATTTTCTTCATTACGGAATCCGTGTCCTTCGTTATCTTTCACCATATATTGAACCTCAATGCCACGTTTTTTCAACGCTTCAACCATTTGATCCGACTCTGCCTTATTGACACGCGGGTCATTTGCTCCTTGCGCAATAAACAAAGGCGCTTTAATATTATCTACATGATATACAGGAGAAGCACTTGCCAACAAAGTGCTATCAGCAACCGGATCGCCCACCATTTCATGTAACATATCAAGCATAGGTTTCCAATAAGGAGGAATAGTATTCAGGAAGGTAAACAAGTTGGACACGCCCACATAGTCAACACCGCAAGTGTACAGATCAGGCGTAAATGCCAACCCTGCCAACGTAGCATACCCACCGTAACTACCTCCGTATATAGCAACACGCTTAGGATCTGCAATTCCTTGATTTACAACCCACGAAACGCCATCGCTAATATCGTCTTGCATGGTTTTTCCCCATTCTTTGAAAGATAACTCCCAGAATTTCTTACCATAGCCTGTTGATCCGCGAAAGTTCATCCGCAATACAGCATAACCACGATTTGCCAGGAATTGTACTTCAGGGTTAAATCCCCAAACATCCCGAGCCCAGGGACCGCCATGCGGATTGATGACTACAGGCAGATTTTTGGCACTTTTCATGGTATAGCCTACCGGAAGAGTTAAATATCCTTCCAAAGTTAACCCGTCACGGGTTGAATAAGTCACGCAATTCATGGCGGCCATTTTGTTTTCGTCAAGCCAAGGGCTGATATCGGATATTTTTGTTAACTCGTCAGTTGCTACATCATACAGGTAATATGCACCTAACGATTTATCTGAATTTGTACGAACAATGAATCGATCTTCATTTTTGTTCATTGACGTTATGCCAATTTTAAAACCAACAAGTCTGGCTTGCATTTTTTCAAATATAGATTTGAAATGATCATCAAAAAAGTGATGCTCATCGTATTGGTGTCCTGTCCAGGAAACTGTCAACAATTTCTTGTCTTTACGCGAATATGAAGCGCCATCGAGGTCGTAATCGGCATTTTCGTATAATACTTCCAATTCTTTTCCGGTGGCAGGGTCAAATTTCACCAATACGCTTTTATCGCGTCCCAGGTTAGACAATGCATACAAATATTTATTATCGAAAGTGAAGAACTCCGGAGTTAACGACTCTTTGAAATTGGTTGTCAATACTGTTTTGAAGGGACCGCTTTCTTTTTCCCGGTACAGGATACTGGCGTTGGTCATATCTATCGCAATAGCAAGACGCAATTTACCTTCATGATCGGTGATCCAAGACTGTATGTTACCCGGATTTTCAGCTAACAGTTTCAACTCGCCTGTTTCAACATTTAACCGATAGGGATCAAACATTTCCGGATTACGCTTATTCAAGCCAATAATTACTTCAGTTTCAATATCAGGCAAATCGTCAATGATCTCCGTGCGTACGCCGGGAAATACGGTTAAAGCTTTAAGGTTTGTACCATCGGCATCAACCCCGTATAGGTGATAATTTTCATCGCCGCCAGTATCTTTCAAAAAAAGAATACGGTTGTTGTTTGCCCAAAAATAGCCGGCAACATCTCTTTCGGTTTCGCCGGTAACACGTACCGCTGAATCTTTGCCGATTTCCTGCACAAAGATATTCATCCGGGTTTCGTAGGGAGCAGCAAATGAAAAATATTTACCATCCGGTGATATTTGATATCTGGTCTTTTCAGGATTCTTGAAAAAATCCTCTAACGGAATTATCTCGTTTTGGGTAGTAGTACGGTTACATCCAATGGTACCCATCAGGGATGCAATAAGCAACATGCTTATTAATAAATTCTTACAACAGTTCATAATGATTGAGTGATTATAAATTAAGGTACAAATGTACAGATAATTTTAACGACAATCCTAATGTGCTATGTATAAAAACATCACTGTGAAAAATTACATAAAATCCATTCAAAGATTCCATGATTCAAAAATTAACTTCGCTGAGATCGTCTGATTGACTCTGTAATTTGTTAATCAACATATTACAATGGTTGATGATACAATTATTTTTTAGACTGGCAATACGCCTCATGAACTCACATAGCGAACAATATATTTTATTGATGACGGAAAAGACAATGTATGATGAACGTGAATCAAGGATACATTTGCAAATAATTTGATTTCGAACATTATTTAAATAATAGCGAAAAATCACTATTTTATTGTTACGAATAGCTACTTTATCGTCATTTATAGCTATAAAATAGTTAAAAATAGCTATTATATAGCTAAATATAGCTATTTGTTTAATGTATACATTAAATGGGCGTGGTTAATCATTGCTTTATTAAGTTCATTTTTATTCCTTATTCTTTCTTTTTAATGATTATTGGATATGCTACCTAAACACGTCTCGACTTACCCTTCGACTGCGCTCTGGGCTGCGGCAACATGATGGCTATCCATGAAAGTAAAAAAGTTGGGATGAGGTTATACCTCATCCCTGATATTCCTACGGAATGAACTTACTATGATAGATCCGACTGAGGTAAAACCCCGCCTGAACAAGCCATTCGGGCAGGCCCGCCTGACTACGGGAACAATACTAGATACAATGCACGGTAATCATTTTTTTTCTTTCCGGTCAGACGGGGACTTAGGTAGAACTAAGTTCTAATTACCAATTATCAATTACTTATTAGAAAAGTCTTTAGACAAAGCCTATCGAAACAACAACCAAAAATAACTTTATCTTTGTCACTTCAGGTATGCCTGCATGAAGGGAAAAAAAGTCTTCGTTTTTTTGTTTTTGTTGATGTGTTTTGTTGCCGGTAACACTACGGCACAAACGTCGGTGACTATATCCGGAACAGTTGCCGATAGTACCGGAATGCCCATTGCCGGAGCTAATGTTGTGGTAGAACACCTGAACAAGGGTGCTATCACTACAGAAAAAGGATACTACGCACTAAACTTGACACCTGGTCAGGTGTACACCATGATCATATCCCATATAGGTTATGCGACGCAACAAAAAGTAATTGATTTGACGGATATTGACTCGAAAAATCATGAATCCCAAGTAACAGGTAGCATTGATCACCAGCATGTTGATATTACACTACACGATACGCTACGGCATATCCCTGAAGTTGCTGTCATGGGTAAAAATACACTACAAGGGAATATGCAGCGCGTGGATATCAAAGAAATACGGCAATTACCTAATCCGGCAGGAGGCATCGAAACGTTGATCAAAACATTACCGGGTGTTTCGTCCAACAACGAACTCAGTTCACAATATTCAGTACGGGGAGGTAACTTTGATGAAAATTTGGTATATGTGAACGATGTCGAGATACACCGCCCTTTGTTGATACGTTCCGGGCAGCAGGAAGGATTGAGTTTTATCAATCCCGATCTGGTTGCATCCGTAGACTTTTCAGCTGGTGGATTTGATGCTCGTTATGGAGACAAAATGTCGTCCGTATTGGATGTGCAATACCGAACACCAACAGCATTTGCAGGCAATGCATCGGTTAGCTTACTCAATGCATCGGCATCGGTAGAAGGGAGGAGTATCCAACAACGATTTTCGTATCTTGCCGGTGTGCGCTACAAAACATCACAATATCTGCTGGGAACACTCGATACGAAAGGCGACTACCATCCGGATTTTTTTGATGTACAAAGCTTATTCCGGTATCAAATATCCAACACTTGGGATGTTGACCTGTTGGTGAATGTTGCACGGAACAAATATCATTTTGTTCCCGAGTCGCGCACTACTACCTTCGGGACATTATACGAAGCATATCATCTACAGATATATTATGATGGACAAGAAGTGGATCATTACAACAATGGATTGGGCGCTTTAACCTTCAATTATCGTCCTACCGGACAATTATTACTCAAATTTACCGGTTCAGCTTACAAAGCACACGAGCAGGAAACTTTTGATATTGAAGGTGCATATTTGCTCCATGAATCAACACCTTCCATTTCCGGTGATAGCACCATCAACATTGGCATAAGGAGTGAATTACAACATGCCCGCAACTATTTGGATGCAACCATCTATTCGTTTTCACACACAGGTACATGGAACGGAGGAAATCGCTCATTTCGTTGGTCTATTGCCTATCAGCAAGAAACAACCGATAACCGCTTCAATGAATGGGTGATGGTAGACTCTGCCGGTTATTCCATTCCTTACCATGAAAACATGATTACCTTGAAAGATTCGCGACGTGCCAACAATCATTTGGAGGTTCACCGTTTGACATCCTATTTGCAATACAAGCAACAATTTTCCGGAGAACGCGCTAATTGGATATTGACCGCGGGAATGAGGTTGAATTACAACCATGTGAATCAGGAATGGCTTTTAAGTCCACGCGCCTCTATCGCTATCCGGCCGAAGAACATGGAAAATCTTACGGGATATTTGTCTGCCGGAATGTACGGACAACCTCCCACTTACCGGGAGTTGCGCGATGCCCGGGGAAATATGAACCTTAACATGAAAGCGCAACGATCTGTGCATTATGTGTTGGGTGGTAGTTATGATTTCCACGTCGGTCAACGTCCGTTTAGGCTATCATCCGAAATATATTACAAACATCTCAACCGTTTGGTGCCTTACCGGATGGAAAATGTCCGTATCTATTATGCAGGCGATAATTTAGCTTCGGGTTATGTAGCCGGATGGGATGTCAAGCTCAACGGCGAATTTGTAGAAAATGCCGAATCGTGGATAAGCATCTCGCTGATGCATGCACGGGAAGACATCAAGGAAGATGGATATGGAAGCTTCCCGCTACCCACGGATCAATGGATAAATATGAACCTGTATTTCCAGGATTATATCCCGGGCGTACCCACCTGGCGCATGTTCCTCAACTTAGTGTATGGATCGCCATTGCCCTATAGCTCCCCTAATCCCATACGCTACGACCAGTTTTTCCGCATGTCATCGTACCGGCGTGTAGATATTGGCTTGTCAAAAGAGTTTTTCAAGAAAGAAAAACCACACAAATTTTTCAAACAGGTATGGTGCAACATGGAGGTTTTCAACCTGTTCGACACCAACAATACCATTTCGTACCTTTGGGTAGAAGTAGCTTCTAACCAACAATATGCTGTTCCCAATTATCTGACAGGCAGACGGCTCAATGTAAAGTTAAGCGCTACTTTTTAAAATTACAATTCTGGCATTGTGCCTCATATTGTCTGGAGCGTTTTTAACGTCTATCGGCGATCTGAAAAGAGAAAAAAGTAAAAATAAATGGTGAAAACCACAAAAGCAATTTTCTTTTCACTTTAGTTCAACGCATTTAGATTAAAAAACATAAAACATTGCTATTTTCATCTCAGGTAAATAGGAATAAAGAAATCCTTGATCTTTATGCTCTGTTTTCCATTTAGTATTATAACGACACAAGAGCATCATCATACCCACATCCATCTTTATACCTAATCTGGGAATTGGACATATACGCACACCTATTGAAGGAACCACTGATATTGAAGAATAAGAAATAGAACGTTCATTAATATTCATATTCAGCAAACTTAGCGAAAAACAACCCGGTCTGAAAGCGCTATTGTTTTTTCGCTTACCGAAAGAAAAATTATTGTCTAACCTGAATGAAGAAACAACACCGCTGGAAAAGGTCGATAAACCCGATCCCCCGCCGAAGCCAAGAGAATATTTTTAGTTGAATTGATATTCGATTCCTCCTTGTAATCCATAAATGATACCCCAGCCAATATTTGCGGAAAAATGAGATTTTTCCTGAGTATATGCGCTAAGTTGAAAAGCAAAGAAAATAAATATCAGTAAAATTTTCGTTCTCATTCTTCAATGCTCATCCTTTTTTATTCAATGATTATTTTGTTTTTCAAAATCAAAAATCTATAACAATAAGACCTCACCGGATTCTTTCTGAGTTGGGTTTGCGCATCCCATTCTTCGATACTAAAATCCCACGTTGCATTCTCTGCAAAAATATTTTCTGAATACC
>JAVBMZ010000192.1:0-4667 GCA_031551935.1 Bacteroidales bacterium
CCAAGAAGATGAAACATAAATTTCATATCATCGTTCGATCATTCGAAATGCTGATGTTTTTTACAAATGAAACACTACCAGATGTTCTTCATTGACATCCGTGCCGATGACTTCTCCGGCGGCTTCGTCCACAAAAAAGCCCGTTATGTAACAGTCAAGTTCATACCTGCGGATAGGGTTTCCCTCCAAATCAAATACATGGATATAGTTACCGCCTTCAACGGTAATCTCACCACTCATAATTTTTTTGTACTCGTGCCCCCAAAAAAGAGCATAGATATTTTTTTCACCGACAAAAACATCACTGTATCCTAAAATACCGTCCGGTATGGCCCCGGCTCCCCTGAATTTGCATTTGGGTTCGCCTCCCGTGCCGACAACGATCTTGGTCGTATTATTGTGCAAATTATATATTTCGAGTACTTCGCCGAATTGTGTTGCTAATGCAGCTATTCCATTATGAGGATTGTACCCTATAAATGCCCGCCATGCAGAACCTAAAGCAGCTTCCGGGATGTCCCCGGCCTTTTCCTTGACAGGAATATTCCCCATCTTACGGATAATGGCGCCGTTGCGATCAGCAAAAAACAACCGGCATTGACCGTAGTAATCCGGAAAAACAAAAGTAGAATCATCGTACAGTGCAAAATCGGAGTAATACAACATTTCTACGGGAAATTCGGCCAACTGGTTGAATTGTCCGCTTTTCGAATCATATATGTACATTTTCCTCCCGAAATCATTCAATACATATACCTTACCCTGAGCCCCGACATTGATATTGCCGATACTTATCAATTCATCGGGCGCTTTGCCCCTCCGGGCAAAAGACCGGACAAATTTTAGATCTGGATAGGTAAATTTATGGCAATAGAATTCATCCGCGTGCAGATCCATCACATACAGGGTCGAATCGAATAACCTGACCCTGTATGGATACCTCAAGTCAACACTGTCAAAACCGTGTTGACTTGTAACCACAGGAACCGTTTCGGGAAACTTGACACCTCTGTGGTCAGAACACGAAAAAAGGAAAGCCGACAGAGCACAAAGACCAATGGTGATACCGGTACTTCTCATCTATCTGGACACCCTTACTTTATAACTTCCACTACCGCAAACTAAATTGCCTGAACCCATACAATCACCTTCTTCACTTTCTCCTTGAGCTAAAGCTTCCATATTGCTCAAGGCAATATCCTGGCCTTTTGTTGCGCTATGCTTTAAATTAACACGAACAACCATTACCGCTACCAATGAGGCAAACAGTAACCCCGTAATGAGTAATTTTAACTTTTTCATGTCTGTGTGTTTTAATGTGTATTTACAAATATACATTAAATAGATGTCTTTTATCACTTTTGTTGATAAATAAATTCAACAAAAGTGATCGACATAGAATTATTATATACATTTGTGTTTTACACGTTTAAAGAGAGTTGATGATCACACACCGTACCGGATACTTAAAATGCTTGGGGGCGTTGGCGTTAACAGCCGTTCTGGTTGCTCTGTTGCTGTGGATAAAGGGTGTATACCGTTCTTCGTTAAATAGTTATTTGCAAATTGCCGATAAATGTCTGTCACTGGCAGCTGAAGAGGAATTAAGGATACGTATATTTTCACTTGGAGGAAAATTCAAAACTTGGCTTGTACCATCTTCGGATACTTCAACTTATGTAACCAAAACTATTCAATTTGAAGATACTGTTTTTTATGTACGGGTCAGTAGAAAAGACCCTACTGCCGTGTCAAAAATTAGACAGTTCTATTTTTTTCGAGCAGATTATCCACTAGATACGGGAAATGTTGACAGCCTTTTCAAGTGTAACATGGTCGGAGAATCTTTGCCTTTAAAGGCAAGCTATGTGGAATTTCTTGATGTGAAAAAAGACAGTGTGATGGCCAGCAGTCCCCACGAAAGCAATGTGTCGAAATACATCGCCACGAGTACTGATACACTTGACATATTTAAAACCATCGGGATAAAAGCACATGTGAAGGTCCCTGCCCGTGCAGTTCTTCACCCCGTGATGCAGCAACTATGGCTGCCGGGATGTTTGATATTTGTTGTTATCATTTGCATCCTGAAACTGTTGGTAGACATTGTACGGTGGCGCAGGGAAGAATTTATGCTCTTGTACGCTGTTTCGGAACGGGCAGAACAGTCAATGAATCAAGCCGCCGATCGGTTGCAAGGAGTGTCCAAAAAACTTCGCATCAAAAAGTTAGATGAAGAATCAGACAGGCTTGACACCGTACGCGAAGGATTATTGGTAGATTCCGGGTATTTTGAGCGGTTAAGGGCTATCCTTCATAATGAAGAAGGGAAAATATCATTCAACAAAAAGCCCTTGAATGTCAAAGTGGTATTGGAAAAATGGATTGAACCTTTTGAAAAAATCATTTATAAGAATGTTATCATCAGCGTAGAAGTATTGGGTGACATATTTATTTGCACGGATGAAACCTGGTTCAAACGGATTTTTGAAGAATTACTGGATAACTGTGTCAAATATTCGAACGACCCCGTACGTGTGATCATTAAAGCAGTATCGGAGGAACAACAGGCAATTATCGTTATCTGCAGTATCGGCTGGGGAATTTCGCAGGCCGATTTGGAACATCTTTTCATCATCCATCACGACATTGCCAAGTTATATAAAGACGCATCAGAACCGGGTACTAAACCGGGGTTGGGATTGAGTTTCGCAGTATCTTTTATGCGTGCATTGGGAGGATCGGTCAAAGTATTCAGCCAGGATGAATGTACAGGGGTTAAACTGGTGTTTCGCCATACCAAAGATGACATGCAAGCGGTAGCCAAAGTAAAAAGAAAGGAGCAGAAATATAACCCAAAATGATTTAATCGTCGTTATTTTTAGAAATATGAAGAGATACGCTGGAAACATTGCTGGAGTTATCATTTGTGGAGGTTTAACCGTAGCTTTTGTAATTCATGCGTTAGGAGACAATCGAGCAGGTAAATGGGATTGGCCCTGGTTCTTTGCAGTGATAACAGCCATTGGTTGTATCATGCATTTTGGGAAATTAATCAATAAGATAAGAGGAAAAGATTTTTGACAACGGGAATTTATCAGATAATTGATTGACTGCAGAACGGTCGACATGGATAATTTTCACGTGGTGAAATAACCTATTAACCTAATGAACTTTCAGTATAATAATACTGGTATTTTTCCATTGACATAACGATAGGAGACAAAAGGCTGAGGAGAAATAATAGCTTATTGCATATAGAGACGATGAAGAGATATTTTTTTCTTTTTAAATCTTGATTTACGTACCTTTGTGCATCTTTTTGATATTGTACCATTGTTATGGCAGAAGCGCAAAATATCCAGATAAAAAATAAAAAAGCCTCGTTTGAATACGAGTTTTTAGAAAAATATATTGCAGGTATTCAACTGTCTGGCACTGAAATTAAATCGATACGGCTGGGAAAAGCTAATTTGGCTGATGCGTATTGTTATTTCCGCAACAACGAACTTTGGGTGCAAGGGATGCACATAGCCGAATATTGGTGGGGAACCTGCAATAACCACGATCCCAAGCGGGAACGGAAATTACTGCTTTCGCGTAAAGAGCTTAATAAACTGGAGCGCAAATCGCAGGATAAGGGCTTGACCATTATTGCACTTCGCATGTTTATCAACGAGCGGGGTTTTGCCAAGTTGGAAATAGCTTTGGCGCGAGGTAAAAAGTCTTATGATAAAAGACAGGACATCAAACAAAAAGATGCCAAACGGGAAATAGATAGGCTACGGAAAAAATAGAAACAACTGTTTGTGGTTATTTCAGGAGTTCGTCAATGTGTTCGGCGTAGTCCAAACTATCGTCAATAAAGAAAGCTAATTCGGGGACAATCCGTAATTGGTGGCGGACCATTTTTCCCAACTCCAGACGGATATGTTTTACATGATGCTGCATGTTCTTGAGAAATTCGTCAGCATGGTCAGACGGGAATACGCTAAGGTAAATTTTGGCAACGCTCAAATCCGGACTCATGCGTACTGTGGTAACAGTTATCATTTTACTTTGGGTGATTTCCCGTGTTGCATGCCTGAATATTTCACTTAGATCCTTTTGGATCTGACGGGCTACCTTTTGTTGTCGAGTGGTTTCCATGGATAAATCAATATATCGATAATTGATAAAGTTAGTGAAAATTAATTATTTCTCCAATAGGCTGGATTCATTTTTAGTTTGCTGCGCTTTGCGTTTTGCAACCTTCTTTTCCTTGTAAATATCAATACGCCTTTCCACCGCAACAACTGTCCGTACTTTAAATACATAGCATTGTATTCCGATCAGAGAACCTAATATCGCTCCGCAAATGATATCCAGAGGATAGTGCACACCCAGATATATCCGGCTATAGGATACAATCAACGCCCAAGAAAACAGAAAAAAACGCCATTTGAAATCTTTAAATTGGTTGGCTAAAAAAGTAGCTACGCCAAATACATTCGCTGCATGAGAAGATAAAAATCCATAGGTGCCTCCTTTGTACCCATTAACCATATGTACCAAACCGGCAATTTCCGAATTATGTGTAGGACGTGGACGTTCTACCAGATTTTTAATCAGTACTGATATCTGGTCGCTTAAAAGCACCACTATGGCTAAGAATAGCAAGGTAAAAA
>JAVBMZ010000096.1:0-15241 GCA_031551935.1 Bacteroidales bacterium
CGCTAACATATTTGGATTGCGACGGTAATCAATTAACGAGTCTGAATGTAAACAGTTGTGCTGTACTAACAGAATTGTATTGCAGTTATAATCAAATAATTAAATTAAACCTAAGTAATAATACTGCACTAACATATTTGCTGTGCACCGACAATAAATTATCGAGTTTAAATGTGAGTAACAATGCCGCACTAAGAACTGTGATGTGTGACGTTAATCAATTAACAAGTTTAAATGTAAGTGGTTGTTCTACACTAACAGATTTATACTGCGACGCTAATCAATTAACAAGTTTGAATGTAAGCGGTTGTGCTGCGCTAAAAAAGTTGGGATGTTCCAGTAATCTATTAATGAATTTAAATGTAAGTAGTTGTACTACACTAATAGATTTATGGTGCCAATCAAATAATTTGACAACCGATGCACTAAATGCTTTGTTCGGAACACTACACAACATTCCGCAATCTAATAAACGGGTATACATACATGATAATCCCGGAACAAGCAGTTGTACCCAAAGCATTGCAACAAATAAGGGATGGGTGGTAAACACTACAGATTGAGGTTTTATCATATTGGAGTGCAATAAATCTTGCTATGATACACAACAACTCATATCCCAAATAAGAAGTATGAGCGCAGGGCAAGACATATCAAAATTACCAAAGCTTCAACATCTGATATGTTGATTTATAAAATCAACATAAAAATGGAAATAGCTAAATTCCGCTATAAAGTAGTGGGAAACCACTATATAATCGCTAAAAACAACATATAAATAGCGATCTTCTGCTATTTGATAGCTAAAAATCGCTATAAAATTGTTCGCAATAGCTATTTTATGACGGATAACATCACCTTCCTCAAGCGGGTTTCGATACTTTTACCAGAACACGCATAGCGGCATTAGTTAAAAAGGGTTGGTTGAACGATCAGCAGAAATCCATACCTTGGGTCGAACACAAAACTACTGATTGCAATATGGAGGAATCGGCATACTTCATGTAACTATTTCCGATAAAAAACGTACTATAAAGGATAGGTTGAAGTGTACTCATGAAATATAGACCTCCTCAATATATCTCTATTCTTTGCTGTCGTATGTATAGAACAGCAATGTGCTTGATGCTGATTGGCATGGTAGCAGTGGTGACGCCTTCTTGCAGCGGACAAAAAAAATCGGCCAGCATGAAGAAAATTGAACGCGAATCACGTAAAGATTATCGTGGCAAGGAAGAAAAAAAAGCAGACGCTGTAAGGGAAAAGCAAGAAAAAGCCAGAAAAAAAGAAGAAGAAAAAGCATACAAAGACGGTATCACCAGGCATCGATCTTTTCAAACGGAAGAAACGCTCCAACTCATGGACACCCACCTTGAAGAAGCTAATGACAGGTACAAGAAAAAAGAATTTTTCCTGGTTCGGTGGTTCAAACCAAAAGATGATATAGAAAAGATTGAGAAAAAACGCGCCAAAGAAGTAGAAAAGCGAATGGCGGCAACCCGTAAAAAAGCGGATAAAAACAACGACGATCGCGGTGCAACTTATTTTACGGGAGAAGAACGAAAAGTGGCCAAACCTAATCCTTCGGACATGCAACACGGCGGTGGCGGAACCTACGGAGAAGGCAACCCGACAGGCCGGGTGAATCCTGCCGATTATCAACAGGGTGGCGGAGGTTCATACCAAGAAGGAAAATCAAGCAGTAAGGCAAAAACATCCGATTTTCAACATGGTGGTGGTGGATCGTATCAGGAAGGAAAATCGAACAGTAAAGCAAAATCGTCCGACGCTCAACATGGTGGAGGCGGCGACATGTCCGGAGGAAACTCAAAAAAGGTGAAACCAAGTTCGAAAAGTGAAAATACCAAAGGCACCTCGCCTGGTAAAAATCCTTTTTCTAAAAAAAGCAAACCTAAGCCCGGCGACTAAGATTCCTGATTCAAGGACCTGCCCGACTATACTCGGTCAGGCGGGTTCCTAATTCAAAGATTCAAAATAAACACATGATGACCATAAATAGTGTATACGATTACCGGATATGTTGCCTAAGGATGTCCCGACTCCCCTTTCGACTGCGCTCTGGACTCCGGCGACATGACAGTTACTCGCGGAAGTAAAAAATTGTAACATTTTCACAACTACCTCAAAATTCAAAAAAAAACACAACTTGCAGCATATCAAGGCATAAAACATTATTATTCTATTAACAACAACCAAAAGCCACACTGGCGAACAAAAATAAAATGAGTTTTTTTCAAAATATTTTTCAACTTGTTGTTTTTAATAAAAAAAACTGTACCTTTGCGAACCAAATTTTAAAAACAATTCGAGTTAAAACGTATAGAGATTTAAAGAAAATATATCAATTACCAGATTATTTGCTAAGGTTATCTATCGGATATCGATTTTTAATTCATTCAAAAACAAATCATCAAAAATGACTGATCCAATAGCAGATTTGTTAACCCGCATTCGTAACGGGATTATGGCTCGACATAAAGTGGTCGATTGTCCCGCATCGAACATCAAGAAAAATATCGTGAAGATACTTTTCGAAAAAGGTTACATTCTCAATTACAAGTTCGAAGAAGCAGGAGAAGGCAAGCCGCAAGGAAACATTAAAATTGCCCTGAAGTACAATCCTGAAACAAAACAATCCGCCATCAAATCCATTCAACGTGTCAGCCGTCCTGGGTTGCGTCAATACGTAAGCCATGACAAACTTCCCCGTGTGCTTAATGGATTAGGCGTTGCTGTTATTTCCACTTCGCAAGGTGTGATGACCGACAAGGAAGCGCGTGCGAAAAATATCGGTGGTGAAGTAATATGTTACATTTATTAATAGGAGGAAAAGCATGTCTAGGATAGGAAAATTACCCATTGCAATACCCGATAAAGTAACGGTTACGGTTCAACCTGACAACACCGTTGTGGTCAAAGGTCCTCTTGGTGAATTAAGCCAAAAAGTGGATGTAGATATTACTGTAAAACAGGAAGGTAAACAATTATTGGTCACTCGTCCGACGGATCAGAAACGCCATCGTTCGTTACACGGTTTATACCGTGCATTATTGGCCAATATGGTAACCGGTGTTTCGGAAGGATTTACCATCAAACAGGAACTGGTAGGTGTAGGATATCGTGCTGAAGCTAAAGGGCAAATACTCGAAATGAGCCTCGGTTATTCGCATGATATCATGATTTCATTACCAAAAGAAATTAAAGTAACCACAGTTACTGAAAAACGTGCTAACCCGATCATTACCCTGCAAAGCTTCGATAAGCAATTGTTGGGACAAGTAGCGGCTAAGATACGTTCGTTACGCGCACCTGAACCATACAAAGGCAAAGGTATCAAGTTTGTTGGTGAAACATTGAGAAGAAAAGCCGGAAAATCGGCAAGTGCAAAATAGTGTTAAAAACGTTGGAACGTTAAAACACTGAAACACAAATTAAAAAGGAAATAAAGAAATGGCTTTAACAAAAATAGAAAGGCGCGACCGCATCAAGAAAAGAATTCGCAAAGTGATTTCCGGAACAGCGGAAAAACCCCGTATGTCGGTCTTTCGCAGCAATGATCAAATATATGTGCAATTAATTGACGATGTGGCAGGTGTAACGCTCTTGAGCGCTTCGTCACGTTGCAAAGAAGTTGCCGGACAAAAAGTAAATAAAATCGAACAAGCAAAATTGGTTGGTAAACTGGCTGCCGAACGTTCTTTGGCAAAGGGAATCAATGATGTGGTTTTCGATCGTAATGGTTATTTGTATCACGGAAGAGTTAAATCGTTGGCCGACGCAGCGCGAGAAGGCGTAATTAAATTTTAAACAAATATATGACAACAAGTATTCGTAAAGTAAAAACGGCCGATTTAGAATTAAAAGACAGGTTGGTCAGCATCCAACGTGTTACCAAAGTAACCAAAGGTGGCCGTACATTCAGTTTTTCAGCCATCGTGGTTGTAGGAAACGAAAACGGGATTGTAGGTTACGGATTGGGCAAATCCAATGAAGTGACTTCAGCTATTGCCAAAGGCGTAGAAGACGCAAAGAAAAATCTAATCAAAGTACCCATCCTCAATGGCACATTGCCTCATGAACAGATGGCACGTTACGGTGGAGCTACCGTATTTATGAAACCTGCATCACCTGGTACAGGTGTCAAGGCAGGAGGTGCTATGCGTGCTGTTCTTGAAAGCGTTGGTATACACGATGTGTTAGCCAAATCTAAAGGATCATCGAATCCTCACAACTTGGTGAAAGCCACTTTTGAGGCATTAATGGAATTGCGTGATGCACGTACCATTGCCAAGCAACGTGGTATCAATTTAGATAAAGTGTTTAACGGTTAAACTCATTCGAACAATGGCAAAAGTTAGTATTACATTGACAAAGAGCCTTATAGGCTCAAATAAACGCCAGATAGCTACCGTCAAAGCATTGGGGTTAGGAAAAATGAATTCTACCGTGGTACACGAAGATACTCCTCAAATCATGGGGATGATATCGAAAGTAAGCCATCTGGTAAGTGTTGAAAAATAGTAGATTATAAACTTATTATTAGCATAAGAATCAAATGAATTTAAGTAGTCTGAAACCGGCCGCAGGGGCGGTAAAAACAGAAGGGAAACGTCTCGGCCGCGGACAAGGAAGCGGCAAAGGCGGTACATCCACCAAAGGACATAAAGGACAAAAAGCTATTTCGGGTTATTCGAAAAAGATCGGATTCGAAGGTGGACAAATGCCTTTACAACGCCGTGTCCCTAAATTTGGTTTCAAAAATAAATTCCGTAAAGAATATAAAGCAGTTAATCTTGATGTGTTAGAGGCTTTTGCTGAAAAGACAGGTATGACATCCATCGATGTAGCTACTTTAATCAATGCAGGTTTAGCGCCCAAAAATAGCTTGGTTAAAATTCTAGGTAATGGTACGCTGACAAAAAAACTGGAAGTTAAAGCACACGCATTTTCTAATTCGGCAAAGACCGCTATTGAAGCATTAGAGGGAACAACAGCCGTAATACAATAAAAGAATGAAGGCTTTTATTCAAACGCTCAAAAATATTTGGAAAATTGAAGACTTGCGTACAAGGATTCTGTATACATTAGGTATACTATTGATATACAGGCTTTGTTCGTTTGTAACTCTTCCGGGTATAGACCCTCACCAGTTAACTGCGTTGAAAACACAAACAGCAGGAGGTGTGATGGGATTGTTGGATATGTTCTCAGGAGGTGCATTTTCTAATGCATCTATTGTTGCTTTAGGTATCATGCCATACATCTCTGCATCTATCGTTGTGCAGTTGTTAGGTATAGCTATCCCGTTTTTTCAAAAAATGCAACGCGAGGGCGAAAGTGGCCGTCGTAAAATCAACCAGATTACACGTTATCTTACTGTGATTATTTTGGTACTTCAAGCGCCCACTTATTTAGCCAATCTACATGCACAATTACCAGAATCAGCATTCCTATTACGGGGAACATGGTTCACCGTATTTTCTACCATTATATTGATTAGTGGAACGATGTTTATCATGTGGTTGGGCGAACGTATTACTGATAAAGGTATTGGGAATGGTATCTCCTTGATCATCATGGTAGGTATCATCGCACGACTCCCACAATCGCTATTCCAAGAACTTGCAATGCGCCTCGAAGGACAAGGTGGCGGTTTGGTCGCTTTCTTGGTAGAGATTGTCATCTGGTTGGTCGTGATTGGTGTGTCTATCCTTTTGGTACAAGGTACACGGAAAATTCCTGTACAGTATGCCAAACGTATTGTAGGTAATAAGCAATACGGCGGTGTACGTCAATATATACCTTTGAAAGTCAATGCAGCGGGTGTTATGCCCATTATTTTTGCACAAGCGTTGATGTTTATTCCTGTTACGATTGCCGGTTTTACAGCCACAGGTGAATCAATGAGTAGCTTTTTACATGCATTCACCAATATTACAGGATTTTGGTATAATTTTGTATTTGCCTTTTTAATCGTCGTTTTCACCTATTTCTATACCGCTGTAACCATTAACCCGACGCAAATGGCTGAAGATATGAAGCGTAACGGGGGGTTTATTCCGGGTGTAAAACCAGGCAAGAAAACGGTTGAATATTTGGATTCCATCATGTCGAAAATTACGTTGCCTGGCTCTTTATTCTTAGCTTTTGTAGCTATCTTACCTGCATTTGCCAAGATATTGGGTATTAGTCAACAATTTTCACAATTTTTCGGTGGCACCACCTTATTGATTATGGTGGGTGTTGTACTGGATACCTTACAACAAATCGAAAGTCATTTGTTGATGAGGCATTATGATGGATTAATGAAGAGCGGGCGCATTAAAGGCCGTTCAGGTAATTAAAGTTCTTTGATGGTTGTAAAAACAGACCACGAAGTAGCACTACTAAGACAAAGTGCATTGTTGGTATCAAAAACCTTAGCAGAAGTAGGGAATATGGTTCGTCCGGGTATCACTACCCTCGAACTGGATGCTCGCGCTGAGGAATTTATCATGGACAACGGTGGAAAACCTGGGTTCAAAGGATATAACGGTTATCCAAATACCTTATGCACGTCGGTCAACAGTCAAGTAGTACACGGTATTCCATCCAAAAGTACGGTGTTGCAAGATGGAGACATTGTATCAATTGATTGTGGTGTGTTGCTAAATGGTTATTATGGCGATAGCGCGTATACGTTTCAAGTTGGTGAAGTTAGCCCATCAACCAAGCGTTTATTAGAAGTAACTAAAGAATGCCTTTTCAAGGGCATTGAAGCGGCTGTCGTTAAAAATCGAATAGGCGATTTGGCATATGTGATCCAACATCATGCTGAAAGTAACGATTATTCGGTAGTACGTGAATTGGTTGGTCATGGTATCGGAACCCAAATGCACGAGCGTCCTGAAGTTCCTAATTATGGGCGTAGAGGCGTTGGCATACGGCTGCAAAAAAACATGGTTTTATGTATCGAACCAATGATTAACCTGGGCAAACGGGAAATTGTAGAAGAACGCGATGGTTGGACCATCCGGACTAAAGACAATCAACCTTCTGCACATTTTGAATTAACTGTAGTTGTTGGAGAACAACAAGCAGATGTGTTATCAACGTTTTCATTTATAGAAGCATTAAATCTTAATTAGTGACGTCATTCATATGGCAAAACAACTTTCTATAGAACAAGATGGTACGATTCTGGAAGCATTATCAAATGCAATGTTCCGGGTCGAGCTGGAAAACGGACATATCGTAACTGCGCATATCTCAGGGAAGATGAGAATGAATTATATCAAAATACTTCCCGGGGACAAGGTAAAACTCGAAATGTCGCCTTATGACCTTACCAAAGGTCGAATCAAATTCAGGTACAAATGATAATTGATTATTGACCTGCCCGAATGACTCGGTCAGGCGGGGAATCGATTATTGAATCATTAATAGAAATAGACAGTAAACAATAGACAATAATCAATACAATGAAGGTAAGAGCATCTATTAAAAAAAGAAGCGAAGATTGTAAAATCGTAAGACGCAAAGGCCGTCTTTATGTAATCAATAAAAAGAATCCCAAGTACAAACAACGTCAGGGTTAATTTAATTAAAATATATTTTGTTATCATATGGCAAGAATTGTTGGTGTTGATTTACCAAAAAATAAACGCGGAGAAATAGGTTTGACCTACATATATGGTATCGGGCGTAGCTCTGCACGGAAGATTTTAAGTACTGCCGGTATCGATCTCGATAAAAAAGTACAGGATTGGGATGATGACGATTTAGGGAAAATTCGTACCATCCTTAACGAAGAATTTAAGGTGGAAGGTGAGTTACGTTCCATGGTGCAAATGAATATCAAACGTTTGATGGACATAGGCTGTTATCGTGGTGTTCGTCATCGTACAGGTTTGCCTGTGCGTGGCCAAAGTACCAAAAATAACGCCCGTACACGTAAAGGTAAGAAGAAAACCGTTGCAAATAAAAAGAAAGCTACCAAATAATTAGTATAGAATTAAATAAGGATTATGGCAAAAAAGTCAGGAACAACCAAGAAAAAAGTTGTTAAAGTAGAATCCATGGGACAGGCACATATTAATGCTTCGTTCAATAATATTATTGTCACGCTGGCCAATAACACAGGACAAGTGATTTCATGGTCATCGGCAGGTAAAATGGGATTCAAAGGTTCAAAGAAAAATACGCCTTATGCAGCGCAAACCGCTGCTACTGATTGTGCGAAAGTAGCTTACGATTTAGGCTTACGTAAAGTAAAAGTTTTTGTTAAAGGCCCTGGGGCAGGACGCGAGTCTGCTATCAGAACCATTCACGGTGCAGGTATTGAAGTGACCGAAATCGTGGATGTTACACCATTACCGCATAATGGTTGCCGGCCAGCCAAGCGTAGAAGGGTATAAACCAATAACAATAATCGATTGTTATAGTCTAAACTTAAATGTTTCAAAAAAAATAAACAATGGCAAGATATACTGGACCTAAAACAAAAATAGCAAGAAAATTCGGAGAACCTATTTTCGGATCCGACAAATCATATGAACGCAAACCCCATCCTCCAGGACAACATGGCAACACCAAAGGCCGTAAAAAAACTTCGGAATATGGGATCCAATTGAAAGAAAAGCAAAAAGCAAAATATACCTATGGAGTATTAGAACGTCAGTTCTCAAATCTCTTCGAAAAGGCACACCGTAGTCATGGTGTAACAGGTGAAGTATTGTTGCAATTGCTCGAATCACGTCTCGATAACGTAGTATATCGTCTGGGGATTGCTCCATCACGTGCTGCTGCACGTCAATTAGTCACTCATTGCCACATTATAGTGAATGGAGAGGTGGTCAATGTACCTTCTTATCTTGTAAAAGGTGGACAGTTGGTCGGTGTGCGCGAACGTTCCAAGGCTTTAGAAGTAATTACCAACTCTGTGGGACGCCAATCACGCTATTCTTGGTTGGAATGGGATGCTGCTTCCATGACAGGTAAATTCCTGAGTGTTCCCGAAAGAAGTGATATTCCTGAGAACATCAAGGAACAACTGATTGTAGAATTGTATTCAAAATAAAAGGATAAACATGGCAATTTTAGCTTTTCAACGACCCGATAAAGTGGTGATGCTCGAATCCGATGATAAACACGGAAAATTTGAGTTTCGTCCGCTTGAACCCGGTTACGGTATCACAGTCGGTAATGCTTTACGAAGAATTCTATTGTCTTCGTTAGAAGGATATGCCATCACTGCGATTAAAGTCGACGGCGTACAACACGAATTTTCCACTATTACTGGAGTGGTTGAGGATGTGACCGAAATAGTCCTGAATCTGAAACAAATTCGGTTGAAACGGATGGTAGAAGATGCAGAAAATGAAATCATTAATATGGTTGTCAGTGGACAAACACAATTTAAAGCTGGTGATTTGGATAAATTTCTCACAGGCTTTAAAGTACTGAATCCAGATTTGGTCATCTGTAACATGGAGAGCAACGTTAAACTCCAAATGAAGATGAATATCGAAAAGGGCCGGGGTTATGTTCCTGCTGAAGAAAATCATCCAGACAATGCCGAAATTGGTTTCATTGCTATCGATTCGATATATACTCCCATCAAAAATGTCAAATACTCGATTGAAAACTATCGCGTAGAACAAAAGACAGACTATGAAAAATTGGTTATCGAATTAGATACAGACGGTTCCATTCATCCTAAAGAAGCGCTTAAAGAAGCTGCAAGAATTTTGATTCATCATTTCATGCTCTTTTCCGACGAAAAGATCACTATTGAAACTGAAGAAAAACAAGTAACCGACGAATTTGATGAAGAGATCCTCCATATGCGACAATTGCTCAAAACACGATTGGTCGACATGGACTTATCAGTTCGTGCGCTTAACTGCCTGAAAGCAGCTGAAGTAGATACTTTAGGAGACTTAGTCAAATACAGCAAAAACGACTTGTTAAAGTTCCGCAATTTCGGAAAGAAATCGCTTACCGAACTGGACGAGCTGTTGGAAAGCATGAATTTGAACTTTGGAATGGACATATCAAAATATAAATTAGATAAGGATTAAAATAGCACAATGAGACACGCAAGAAAGATAAACCATCTTGGTCGTACTAATACGCACCGCAAGGCGATGTTGTCCAATATGGCTTCGTCGTTAATCATGCACAAACGCATCACCACTACCGTTGCAAAAGCAAAGGCGCTTAGAACATATGTAGAGCCGTTAATTACCCGTTCCAAAGACGATACGACTCATTCACGTCGTACGGTATTCAATTATTTGCAGGATAAAAATGCCGTATCGGAATTGTTCCGTGAGGTATCACCCAAAATCATGGATCGTCCTGGCGGATATACCCGCATTCTGAAAACAGGCTTGCGTAAAGGAGATGCAGCTGAAATGTGTATTATCGAATTGGTGGACTATAATGAAAATATGTTAACCGCTAAGGGTGCAAAAGCCAAAGCAGCTACCCGCAGGAGTCGTCGTGGCGGTGGCGCCAAAAAAGCAGGCGATGATAATGCGACAACAGCCGCTACGCCAACTGTCAAGGCAAAAACTTCTACCGCCAAAACAGAAGCTGTTGTAGAAGAAATAAAAGTTGAAGAAACGCCTACGGCAGAAAAAGCTCCTCAAGTAGAAACTGGAGATGCTGAAGAAAAAAAGGAAGAATAACCAAGCAGCTTACAATTAAAAGAAAGAAGGCGATTCAACAATGGATCGCCTTCTTTTGTTTTTCATTTATCGTATACTTTTTCAATCATTTGTTGTAAATTTGGAATCATTTTCTTATCTTTACACAAAGCAATATTACTTGATGAAAACCATATACACAAACAGATTCTTTGTACTACTGATCTGTCTTTTACTTTCAGCTTGCAGTAAGGATAACGAACAAGACCTTGATGGCTATTGCCGTTTTTCTGAAACATCTATCGACATCCCATCCGAAGCGGGATCTGAAAATGTTACTGTGGAATGGTCCTATTCCCAATGGACGATATCTACTGAAACAAATGGATTCTTAACCAGCATTACTCCTATTTCCGGAGGCTCTAAAGATGGGGTTGATAAACAAACAACAATCCACTTCACATACCCAAACAATCCTACGACAGCTCAACGCACCCAAGATATCATAGTCACCAACTCCAATACTGGACTGCAAGAAAAAATAACCATCGTACAAGCTGCCGGACAAGCAGTCCACATAACCATTGACGCTGGTACCAAGTACCAGAAAGTAACCGGATTCGGTGGTATGAACAATGTATGGGCTGCCGGTGCTATCAGCGAAAATGAAATAGCCAAGATGTTTGGAGCTCAAGCTTTAGGTTATAATATCATACGTATCATGGTGCATCCTGACAAGAATAATTGGAGCAGGGACGTGGCTTCGACCAAAAAAGCACAATCATTGGGCGCCATTGTGATGGCGACACCTTGGACTCCTCCGGCAAATCTTAAAAGTAATAACAGTACTACAGGCGGATACTTACTTCCGGCCAATTACGCGACATATGCTGAATATTTGAAATCATTTGTCGATTACATGGCATCTCAAGGAGTAACGGTTGATGCCATTTCTATCCAAAATGAACCGGATATACGGGTCACTTATGATAGTTGTGACTGGACGCCAGAACAAATACTTGAATTCATAAAAAATCACGCCAGGAATATAGGCGACAATGTTAAAATTGTCGCTTCGGAATCCTTCAATTTTAATCGCAGTTATACCGACCAGTTATTGTCTGATCCGGTAGCGGTTAATAATTTTGATATTGTTGGTGGCCATATATACGGAAATGGCCTATCGCCATACGATGCCGCCCAAAATAAAAATAAAGAGGTATGGATGACTGAGCACCTCGAAAATGAAGGATGGAGCCAAAGCAACATATGGAACGCTTCTATCGAATTTGCTAAAGAAGTGCATGATTGCATGGAAGCCAATTTCAATGCTTACATATGGTGGTACCTGAAACGATTTTACAGTATGATGGGTGAAGGAGAAGAGGGATCTACACTGGGCGAAATCACCAAACGGGGCTATGTTATGGCACATTATGCCAAATATGCAACGGGTTATGAACGCGTAAAAGTGACCATCGCAAATAACGAAGATATGCTCGTCACGGGATACGTTTCGGCACAATCTATGACGCTTGTGATGATTAACAGGAATACACAGCCATTATCCGAGGTGAAAATCACACTTCCTGTGGCTGCCAATAGTGTAACTGGCATTGAAACCAATGCAACGAGCAATATGGCAAACAAAAGTGTCCAGCTAAGCGATGATAAACTTTCTGCAAAATTGATGCTAACCCCACAAAGTGTTGCATCGGTGAAATTTGAATGGTAAGTAATCCATATACCAAGTGGATCAATTCATGATTCTTCAGAAAGGACTGGAAAACAAATGAATAACGGATGTTTTCTTTTTAAAAAAGACAGATAAATATATCCTTGAACATTCCGTACCTGAAGGTTGTTGTAAAATATAACATTCCAAGGTAATCCCATTCATTACAGTCCATGTTTCCGTTCAAGCATTATTGGTTTAAAGCAAGGCTTTTATTTGTACAACTAAGCAAGGTGCTATTATTTCTGGCGCACATGATATTGTTCCTGACAAGTGTGGCCGCCATCATGCTGATCATATACGAATTTGGGTTCGACTTAGCAAGTGGTGAACGAAGCAACATCCTTGTTTTCTACTATCGTATACTGACTATTTTCTTCATCGTATATACTTTGCGTTTTCTGTTCAAATTCAAAGACATACGGACAGAAAAAGGTCGTTGGATTGAAATTGGCGTGTACCTTGGGCTACTTGTTGTTTTAATCGTACATGCACGATACCCCCACATATCCCCAGAAACTCCTTTGTTGGCAAGGATATTCAATTCCCACATAGCTGTATATGTATTGTTACTATTTCTGAGTATTCTTGAGATATCCAAACGCTTCTACGGAGTCATGAACAGGCATATCCCTCCGGGATTGTTATTTGCATATAGTTTCTTACTGATTATTTCCATAGGTACCGGCATGTTGATGTTACCAAGAGCTACCGTATCTTCCATATCGTTTGTTGATGCCTTATTTACTGCTACCAGCGCTGTATGTGTCACTGGGTTAACCGCAGTAGATATCTCATCAACGTTTACGCCTTTAGGACTAGGCATCATTATGGGATTGATACAAGTTGGTGGCATTGGTGTAATGACTTTCACCAGTTTTTTGGCCATGTCTTTCATGCGTTCGTCATTTCAGAACAATCTGATCTTAAAAGACATGTTAAATGAAGAAAATCTGAACAGTATTTTCCGTACGTTACTCAACATCATTTTCACCACATTTGCCATTGAAATCATCGGCGCCGGTTTGATTTATTACAGCATATGCGGCACCATGGGGATGAATGTTGGCAAAGAGATATTTTTTTCGTTTTTCCATTCTATATCTGGATTTTGCAATGCTGGATTTTCAACCTTGCATGGAAATCTTCATGATCCTATGGTGTCGACTAATTACATGTTACACACCGTCATCGCTTGGTTAATCGTTTTTGGAGGCCTGGGGTTCCCTATTATTTTTAACTTTTACAAACTGATCGGGCATTATATACACAACAAATGGTTACAACTCATCGGCAAGCAAAAGCGTTATGTCCATACTAAAATTATCCATATCAATACCCGTATCGTCATGTATACTACCTGTATATTGCTGGTAGTAGGATTTGTCGCTTTTTTTGTACTCGAGTATGACAACACCCTGCATGGCCTTTCTTTACAGGGTAAGGTTGCTACCGCATTTTTCGGATCAGTCACACCACGTACCGCCGGGTTCAATACTGTACATCTATCTTCCATGATGCCTGCCACTATCCTACTGACCATCGTATTGATGTGGATAGGCGCCTCCCCCATGTCTACCGGGGGTGGCATCAAAACGACCACTTTTGCTGTTGCATGTATGAATATTATAGATATGGCACGCAGAAAACCAAAAATAGAGATCTCCCGCCGGGAAATAAGTCCAATGAACGTACAACGTGCTTTTGCAGTTATTATTTTGTCTATTCTCTGGATTGTCTTAAGCGTATTCTGTATTGCTATCGCTGAACCGAAAGCAAACTTAACTGCTGTATTGTTCGAATGTTTTTCGGCTTTAGGTACCGTAGGATTATCCCTTGACCTCACTCCTACCCTTAGTTCGTTCAGTAAAATGGTACTCGCTATGACCATGTTTGTAGGAAGGGTCGGCGCATTAACCATCATGACCGGATTCATGCGACATTATATTGCCAAAAATTACAGTTATCCGCAGGATTCAGTAATGGTAGGATAAATATTTTGATTAAGAATTTAGAATTTAAAATTTAGTAAATCAATGCCTTTCAGTCTATAGATCACATAAACCAATGTATGCTGAGCACTTATATCAAATGGATTAATGTTTGTCACCACATTTTTAATGTACACATTAAATATTTTAATGTTCATCACCATATGTTTAATATAAACATTAAAAATATTAATATTTATCACAACATTTTTAATGTATACATTAAAAACATAACAATCATTCTGTTTAGATCAAATATTTTAAAGCTCTATGCTTAACGAAGGTATAAAAATCATAGTTCATCACGCTTAATTGATACTTATCATGAAATATATTGTGATTGGGTTGGGACATTTTGGTTCGGTTTTGTCGGAAAGATTGACCATGATGGGACACGAGGTAATAGGTGTGGACATGGATCCACATAAGGTCGAAGATTTGAAACAAAGTATCTCCAGCACTATTTGTTTGGATTCGCGCGAGCCAAATGCACTCAATGCTTTACCGCTAAAAGATGCTGATACGGTCTTCGTCACTATTGGAGAAGACTTTGGCACATCTATTCACGTGATTGCCTTGTTGAAACAGTACAATGTAAAAAAAATAGTCGGCAGGGCTTTGTCTCCATTGCACAAAACTGTGATGGAAGTGATTGGTGTTGACGAAATCATCATGCCGGAACAAGAATATGCAGAAACGTATGCTTCACGGGTCGAAATGTCAGGTACCACTAATGCTTATGTAGTAGACGATGAACACATCATCATGGAAGTATCTGTTCCAGAATTGTTTGTTGGGCAAACGGTAGAATCCATCAATGTGGACAAAAATTTCTCGCTCACCTTGATTGCTATCAAACGTAC
>JAVBMZ010000133.1:0-3098 GCA_031551935.1 Bacteroidales bacterium
GCTACTGAGGGAAATAGACCAGCATCTGCTGCACCTTTGGCCATGGTAATAGAAGCGCCCATATCCACACATGAATTAATGGCTAAGTGTGGAGGTAATGCACCCAAGGTATAGCATCCGATATCAGAAAATACACGTCCAGGAGTTTCTCCCTGCAATGCATCATTCAAGGCGATATACATATCAATATGGCCACATCCTTTACATAGCGCAGGTGGCCGGGTTACTACCATTTCAGGGATAGAGGAAACATGTGCTTCAGGAAGACCAAGTGCACAAGCGACAATATTGGGGTCAAGTTCTCCATCGCGGGGTATAGTCTCATCTAAGCGTCCATAGACCGTGAATTCGGTTTGTGGAATCAAGCCTTTAAGCTGTTCTTCCACCAGAGGGTAACCATCCTCGAGGACTAGTATTTTTTTGCATTGCGTGGTTAGTTGTTGCACCAACTCAGTTGAAACAGGATATTGTGCAATCTTTACTACCGGATGCGGACATATACCGTTTTCATAATTTTCTATTAAGTAATTATATGCAATGCCACAAGCAATGATACCCACCGATCTATTGTTACCAGCAATCAACTGATTATAACCTGAAGTTAATGCTTCTTGTTCGAACCCTGTTTGTTGACTGAGTAGCTTTTTATAACGCTGACGCGCAATGCCTGGCAATAAAACAAACTGGCGTGGATCGGCGGGCAGTGATAATGCATTCTGTTCCCGTTTGCTACGTAATGAGATCCCAGTCCGCGAATGTGCCATACGCGTTGTAATCCGCATCAATATAGGAACGCCCATTTTTTCGGATAAATCGAAACCATAAAAAACCATGTCATAAGCTTCCTGCTGACTTGATGGTTCCAGCGTAGGCAAAAGGGCAAATTTTCCATAAAAACGAGAGTCCTGTTCGTTTTGTGACGAATGCATGGACGGGTCGTCAGCTGACACGACAATAATTCCACCATTAGCTCCGGTAATTGCTGAATTGATAAACGCATCTGCCGCTACATTCAAGCCTACATGCTTCATGCAGACCATCGTCCGTTTACCACAATACGACATTCCCAACGCGGTTTCCATCGCCGTTTTTTCATTGGCAGACCATAAACAATGAATGTTTTTTTCTTTTGCTTCGGTGGAAGATTGAACATATTCCATAATTTCAGTCGACGGAGTGCCAGGGTAAGCATAGATTCCTGATAATCCAGCATCTATAGCCGCTTGGGCTATCACTTCATCACCTAATAACAATTTTTTTTGCATGTTATTTTTTTGATTTTTGATAGCTACAAAGGTATACGAAATTCATAAATTTTGGTAGTTCGCAAAGAATACATAATTTTGGACTATTGTTTTTATTAAGCAAAGGCTTATGTCATTTATTAATTCTGTTGTTAATAGTTTTAATGCAAGGAGATTAAAAAAAATTGAACGATTTAAAACACATCCTGGCATCATACAAGAAACGGAATGGAAAAAATTAGTAGAACAGGCTCAGCATACCGAATGGGGGCGTAGGTATCATTTTACGACGATTCGGCACATTGCTGATTTTCAAAAAGAAGTGCCTCTACAGACTTATGAAGATATTAAGCCATGGGTTGATAAAATCCGTACAGGCGAACAAAATGTATTGTGGCCGGGTGCTACACGATGGTTTGCTAAATCATCGGGAACTACTGAGGACAAAAGCAAATTTATTCCTGTAACGAAGGATGCATTGAAGGGTTGTCATTACCAAGGCGGTTACGATGTACTGGCGATATACGGTCAACAAAATCGAACAACTAAAATATTTACAGGTCGGACGCTAACGTTGGGAGGAAGCCAACAGATAGATAATAAAAATAACCATTCTTATTATGGTGATTTGTCGGCTATTCTTATTAAAAATGTTCCTAGGTGGGTTAATTGGGTGCGTACACCACCGACAAATATTGCTCTATTGGCTGATTTTGATAAAAAAATGGAGCAAATTACTGAAATAGCCGTTAAACAACGTGTTGTTGCTTTTACGGGAGTTCCTTCTTGGAATATGGTATTGATGAAGTATATCCTCGATTACACGGGTAAAAGTAATATCATGGAAGTATGGCCTGATATGGAATTGTTTATTCATGGAGGTGTCAGCTTTATGCCTTATAGGGAACAATATCAACGTCTTTTTCCGTCGTCGAAGATGCATTATTTGGAAACATATAATGCGTCTGAAGGATTTTTTGCCATACAGGATGATCCGTCAACTGATGATATGTTGTTAATGCTCGATTACAACGTTTTTTACGAATTTATCCCGCTTCATCAATTTGGAAAGGAGTCTCCGGAAGTCCTTACTATAGATCAAGTTGAAACTGGGAAAAATTATGCTATAGTGATTACGACCAATGCAGGGCTATGGCGCTATATCATTGGCGATACGGTGGTATTTACATCTCTGTTCCCGCATAAAATTAAAATTTCAGGCCGTACCCGACAATTTATTAATGCTTTTGGTGAGGAAGTTATTGTTGATAATGCAGAAAAAGCGCTCAAAGAGGCGTGTCATATCACAGGCGCCATTGTTTCGGAATACACGGCTGGACCAGTTTATATGGATAGCGAACAAAATGGAGCACACGAATGGCTCATAGAGTTTGAGAAGCAACCTATTGATTTGGTTGATTTTACCAGAATACTTGATCAGACACTATGTTCTCTTAATTCAGATTATGAAGCCAAACGCACCAAGAATATCACCTTACGTCTACCGATTGTTCGCAGCATGCCGCTAGGTACTTTTTATGCGTGGATGAAACAACGAGGAAAACTTGGTGGGCAATTCAAAGTGCCACGATTGGCCAATGACCGGAAGTATATAGAAGACATTTTGAGGATAGAGGTGCGGTAGTGAATCGAGTTATGATGAGATGCTATTTTATCCAGACGAAAAAGAACAAGGTCTGTATTATGATTCTTCTTTCAAAGTTGTTTCAAATGCCTTTTTGAAGGTGAAGAAAAAGGTACTTCCTTGTCCTTCTGCAGATTCAACCCAAATGCGACCTCCCATCAATTCTACCAATCCTTTGGAAATGGACAAACCTAAACCAGTACCGCCAT
>JAVBMZ010000140.1:0-23750 GCA_031551935.1 Bacteroidales bacterium
TTTTGCCACTACCAACTTTACCTATCAGATAAACAAATTCCCCAGGATATACAGAAAAAGTCACATCGACTAATACCAGATGATCGCCATGAAAAATGCTCGCCTTATTGAATGAGATAATCGGTTGAGATTCCATTTTTGATGAACCAATAAAACTAATTTATTAAGACTATAAAATAAATTTATCTAAACTATCGATGCAACAAAAATATCAAAAAACAGTTTAATAATATAAAGAATGAATATAGAATATTCACTCTTGGAATCATCAGCATTAAAAATACACCAATGAAAAAAAGGCACTTTTTTTTATCATCATATAAATATCTGGTTTCTATTTTCACCGTAACCCGTGGTGGACGTGCCATCAATAGCCATAAATGGGATGACATGTATGAATCTGTCATATCCAAACGCATGGAAAAGTATTATCCGCAGAAATAAATTCAGATTTTGATGGGGGGGCATATTTTTTATATGTCAAAATTTATATGTCAGACTAATTACTGTCCCATAATCGCTTTTACCAGCTCCGGGGTCAGGCGGTTTGCGATCGTAGTTGTAATAAAATGTCCACGACAAATAAAAATTATCTACCAATTCCCACGAAAAACTGGTATTCATGTCATAGCGTATTCGTCCTTTCTGCGATAAACTAATATAAAATACATTTTGTGATGTGATTTGTATGTTGGGTTCCGAAAACTTGAAAAAGTTGAAAACAAAGCCCAAAGGAATCTCTACCAACAAATCTTTATTGCCGGCAGTACTCAATTCCTGGTTTAAACTCACACCGAGCATACTCATTGTTTGTACACTGGTGCCCAACGTAAATTTCCGCCCACCGCCCAATATTTGTTGATAACGCCGCGCAATGGATAATTGCAGATTACGTTGATAGCTCAATTGCCCAAGTACATACCATTTCGGATTGTATTGTAACGTATAATAACCCGTTAGACCTACATCGACATGATCAAATGAAAATGAAGATGTATCGATCGAGGCATTGGTTGACGTGTTCAGGTTCATAATAACACGTTTAGTTGTGTAATAAATGTTAGCGCTTATATTCAATTGCCCGATAGAACTTGAACGTGTATAATTGAATCCTGCCGAAGCATTACCTTGTAACCTGGATCCAAATGATTCTTGTACAGGTGTCATTAAATTGATATGACTAATTTCTATTAGCCTGATATCCTGTGAACTTACAATATATACAAAACCATCTTTAGGAGCCGGTTTAAGTACTCCATAATATAACATTTGGTCTGAAGTTTCTATCCTGAATGTATCTGTGGCTGTATTGATAGATTGTATGTTAGAAACTTTAATATTGATGATGTTGATGTTTTTAGTATCTACTGTCAGCTCTCCTAACCGTAATTCTTTTATTTCTCCGGTAAGCATCTCGTTGCGATAGAGCACAATGGTATCCTGTTTAGGTTGAACAGCCCATATATCCTCCATAAGGAGCATACTTAATAATAACAAACAAAAAAACTTTAACCAAGCACGCATAAATAAATGGATATAACGACCTGCCGAATTTTAATAACCCGGCAGGTCTTAATACTATCTATATATATGTGTGTGTTAAAAGAATATTAGCAGCTGACAACAGCTCGCTAATAAATTTATTTGTTTTTGATTTCTTCCGCTTTTTTTCTGGCAGCATCTAAGGTGGCATTGGCTTGCTTTTCACCTTCCTGCTCTATTTTTACCGCACTATTTTCACCTTCTTTGCGAAGTTTATCTGCACTGGCCTGAGCCAAACGTTTCTCCACAGCCGATTTTGATGCTGCCTCTTTTTCTATTTTATCCGCATTAGCATTGGCTTCGCTACGTATTTTATCCGCTGTTTGTTTGGCTGCATCACGTATGTTTTGCGCCTGTTTTTCAGCTTCAGCCATCAAATTATCTATTTGTTTGTTGACTTCTTCCTTGACTTGTTCCTTTACTTCTTCAACCTTCTGCGTCACTACTTCGGTAACTTGCTCTTTTATAGCAGCAGTGATGTTGCCTGCCATATCGGACAAGTTAAGACTCACTTCCGGCTTAGTCGCTGTGCCACCGATATGTCCCGCCAATTTGAATTCCTTTACGCTTGAACCGCCTGGAATTGTATTCAACAAATTTGTAGCGCCCGAACCAATAACAGAAGTAGGTATAGCAGCTTTCACATCGTAATTCAGCGTCATATCCAACCCCTGATCTCCGGAAATGTCAACCTTGGTCTGTGCCACGTTAAGTTGCAGCGGATCAATCATCACCCGTCCATCCTTGATCTCAAATTTGATGTTTAGGTTACCTGGAGATACCGTACGCAACTTTTCATTTTTCAAAAGATCAGCCATGGTACCAAATAGTTTCGAATTACGGATTTCGATATTTTGGGTCCGTAGCTGGCCTTTGGATGCAATGGAATTCAACACAGGACTTAGATGCTCATCCAATAAACTATTGAAAGTCAATGAAGCTGAAACTTTGCCCACATAATTTTGTGGCTCGGGAAATATCTTCTCAAGCATAGAGAATGATGATAATGTCGAGGTAATATCGAATTGCATGATATCCATACTGAAATCTACTAATGGTTTCTTGATATCCTGCGTGTTGTATTCTCCATTAAGCACCATACTTCCTTCCAACAAATTCATGCCGAGGTTGTGCATGCGTACTTTACCATCTTTCACAAACAACATACCAATAGTATTGGTGATGTCCAATTTGTCAAACAGAATGTTGCCTATTTTTGCATTCAACACAAAATCAATATTTTTGGGTACTTCAATGACTGACAAAGGAACAGTATCTGTAGGCTCAACTTCGGCTGTTTCGTCACCCATAAACTCGTTCAAATCAATTGTTTTTGATTGAAAATCGAGTTTTCCACGGATAGTTTCATCTTTAAATACATAAGGTATAAAATTTTCAAGTGTTCCTTTCATAGCAATATCCGAACGTCCAATGATGGCGTCAAAATTCACCAAATCAACTTTTTTAGGTGTAAAATTTAGCTGGGTGCTGGTGATTTTGATTCCTTGTGAAAAATCAGGACTTACAAAATCAAAACCTGTCAATTTCAACATCCCGTCAGCCTGAAAATCTTCATATTTTTCTTTCTCGAGGGTGGACATCCGCCCTGCCAAAGTGAGGTTACAATCCAGTACACCATTTAAGGTGGTACTGTCTAACGGAACAATATCTGATACCGAATTAAAATCTATTTTGCCGATAAACTTTGCTGCAATTTGCATATCGCTATCAGGAGTTTTCACGTGTAATTCCATATCAAACGGATTGCCTGCCATTTCAAAATGAAATTTATCCACATCCACTGTTGTTTTATCGAAAACCACGCCATCGTAGTATAATTTCATGGCAGCATTGATATGATCGACTGATTTAGGTAGATCGGGGTATTTGAACATGGCATTATCAATGGTCATGGAGAGATCAGCGTTAGGCATTTGATGATCATTATAGATACCTTTTACGCTACCGTTCAATGTCAAACTGCCGCTCGTTTGCACCGTTTCAAAATCCTTCATGTAAATAGCAGGAATAAGCGACAACAAGCTCTTGAAATCTGTCTTATCGGTTGCAAAAGTGATGTCAACGGCAATATCATCTTCAGGCATTAATACCGATCCTGCAAATTTCAAAACAATTTCATTCAGTTTAAATTCATTGTCTTTCAACGTAAATCCCATATTTTTCAGATCAGCACCTATTTCTGAAATAAATCCGACACGGGCTTTCTTCAACATACGAATACCGTCCATCCAAAAATCGACTGAGGCAATGCTGAGTTCCATATTCAAATCGGTATAATCCATCGCCATATTGCCTTTCAAATCGAAATTGAGATTTTTCAGCATGGCTACCATTTTACTCGAATCGTCGCGGTAAGTAATATGAGCATCACGTATTTCAAACTTCTTGAGCGAAACTTTAAGATTGGTCTCAGTACTTTCTGTTACTTCGGGCTCAACTTCATCGCTCGGTTTCATGATATCCCAGTTGACATGTCCGTTGTCCAATATATGTGCATACAGTCGGGCCTGATCTAACAATACAGATTTCACCTGGATATTATCCATTTTGATAACGCTCATGATATCGACCGTTACACTGAACTTTTTAAATGCGACAAGTGTATCGCCTTCGAATTCGCCTGTCCCGACTACCGTCAAATCTTCTAAAGCAACGTACGCATTAGGAAAATTACGGATGAATGACAGCTTAAGCCCTGAAAAATCGACTTGAGCCGTGAGCATACTGTTCAGTTCCTTTTTGGCAAATTCAATGATTTTGCCTTTGAACAAAAATGGCGTCACCAACAATATCAAAAAAATAACCAGAATGGTAATGAGGAAAATTTTAAGAAATTTTTTCATGAAGTAATCATTTATTAAAAGTCATATGAAATAGCCATATTTATATATGGTTGGCCGTATTTCTAATAGATGTTTTATGAACACATGTTTTAGATTCAATAATAAGATAACGAAAAACATATATGGTTATTATTTGAGGAAATGATTTCCAATTTTATATCCATAACAACTATTATACGTTAAAAGTTGTATTTTGTTTGCATCGACAACTATTACAATATACAAAAAATAAAGTACACAAACAAATTTTCATAAAAGAAAAACAAGTAATATTTTCGTTATAAAACACATATCCTAAAATACGCAATGTGATTGCGCATTTTAGGATATGTATCAAATAACTTCTGTTACTTACCGGGTAAACCTTACATGTTTCCCTTAATGGCAGCATGTGCCGCTGCTAAACGTGCAATAGGTACACGGAAAGGTGAACAACTAACATAGTTGAGACCAATATGGTGGCAGAACTCCACAGAACTTGGTTCTCCGCCGTGTTCTCCGCAAATACCCACTTTCAAATCGGGACGTACCGAACGACCATTGACGGTAGCCATACTGATTAATTGGCCAACACCTTTTTGGTCGAGAATTTGGAATGGGTCATTTTTTAAAATACCTTTTTCAAGGTATACAGGCAAAAATTTACCAATATCGTCGCGAGAATAACCGAAAGTCATCTGCGTAAGGTCATTGGTGCCGAATGAGAAGAATTCAGCAGCTTCAGCAATACGATTAGCTGTAAGCGCTGCACGTGGAACTTCTATCATGGTTCCCACCTTAAACTCTATATGTTCATTACGTTCATCAAATACCTTTTGAGCTGTTTCGCGAATAATTTTTTCCTGCAACTTCAATTCATAAAGAATACCTACCAATGGCACCATAATTTCAGGAATGGCTTCGACACCTTTCTTCTTTAGATTTAATGCCGCTTCAATGATCGCCCGGGTTTGCATTTCGGTGATTTCGGGATAAGTGTTACCTAAACGACAACCACGATGTCCAAGCATTGGATTGAATTCATGCAAGGATTCCACTTTTTCTTTTACCTTTTGTACAGAGATGCCCATCACTTTAGCCATTTCTGCTTGACCTTTTTCGTCATGGGGAACAAATTCATGCAAAGGCGGATCGAGTAACCGTACCGTTACCGGTAATCCTTGCATCGCTTCGAAAATACCTTCGAAATCGGCACGTTGTAAAGGAAGCAATTTTTCAAGCGCTTTACGGCGTCCTGCTTCGTCGTCAGCCAAAATCATCTCCCGCATGGGAATAATTTTTTCACCTTCGAAGAACATGTGCTCAGTACGACACAAACCGATACCCTGTGCGCCAAAACCACGCGCTACTTTTGCATCGTTCGGTGTATCTGCGTTGGTACGCACTTGTAAACGAGCATATTTGTTGGCTAACTGCATCAATTTACCAAAATCACCGCTTAATTCGGCTGCTCTAGTTTGAATTTGCCCCGCGTATACGTTACCTGTAGAACCATTGAGTGAAATCCAATCACCTTCTCTATATACTTTTCCATTGGCCGTCATCGTACGTGCCTTATAATCGATTACCAGGCTTCCTGCACCCGACACACAACATTTACCCATACCACGGGCCACAACAGCAGCGTGCGAAGTCATTCCGCCACGAGCAGTGAGAATACCCTGTGCTACGTGCATTCCCTTCAGGTCTTCAGGAGATGTTTCAACACGTACCAAAATAGTTTTCTTACCATTGTTTGCCCATGCTTCCGCATCCTCTGCAAAGAACACGATTTGTCCTGTAGCAGCGCCCGGAGAAGCTGGTAACCCTTGCGCTATTACTGAAGATTTAGCCAAAGCGTCCTGGTCAAACACAGGATGTAATAATTCGTCAAGTTTTTGTGCTTCGCAACGAAGTACAGCTGTTTCCTCGTCGATCATTCCTTCACGGAACATATCCATCGCAATTTTTACCATGGCCGCACCCGTACGTTTGCCGTTACGGGTTTGCAACATCCAGAGTTTACCATCCTGAATCGTAAATTCGATGTCCTGCATGTCTTTATAATGTGTTTCAAGATGTTTCTGGGTATTGAACAAATCCTGATACACAGAAGGCATCGCCTCTTCTAATGAAGGATATTTAGCAGACCGTTCTTCTTCAGATACTTTGGCCAATGTAGCCCACCGTTGTGAACCTATCTTGGTAATTTGTTGCGGTGTACGGATACCTGCTACCACGTCTTCTCCTTGTGCATTGATCAAGTATTCACCGTTGAATAATGCTTCTCCTGTCCCAGCATCGCGGGTAAAAGCGACACCTGTGGCAGAATTGTTGCCCATATTTCCAAATACCATCGCCTGCACATTCACTGCAGTACCCCATTCGGCAGGTATTTGGTTCAGTTTACGATAAAGGATGGCACGGTCGTTCATCCAGCTTCCGAAAACGGCCATTACGGCGCCCCAAAGTTGTTCCCAAGGATCCGTTGGAAAGTCCTTACCGGTTTTTTCCTTAACCGCTTTTTTGAAACGGACCACCAGTTCTTTCAAATCCTCAGTGTTCAAATCCGTATCCAGTTCCACCTTTTTTTCTTTTTTCATCTTGTCGATGATTTCTTCAAACGGATCATGGTCTTCTTTCGAAACAGGTTTCAGATCAAGTACCACGTCACCGTACATCTGTACGAAACGGCGGTATGAATCCCATGCAAAACGCGGATTTCCACTCTTAACGGCAATCGTTTCCACTGCCTCATCATTCAACCCTAAGTTTAGAATGGTATCCATCATACCTGGCATCGAGGCACGTGCACCCGAACGGACAGAAACCAACAATGGATTATTTTTATCACCAAATTTAGGCCCTGCAACAGCATCTTCCACTTTTTTCATCGCTTCTTCCACTGCAGGACGAATCAGTTTAATAACGTCTTCGCGACCAACTTTATAATATTCGGTACAAATTTCAGTTGTAATGGTAAATCCCGGAGGGACAGGTATCCCAATCAGATTCATATCGGCCAGGTTAGCGCCTTTGCCTCCCAGTAAGTCCTTCATCGATCCGTTACCTTCGGCAGTTTTGTTGCCGAAAAAATAAACATATTTGGTTTTGTTTGACATAAAAATTGAGGTTTTAAAATGAGCCAATAAAGTATATCATCAATATTAATCCTTGCAAAACTATCTTAAAATTGCGGAATATGCAAATGAACGATTTTCGTGGACAGGGTAAACGTATCAAAATTTATTTTGATACAAGCCCTTTGTGTTTAACACTTCTTTTCTTTGTTAATAACGAGCTATTATGACACAAATAGCAACATTCCCAATAATAAAAGAATCACAGATCTTTGCATAGGAAGATATTTTAAAATTTTGCCTACTCTTTAAGGCTTTTTGGTATTCTTCCTATACTGTTGCAGCAAATACAAGGCAATTTTCAATTTCTTTTTGCATTTTCCGGGCGAGGTAATCGTTTCCAAAAGCCATCGGGAAGCACACTATATATACTTTCCCGGTATCACCATCGAAATTTAACCATGCCGCTGTACCCCAATCCTTGAAAACATTCAATCTTGTCCTGAATTTCAACACTTGTTCTGCATCATCGGTAAAAGTAATCAGCCATTTTCCGGAAATTTCAGCTTTCAAACGGTTGAAGTCAAATCCTTGCGGCAAATCAATTACGGATGAACAGGCAACCTTAAAAGAGGGTTTTTCATGGTCATCGCTTTCTAAATACTTAATTCGCGGAAAGATAGAATACGCACCTACTATGGGTACCAACGATACTACAAATGCATTGATAACGCCGAAAATGCATTTTTCCAACAGATCAATATCCTGCCCGCGAATCGTCGCAATAAGAATTACTGACCCCACATACAATATCCATGCGGCTAAGAAAAGTGCAAGCCAAATTCGAAATAAATTCTTCATATTTATTATTTTATTCATTCACAAAAAGCAGTATCAACGCAATGATCGTACTACATACGATGATTCAATCAATAGAACAATCAATATAAATTTCATCGCCAACCGATTTGTTGCATGATACAAAAATAATGATTGCTAAGTAAACTTAAAAATAAGTTATCAAAGAACAGATTAAAAACAAATTGTCGCAGTTTTTGAGTTTCTACTTTGTGCCTTCGTGGCAACTGATTAGCCGCAAAGGTTCAAAGGCACAAATAAATTTTTAGCACGATTTGACAAATAAGAATGTAGAGGATATATCCAAAGTCGCAAATGTTCAAAAATTAAAATTCAATGCTCATCTTTGGTTGATTCATCCGTCATTATCGTTTTGAACAATGGCGACGATGAATCAATTTTAATCAATTTCTTTCAATGATGAAGCATTTACAAATAATACATCGCCTACATCCCGGAAATCGGTAAAAAACTTAACCGCGTCGCGTTTGATGATCTCTTCGCGGAAACCAATAATGGTTAATCCGGCATGGGCTGAATGCTCTGCAACTACCTCATTGAAAGTTTGATGTCCTGTTAATTTTATTATCTCGATATTGGCTAAAGTAATAGGAAGTCGCCCAGTATCTATTCGTTCTTTAAGTTCTTCTTTTGTTTCTTCATACTGACCTGTAGTGCTGACACTGAATATTTTAATATGGCTTTTACGCCAGTCGGGATGTGCCATAATAATATATCCTAACAAGATCATCAGGTTGGTATTCTTTTCATCAGTAGCCCGTATCCACACATGAATACCATTCTTATATATGATTGGAGCAGTGGATATAGAGAAAAGACAAATATCAAAATTACCTGCTTTCACTAATTTTACATTTTCCAATATCCTGGTAAGTTCGTCAGGATAATCTTTTTTGAATTCAAATATGACCATATTGTTCTCCATGCCCGAAATGGATGGCGACTGGATCACTTGTGCTATAGCTGACGTGTAAGAGGGAGAAATCATCGTGTCAATGTAAAAAGTGCTTCCTCGCTCTATTTGGCTATCAACGAGCTGTTTGATTATTTTTTGGGATTCAGCATAAGTTTGTTTGCTGTAATATCCTTCGATATAGTGGAAATAAGTTCCAAATCCATGTTGGTAACTTATCCATTTCATCAGGTCGAGTACTTTCTCGCGTTCGAGCGAATTAGAAGATATACAGATAGCTGCCGGTCGCCAGTCGATATCGTCCATTCCTACCTGATTTTTCTGAATGAACACATGAAGTCGCCTGTTTAATTGAAAAATGGCCCCTTTAAATATGTTGACAAGTCCTTTCTGATCTTTGTTATAATGCTCTATAAATAGATAAATTAATACAATGACAATATAGGACATGATGGTATAGAATGGGTTGATGCGGAACATAACCCACACGGATAATAAAAACCCGCCTAATGAGAAATACCATTTCGATTTAAAACGGGGACGATATGATGGCGGTGAACCAAAGTGATTGAGAAACGAAATCAGACATAACGTTCCGTAAGTGATTAGGAAAAACATGGATATAATTTCAGCTACCATGTTCACATTGCCCAGCATCACAAATACCAATGCAATAGCAATAGAAACCAACGATGCATTGAATGGTTCACGCGTTTTTCCTTTTCCCTTGGCAAGCGCAATATTGGCTTGCCTGGATGGGAAACTTTTGTCATTGGCAAGCGCCTGTAACGTGCGTGGGGCTACCATAATGAATCCGATAGCTGATGAAAGTGTAGAAGCTGCCAATCCCAGTGGAATAACCATGGGGCCCAGCACTGCGATTTTTGACATGATGAGTTGATGTTCTATCAAGTCGGTTTGCGAGGCAGAAATAGATAATTTCCAAATGACAAAAATGTATACAATGAGCCCGGCAATGGTCCCACCCATTGTTCCCAAAGGGATGGATTTTCCCGGATCCTTGAGATCCCCACTTAGTCCTACTCCTGCAGTCATGCCTGTGAATGCAGGAAAACAGATGGCAAACAGGATGAAGAACTTATCCTTATTGAAAAATCCAAAATTGTTTCCGGCAATACGGGTAGGATCATCGCCTGCATCGATAGGATTTCCCATAAAAAAACAAACCAATGCTACAAATAGAACTGTAATAACAATGTATAGCATTTTAAGGCCGGAACCGGCCCCTTTGCGTAGAATAATAAGTGCCGTGAGTAAGAGCACAGGTATGCTGATAACCTGTCGGGGAAGTTCAAAACCAAAACGGGTCGTCCACCAATTAAAGAATGGCTCAAAGGTCTCGGTGAAAGCAATAACATAAAAGGCCACACTAATGGCTTGTGAAAAATAAAGGGCAATACCAATGGTGGACCCGATTTTCAACCCGAATGAGCGAGATATGATAAAATATTCGCCACCACCTTCAACACGTTTGTTGGTGGCAATTTCGGAAATAGCCAGAGCAGTCGGGATGGTGATAAGGTGCCCGAGGATAATAATTAAAAAAGCGCCCCAAAAACCGAGCATTCCAGTAGCATAGCCGAACCGCAAAAATAAGATAGCACCGAGTATGGTGGAGATCGAAGTGAAAAATACAGGAGCTGTTCCGAATCTTCCACCTGACGTTGATGTCTTTATGCGCTTCATCATTTGCTTCATATACGTTCACATGAATTAACCATGGGATGTCAGCAAAGTTATATAACTTATACGAATAAGAGGGAAGAAAAATGAGAATTTATGCTGCAGGTGATCAAGTTGATTTTATTTGCAACATATCCAAAGAAAAATCAACTGACCTATATCAACGTTTTTCTAATGAGTTATGATGTTCACTTACATCATAATGGTTTATAACTTAGAATGGATGGTTGATAACTCATTGTTGGATTTTTGTATGATGATAGTGAAGGTTGTAAAAAAACTTATATTTTTGTTCCACTTTTTTGAAAGTATTTTTAATCTCAAATACAGTATGCAAAAACACAATTTTAATGCAGGTCCTTCTATCCTACCTCGTGTAGCAGTTGAAGCGACTGCACAAGCCGTTTTGGACTTTAACGGCAGCGGAATGTCGGTAATGGAAATATCGCACCGGAGTAAAGACTTTGAAGCAGTGATGGACGAAGCAGTAGCACTCGTAAAGGAAATATTGTCGGTTCCTGAAGGCTATTCGGTGATTTTTCTGGGCGGTGGGGCGAGTCTACAGTTTTGCATGGTACCCTACAATCTGCTGGAAAAAAAAGCCGCTTATCTGAATACTGGTACTTGGGCCAGTAAGGCTTTGAAGGAAGCTAAAGGTTTTGGCGCAACTATTGAAGTGGCTTCGTCTAAGGATGCTAATTTTTCATATATTCCCAAAGGGTACACGGTGCCATCGGATGTTGATTATTTTCATGTTACCACTAATAATACTATTTTCGGTACTGAGTTGGCAGATGATCCAACGGTAGACACCGTATTGGTGGCCGATATGTCCTCCGACATTTTCAGCCGTCCAGTAGATGTTTCTCGGTATGGATTGATATATGCTGGAGCACAAAAAAACCTGTCAAGTGCTGGAGTGACGCTTATTATTGTCAAGGACAGCATTCTTGGTAAGGTATCTCGCTATATTCCTTCCATGCTCGATTACCGGATACATATCGAAAATGGCTCCATGTACAATACGCCTCCGGTGTTGCCTATTTATACAGCTCTTCAGACTTTAAAATGGCTTAAAGTCAATGGTGGAGTGGTTGGTATGAAACAACGAAACAAGGCAAAAGCTGATATTTTGTATCAGGAGATTGATCGTAATAAATTATTCAAAGGCACAGCTGCTGTTGAAGATCGTTCGGTCATGAATATTTGTTTCGTAATGGCTGACGGATATCAGGATTTAGAAAAAGAATTCTTAGAATTTGCTCAATCTAAAGGTATGGTGGGTATTAAAGGCCACCGTTCTGTCGGTGGTTTCCGTGCATCTGTTTACAATGCAATGCCTATAGAAAGTGTGCAAGCCTTAGTAGATTGCATGAAAGAATTTGAATCTAAAAAATAGGCGTTTTAATCATATAACAATGAAGAAAGTATTAATTGCAACAGAAAAACCTTTTGCGGGAGTAGCTGTTGACGGAATCAAAGATATTTTGAGCAAGGCAGGGTATGAAGTAGTTTTACTCGAAAAATATACGACGCCTTCTGAATTATACCAGGCTGTTGCCGATGCCGATGCCTTGATTGTTCGTAGTGACAAGGTGACCAAGGAAGTGGTTGACGCTGCTCCGAAACTGAAAATTGTGGTACGTGCCGGAGCAGGTTATGATAATCTCGATTTGGCAGCATGTTCAGCAAAGGGTATTGTGGCGATGAATACTCCCGGGCAGAATTCAAATGCTGTGGCTGAATTGGCCATAGGTATGATGATTTATATGGCTCGTAATGCTTGGCAACCAGGAACAGGTACCGAGTTGAAAGGTAAAAAACTGGGAATTCACGCTTATGGCAATGTTGGAAAGTTAGTTGCCTTGCTTGGTAAGGGATTTGGCATGGAAGTATATGCATATGACCCGTTTGTTGCACCTGAAGTCATCAAGAAAGATGGTATTCAGGTTGTTTCGAGCATAAAAGATTTGTATGCAACTTGCCAGTATGTGTCATTGCATATTCCGGCAACCGAACAAACCAAAAAATCTATTGGTTACGATTTACTTTCCTCTATGCCCAAAGGTGGAACGCTTATCAACACTGCCCGCAAGGAAGTGATTGATGAGGAAGGTTTGCTCAAAGCTATGATGGAACGTAATGATTTGAAGTATGCTTCAGATATAGCACCTGACGCATTAACCAAAATGCAGGACAGTGTTGGAACACGTATTTTTGCTACCTCAAAGAAGATGGGCGCGGAAACGGCTGAGGCCAACATCAATGCAGGGTTAGCAGCTGCACAACAAATTGTCGATTTCTTCGAAAAAGGTGATACAAAATTTCAAGTAAACAAATAATTATCTTGATTTTGATATTTTATACAGAACCGCTCCGAAGAGCGGTTTTTTTGTGGTATGCTTGCGCAATATCCTTGTTATCAACAGTGGCATTATATGATTTATATAAAGTCTAATTTATTTTTACAATACCTAACAGTTTTTTTTAATGGTAGATGATGCTTAGGCTTTACACAAAAATGACCATACTATACGGTATGGTATAGTTAGATGTTAGGATGTAGATTATGGCTTGTCGAAAATAATCCTTTACATTGACGAAGTCATGACGACAGAAACTGTTTTCTCCTCATCATTTTAGAATGTTGATAAATAAACTTTCAGGATTGGTGATGAACATTTATTTTTGCATGAAACCAAAAGCATATATACCTACGTGTTTTTATTATTTCCAAGATTCGCAAGAAATGTATACATGTAAGCATAGAACTTCAGCAAATTCCTTTACAATCACCGGTAATCAATTACATGAACACAGTGTCAGATAAAAAATATGTTGAAACGCCGTTGATGAAACAATACTATAGCATTAAGGGAAAACACCCCGATGCTATCCTGTTGTTTCGCGTAGGCGATTTTTACGAAACCTTTGGAGAAGACGCCATCCGTGCGGCAGAAATTCTTGGCATTACATTGACCCGTCGGGCTAATGGCGTAGCGTCTTTTGTAGAATTGGCAGGTTTTCCCTATCACGCCTTGGATACTTATTTACCGCGTTTGGTGCGTGCAGGGCAACGTGTAGCTATTTGTGAACAGCTGGAAGACCCCAAAACAACTAAAACTGTTGTGAAACGCGGTATCACTGAATTAGTGACCCCCGGAGTAGTCTTTAACGACCAAATACTCGATAATAAAGAAAATAACTTTCTGGCCTGTGTGCATATGGAGAAAAATGTCGTCGGAGTGGCTTTTTTAGATGTCTCTACCGGCGAATTTTTGGTAGCTGAGGGATTGATAGAATATGTGGATAAGTTATTGAATGGCTTTAATCCTAAGGAGATTCTAGTAGAACGCAGTAAACAAAGCTGGTTTAAAGATACTTTTGGTACGCGGTTTTATCTTTCTGTACTTGAAGACTGGGCTTTTGTACCGGATACTGCCCGTGAAAAGATGTTACATCAGTTCAAAACCATGAATTTAAAAGGTTTTGGCATTGATAATATGCAGATGGCCATCACCGCTGCCGGAGCCATATTGCAATACTTGGATATTACGCGACACGAACAATTAGGACATATCAATAAAGTGTCCCGTATTGACGAGGATACTTATGTATGGTTGGATAAGTTTACCATCCGTAACTTAGAACTCTTATATTCCTCTAATGAAGGGGGACGTACCTTGTGCGAAGTGATTGACAAAACATTATCGCCGATGGGCGCTCGTTTGTTGAAACGTTGGATAGCATTGCCGTTGAAAGATACTCGGAGCATTAACGATCGTTTGAATGTGACAGAATATTTTTATCAACACGGGGATATTGCCGAATCGTTGAGTGAACAGATACGGCGGGTGGGCGACATAGAACGTATTATTGCTAAAATAGCTGCCGGACGTGTCACACCACGCGAAATAGTACAATTGAAAAATGCATTGTCTCTTATCGTACCTATTAAGGAGGCCTGCCAGCAGTCAGATCATGCTTCATTGATAGGTATTGCAGAACAACTTAATCCTTGCGCCTCCATTCGTGACCGTATCGAACGGGAACTAACAGATGATCCTCCGAACATGGTGAACAAAGGAAATGTGATTGCACAGGGAGTATCCTCTGGGTTAGATGAATTGCGACACATACAGCATTCCAGCAAAAACTACTTGATGGAAGTGCAGCAACGCGAAATCGAGCGTACTGGAATCACATCTCTTAAAGTGCATTTTAACAATGTGTTTGGGTATTATATTGAGGTACGTAATACGCATAAGGACAAAGTTCCACCCGAATGGATACGCAAGCAGACTCTGGTGAGCGCCGAGCGCTATATCACTGAAGAATTGAAGGAATACGAATCTAAAATATTGGGTGCAGAGGAAAAAATACTGCATTTGGAGACGGAATTGTTTGCCGCATTGGTGGCAGCCGTGTCTGAATATATTCCGGCCATTCAATTAAATGCATCGCTTATCGCTCGTTTGGATTGTCTTCTATCCTACGCCCGCATAGCTATCGATAACCATTATGTAAAGCCCATCATCACCGATAGTGATAGCATTCGTATCGAACAAGGGCGTCATCCGGTAATTGAAGCTTACCTGCCGCCTGATAATCCGTATGTAGCCAATGATGTTTATTTGGATAGCACGGAGCAACAGATGATTGTGATTACCGGCCCTAATATGTCGGGTAAGTCGGCGCTGCTTCGTCAAACAGCATTGATTGTATTGATGGCTCAAATAGGCTGTTACGTTCCTGCAAAAAGCGCTGAAATTGGGTATGTTGATAAGATTTTTACCCGCGTGGGTGCGTCGGATAACATTTCTCAGGGAGAATCAACTTTTATGGTAGAAATGACTGAGGCAGCCAGTATTATGAACAATTTATCGCCTCGCAGCTTGATCCTTCTTGACGAGATTGGCCGGGGAACCAGTACATACGATGGTATTTCCATTGCCTGGGCTATGGCCGAATATATCCATGAACATCCTACGGCAAAGGCCAAGACATTATTTGCCACTCATTACCATGAGTTGAACGAAATGGAGAAGAGTTTTGCCCGTATTAAGAATTATAACGTGGCGGTGAAAGAACTGGATGATAAAGTGATTTTTCTTCGTAAACTGGTCAGGGGAGGGAGCGAACATAGTTTTGGCATCCACGTGGCGCAAATGGCCGGAATGCCCAAAAGCATTGTTGCCCGTGCGGGAGAGATCTTGAAAAAACTGGAAGCAGATAACGATAATACCAACATTGCCGCCAAACCGGTGGGCGATTTAGGACAACAACGCGAGGGATATCAATTATCCATCTTCCAATTAGATGATCCCGTCCTGAAACAAATCAGGGATGAAATCAAAAGAGTAGATATCAACAACATTACTCCTCTGGAAGCCTTACAGAAATTGAATGATATCAAGAAATGGGTCGGCTTGAAATAATGAGTATTTTACTTAACAACAACTATTTCGTATGCATCCTGACCGCCTTGTGAAATAGGCTGGTAATACGTGCCATTGTATTCAATATACTTTTGCCCGTTTACGGTAACTTCTTTTGCTCCGTCCGGTAACTTGTTTACTACAGCTCCGGTGGGTGGTGCAATGACTTTATAGGACGATCCCGATTTAACATAATACGCGCCGCCATAGTAATAATATGTATTGGACTCGACTGTCACTACGGAATAACCTGATGGCAATGTCGTTATTACTGCTCCTACAGGGGCGGGAACTACTTTGTATCCGTCGGACGCCTGAATATAGTACACGCCACTATCATAGTGATATTGCTGGTTCTCCACAGAGACAATGATAGCTGCCGTAGTCAGGGTGGCTACCATAAATCCGATAGGATGCCATGCCGGACCCCAATAGTAAGGCACATAAGGGTGATAATAATAAGGATGATACGGATGGTAAGGTACTGGCACAGGTACAGGTACAGGCCGCGGTGGTGGTGGCATGGGACGAGGAGGTGGTACAGGTCGCGGTGGGGGAACAGGTCTGGGTGGAGGGACAGGCCTGGGAGGGGGTACAGGGCGAGGTGGAGGATAATGATAATAGCGTTGTGCTTCTGCTGTTTGTGAACACAAAAGCCCGAAAACGATGAAAACAATATATATGATATGCGAACGATATGGTAACATAATACACAATTATTTGGTCGATTGAATAATAGGGGTCAATTTGGTTTTGATTGCTGATGGAGGTGGAATAAATTCAAACAAACTACTGGGAAGAGCAGGATTTAATACCCAGTTGGTGTATGTTGCTTCGTACTGAGGAGCTTCTTTTTCCGAACCATATACCATCACCATTTTTACCGGAATAAAATGTATGTCTGTAATCCAAAACTGAAAACCGGTCTTGTTTGTATCCAGACCTGCAATATGATGACATTCTTGTCCGTCGATCCAGGTCGTTCCTAAATATATCAGGTTTCCACCGGTGGCAAGGACATCTTCTACGAAAGTAGGATAGAAAAAGTCTGCTGCAGGAAACTCAATACCGTAATTGTAGTTGATGGCATGAATAGCTCCGATGATGGTTTCCGGGGCATTGGCTTCCACGAAGGTATTTTTGTCGTATGAATACAAATAGAACTTTTCCTTGTTGTATATCATGAGTCGCTTGCCTTTATCGCCTGTCGACATGATATGCATTTTGTCTGGAAAACTCATAGCAACTTCGTCGGTGTAACTGTGCTTGATGAGTCCGAGGTCGTCAGTCAACACATCGTAGGTAATATGCGCTGTATATTTACATGACGAAAGATGTTGGATAGTTGCTGCAGCACGTTTTAGCACATACAACGCCAGTGAATCTATGCGTGGCGTTTGGGCTTGTGCCAGGAAAGTATATGCGACAACACATATAGTACAAAGAAATAGTTTCTTTTTCATTGGATGGACATTTTACAGATGTTGGAAATTGATTATACCATCTGAAACGCCCAAGCAGGAAAAATGTTTATACCAACGATGACATCTTGTGGTTTCTGACAATTATCCAGATAATGACGGGAATACCGATAAATGCGGTAACCGAGTTGATCGGTAACATAATTCCGTTACCCGGCAATTGTGACAGGAGATCGCTCATCAGTAAGACAATGGCTCCGACCAACATACAAGCAATGAGTAAAATTCGTTGATCGGCAGTCCGGAAAAGTATGCGGCAAATGTGCGGTACGGCAATGCCAATGAACCCTATGGGGCCGCAAAAGGCAGTGACACTTCCTGCAAGGAGCCCTGTGCTGAAAAAAATCATCAATCGCCACGCAATAATGTTCACGCCAAGACTACGCGCATAATTCTCACCCAATAACATTGCATTTAAAGCTTTTACGGAAATCAATGATACGGCCAAACCTGTCAGTACGCAGGGGGCTAATATTTTTAGTTGTGATACGGTTACACCATTAAGACTACCCATGGTCCATATGGTAAATGTTTTCAACAGGTTCTCGTTACTGAAATATTGCAACACATTGATAAAAGACGACGTGATGCTCCCGAACATGATACCGAGTATGAGGATAGTCATCACATCTTTGATGCGTAAGGATACCATAAATATGAGTAACAATACAGCCGAAGCGCCCAAAAATGCAGCAAGGACAATCATCCAGTTACTTGCCATACCGATACTGCTTCCGGCAGCTATGCCAGACAATCCCATGATCATGATGGCCACGCCAAGGCTTGCTCCAGCACTGATCCCTAATACATATGGTCCAGCCAAAGGATTGCGGAATACAGTCTGCATTTGCAGGCCGCTTACACTCAATGCCATACCGGCTAATACAGATGTTGCAGCTTTCGGTAAACGAAATTCACGGATAATCGTCACCCATCCTTCTGTCGAATGTTGTCCGGTAAACAATATGCCCATCACATCCGGAAACGGGATACGCACATTACCAGTAAAAAGCACGACCAAAAAACAGCCGACCAATGATAGAACCAAGATACAAAAAAGAATGGTATTCCTCACGTTTTTATGACGAATTTATATGGATGGGCAAAGTTATAAAATCGTTGGAAAAATGTCTGTATTTTTGATTTACGAAAACAGATCTGATGCATCAAAATATATATATTTCTGATTCAATGACTTGCCCGACTACGCCATTCAGGCGGGCCTGCCCGACTAGACTCGGTCAGGCGGGTTCCTGATTCAAGAATTCAATGATCCAATAACACGTTGATGATAAAATCAACACAAAAATAAAAATAGCTAAATTTCGCTATTTAATAGCGATAAACCACTACATAATAGCTAAAAAAAACAATTTTATAGCGATATTTCACTATTTTATAGCTATAAATCGCTATAAAGTTGTCCATAATAGCTATTTTTTGGTTGATAATCTCATCACCCACTAAGTGATTTTTGGTACTCGTTTACCATAAAAGGCTGTTGCTGTACTGGAGAGTTAGTCTACCGGACGGGCAAAGTGTCGCTTGGGAAAAAACAAAATTTGATACTTTTGTCTTGTTGTGGGACGCATCTTCGAAACCAACGATTAAGTTCGTTTCAGTCGATAATCAGTAATGCCCAGATTGTTGTATGTTTCTACCAAACCATCTTCGTTATTGGTAATAACCAGCAATTTATCACCTAATGACAGGTCTGTATTCCCTTTTGGTATAAAATATTTACTGTCGCGTTTGACCATGACCGCTAATGTATGATCTGGCAGAGGCATATCCATTAATCGATGGCCTATTTTCAAAATATCTTCGTTGATTTCAATCTCTGTCATGGTCGATTTGATGTCTTCAGAAAATTCCACATCAAAATCTTTAAATTCGCTTATATCCTTCTCAGTATTGGACAAGCCTAACCATTCAGCCATTTTAACCAGCGAAGTTCCTTGTACCAACAGTGAAATCAATGTGATAAAGAATACAATGTTAAAAATCAGGTGAGAATTGTCTAATCCGGCAGCTAAGGGATAGATGGCAAAGATAATCGGTACCGCACCTCGTAGTCCCACCCAAGAAACAAATAATTTATCTTTAAAAGGCATCTTGGGGAACGGTAGCAATGAGATAAAAACACTTAACGGACGTGATCCAAAAATCATAAACATACCGATAATAAGACTAATCATAGCTACGGGCCATAATTCGTTAGGGTTGACCAACAAACCGAGTGTAAGGAACATGACAATCTGGCTAAGCCAGGCTAGTCCATCAAAAAACCTGATGGCCGGTCGTTTATGTACGATCTTTGCATTACCAATGATCAACCCCGCAAGGTAAATTGCTAAATAGCCGTTCCCTTTAATAAAATACGTAGCCGAAAAAATAAATATGCCGCAAGTAAACAAAAGAATAGGATAAAGTGAATCGTTATTTAAGTTGATTTTATTGATAAGCCAGACAGAAGCTTTTCCTAAAATATATCCTGCACCTATCCCGATAAAAAACTGCATGAAAAATGAAAGAACAGCATTACCATATTCGGCAGCATTACCTTGTCCGCTTGTTATCAATTGGATGAGGACAATCGTTAACATGTATGCCATTGGGTCATTACTACCACTTTCAAGTTCCAACATTGGTTTTAGGTTATGTTTTAACCGTACACCTTTACCGCGTAGAATGGAAAACACCGATGCCGAATCGGTTGATGACATTACTGAAGCCAACAACAACGATTCCAAAAAAGTAATTTTGATCTCGGAATACCAGATCTGGGCAACATAATAAATAAAAGCACCTGTGATAAAAGCAGTCAATAACACACCCAGCGTGGCTAATATCACCCCTTGTGCTACTACAGGTTTGATATCACGGTACTGCGTATCCAATCCCCCTGAAAATAGAATCATACATAATGCCACAGTACCGATAGTTTGTGCCATTTTGTAGTTCCCGAATTCAAACCCCAACCCATCTACGCCAAAAAGCATTCCTATACCAAGAAACAGCAATAACACAGGAACTCCGATGCGATTGCTGGCTTTAGAGGCAAAAAGACTGACAAAAAAGAGGACAGAGGCAAATAGAAGAATGGATTCGATAGAAAGATGCATCTTGATGGTTGATGATTAGTTGTTTTTTATAGAAGAAAATAATGGATATTTATATATATGTTTCCATCGTAGCTTCCAAATATGAATATTCAGCTTTTGGATGATGATTTCACTGGCTGATAAGAAATTATCAGAATAATAAAACACAAAAAAACCGGAATTGTTATTTTGGATGTAACAATTCCGGTTTTGGAAAATATGACTAACTAGGTCTGAACAGGTGGGATACTGACTGTACCCAACTCCTAAATCCATCATCACAGATGTCATCCAATATCAAATTGATGTCTCTGGAACGACAGGTGACTTTCTGAACCTGCAACATTCTTTCAGGTTCATTTTTTTCGTATAAGGTGGCTAATGCTAAAAGCTTAGCATGTTTTTCATCTGATGTCATGATAAAGTTTTTGAAACTATTGAAAACATGTAGGAGGTTAAAAAATATGACTGAAAAGATAATTCAGACCGAACAATAAAGCAGCCATAGCAACGGAAAAAATCACTATAACTTTAGCATAACTGGTATTTTTGCCTGATGGTGCTTCTTGTTCCATATTAGGTTCGAAATTGTTTTCCATGATTGATAATTTTAATTTAATGTATGATCATAATAATGTCCGCTCATATAAAAGATTACCGAAATCTTTTGCACGGATATAATAACACAATGGAGTTATTATAAATAACGCCAGCAGCATATCATCATAGATATGCCGTCCCATCAAATCAAATACGGAATACGCAGTCGAATAAGTAAGTTGCTATAGTAAATAGCGGAAAGGATATTGTCGATAATTGTCTTTGCAGATCTTCAGATACTCGGGCGATGTGGGCAGTTAATAGGCCCCCGCACTCGAGACTAAAAATGGAGGTGATGCGTTGTTGCCCGAAATCATATTTTCCGTCTGCTGGTTGGAAGTTCTTATTCACAGCCAGGCTTTGCGGTATATCGATCACTGCCTGTTTGACGAGCTGCTTTTCAACAATTTCCATTCCCAACATAGGCGCTGAGAGAGAAAAAAACATGAAAAGCGCCAACATCACCCAAGCCGCTGACCGGCTCCTTATGGAGTATATACCTTTTACCTGCATAAACAACAATTGGATACAAATATACTACTTTGATTTTAAATAACAAAAGTAATGCCGAAGTGAATATGCAGGTATTATGTTGTCATAGCGCAAAAATCTATAGCGTTTAGCATGGGCAAAGCACCCTACAGCTTGGAAGCAATCTGTAAATGGTTTCACAATAGGCAACACCATACAGCGACACACGATTCTTTCCGATAAAATAAGGAGTAGTGAAACAGCGGGATATAATTGTTCGCTTATCTTTCGGGTTCATTTTTTTGAGAAAAAATCGGGATAAAATAGCAGTGTTTTTAATGATATTTTGGACGGCAAAGTCGGTTTCAGATATATGTTGCCACGTAGATAGCTTTTGTTTCCACTTCGCACCTATATGTTACCAAATTGACAGCTTTTGTGTCATTCTGGTTGCGCTATGAGGAAACTAATGCATATATTTATCGTCACATTTATTCGGAAAAAGTCATGAACTATAAAATACATTGAAACTATAAGTTCATTTTTTGAACCGACAAATGTAAGGAATTTTTCTTAACATAGGATCTGGAAGACCTGCATAAAATGCTGGTGTTGCATATTTTTCACAAATTTTTACTTAATCTTTATCTCTTAATCTTTCACTTAAATTTAATTTATTATGAAAAATTTTAAATTAACGTTCCTTGCTTTCGTAGCTGTTGCGCTTGTTTTTGCAGGTTGCAAAAAAGAGGATGCTATCACCACTCCTACTTTACCGGAGGGTGCTGCATCATTCTATGGCTCTGTAAAAACTACTGTTAATCAGGGTGGTAGCACGATCTGGGCTGCAAACGATGCCATTGGTATTTATATGGTTACCGCAAACGGTACGGTTGCTGCCAATACTCTTGCAGAAAATAAAAAGTACACTACCTCTATGAATGGGGAAACTGGTTGGTTTTCGCCTGCTTCCAGTGCTGAAACTATCTTTTTCCCGCCCAATGGTTCTCCAGTAGACTTTGTGTCATATTATCCCTATGTGGCAGGTCTTTCGAACTATACATATGCGGTTAATGTTACCGATCAATCATCGCAGGCAGCTATCGACCTGCTCTACTCCGCTAATGTAAAGGGTATCACTAAAAATGACCCCACTGCAAATATGGTGTTCGAGCACAAATTGAGTAAGCTTGTCCTGAATATCACAAACCTGACTGAAGTAACGCTTGCAGACATGGTCATCACCGTATCAGGTATGAACACATTGGGTACATTCGATCTTTCGGCTGGTGCACTTTCTGTGAACGATTCCAAAGCCAATTTCAATATGAAAGTTACTGCCGGTACAGCTTCCGCTGTAGCTGAAGCAATTGTACTTCCTTCGAGCGGCGCGTTTAGCTATGAACTTACTTTTAATATTCCAACCGACGGTACACAGAAAACGATTGTAGTGTCTGGCGCTAATTTCGAAGCAGGCAAGAAATATGTCTACAATGTTGAAATTACCGAAAATATTGCACTGAAAGGCAAAGGCACTATTGTGGATTGGGATGAAGTACCCGCTGGAGACTTGGTAGTTGACAAAAATGCTTTCCCTTTGAATATACCATTCGTATATAGCGTAGAAAATACGGCCCAATATTTTACCCGTCCTCCGCTTCCTGGTGTTGACGAACTTCCTGTTATCAACGGTTT
>JAVBMZ010000152.1:0-10944 GCA_031551935.1 Bacteroidales bacterium
TGGTAGCGATGTGTAGTTGTCGAAATGATTTGCGATAAACTGATTAATAATTCTAATTCGCTTTGTTCCCATTCCCGGTGAGATTCACAGTCGTCGAATCCGACAAACCCATAATTGACTCCATTGGCAGAGAGCGGGAAAACCAATATAGATTTTACCCCTTGTTCTTTCAAAGCTTGTGCAGATGTGGGGCTCAATGTATTGATATCGGAGGTACAGATGTATTTCCCTGCATTGAACGTATCAAACCAATCCTGCATATATTCAATAGGTATATTTTGCATACCGTCAATTGTCGCTCCTATGCCTTCGTTGCACCATTCGTAAGTATTGTTTACAATGGTTCCATCGACATTTTTTTCGAAGATATATACACGGCTTACTCCCGTATATTTGCCCATTTCAGCAAGCGAAATATTCAATGCATTGGGTAGATTATCAGCTGATTGTACTACTTGCAATACTTTAATCAATATAGCTTGTTGGCGACGTGTATTTTCCAATTCTTGTTCGGCCAGTTTACGGTCAGTGATATCGATCATAAATCCGTCCCATACACGTATATTGTCATCAATCGAGTGATGACTCGAACGCATGTGTATCCATTTAGTATTGCCCGATTTGGTTCGAATGCGGTACTCTATATCTATATCACTGTTTTCATTCGTTGAAGCATAATGTGTCATCAATCGTTGTTGATCTTCAGGATAAATGCACATATAAAATGGCGTGGGATCGGCCATTACTTCGTCGACACTAATTTCAAACATGTCTGTGAAATAGGCGCTGATATATGAAAACCAAGTAGTTTCCATATTTTTGTCCATCAATTGGTAAATAACTCCGCCTGGCAGATTGTTGCTCAATGATACTAAACGTTCTTGACTGACAACTAATTCACGAGTCTTAACTTCCACCATTTGTTCCAACTGAGTCCGGTATTGTTCCAATTCCATGTCGGTCAGTTTCTGCTCGGTGATATCATGCAGGATGCGTCCAAAATAACACGTATCAGCGAGTCCAATAGGGAACATGGATACTTGCATGTATCGTTTGGTCCTGTCGGGCATGTAAAGGGTTAATTCTTCGGTAACAGGAGGAAGGTTACGGCCTTCGCGAAGGTATTGGAGTCGTGATTGACGCAATTTTTCGAAGTTTTCGGGCATAAGATCTTCTCCCGACAAAAAGTTTCTCAGCAAATCCCATTCGTAACATCCCATCGCTTCATTGCGGGCGAGTTTTGTCATCGTTTCTAACGAGCGGTTCCATTCAATGATATGACCCTCGGAATCCAATATCATAATGCCTTCAAATGATTGCTCAATGAAATTGCGGACCTTGCTTTCGCTATCTTCCAACTTTTTCATTACCTCCATACGGGCAGCAATTTCGTTTCGTAACTGGTCATTTTTGGTGTGTAATTCTTCGTTGGTGACGGCGAATTCTTCGTTGGTAGCGTATAGCTCTTCATTGGTGGCATATAGTTCCTCGTTGGTAGCTTCAAGCTCTTCTGTACGTTCTTTCACCAAACGTTCAAGCTCCTCACGATATACGGTCAGCTCTGTTTCTATATTTTTGCGTTCGGTAATATCGAGAATAAATCCGTCCGTCAATATCCTGTCGTCTTCACGTCGCGGAACAGCAGCTATTTGCAGCCATCTCATTTCGGAATCAGTATAGTTATAACGGATTTCGGTATTGAATTCAATAAGCGTATTCAAACTTTCATGCATTTGGGGAATAATTTCCGCCAAGTCTTCAGGCAAAATTTTCACAAATGGCACTGAAATATTTTGCATGGCTTGATCCAATGAGGTGTTGCTGATTTTTTCCCACGTAGCGCTCGCATATGAAAGTTTAAGATGCTGTAACCATGAATTTGCGTCAGATCGGGTAAATTGTTCGGCATCGACTTCGAAACGAAATAAAGTACCTCCGGGAAAATTGTCGCCCAATGCCTGTAACCGATCTTTTTCGGTTGTCAATTCTCGTTCTGCTTCTTTACGGCGGGTAACATCGAGAATGATGCCGTCCCAGACGATGTTTACACCTTCAAAATGCGGGTGCGAGGCCATTTGTACCCAACGAGGACGGCCATAGTCGGCGACACGTATTTCGCAATTGAAATTGGTCATCGTTTGAGCACTCTTCTGTATGGCTTGTTGTAGATATACCAAATCTTCGGGATATACTGCTCCAAAAACTGATGAGATGTCAGCTATGGCGGCATCAGCAGAAACTCCTGTGACTGTTTCCCATGTGGCACTGACATACGATATGTGCATTTGTCCTGTTTGCGCATCGAGAATGAATCGATAAAGACATCCGCCAGGAATATTATCGCCCAACGCTTGCAAACGGTCCTTTTCCGTTTCTAATTCTTGTTCGGCCTCTTTACGGCGGGTAATATCTGTCATAATACCGTCCCATACCACAGTGTTACCTTCTGCATGCGGATGCGATGCAATTTGTATCCAACGAATATTTCCTTTGTTATTGATACGTATTTCTACGTTGGCATTAGTCAGGTCGTTTCCGCTTGTTTCGGATACTTCCATTAGATAAGGCAGATCTTCGGGGTGTACAATGTCGAAGAAGGGCTTCATGTCTTCAATCACAGAGTCGGGTGTGAGTCCAGTCACCATTTCCCATGTGGCACTGACATATTCCATATACATTTTGTCAGTATCCCGATTTAAGATAAGACGATATAGGCTTCCGTCAGGTAAATTGTTTCCAAGTGTTTCCAGCCGGTCTTTTTCAGCAATCAATTTGCGTTCGGCCTCTTTACGCCATGTAACATCTAATAGAATACCATCCCAAATCACGAAATTATCTTCCATATGTGGGCGTGAGATAAGTTGTACCCAACGCGTCTCTTCATTCAAATGAAAACGCAATTCCATTTCGAAGTTCGACAGGGTTTTTACATTTTTCTGTATGAGTTCTACCATACAGAGATAATCTTCGGGATATACTCTTTCAAAAACAGCTGCAATATCTTTCATCGCACGATCTGAAGAAACTCCGGTAACCTCGCCCCATGTTGCACTGACATAAAGCATTTTCATTACTCCGGTTATGGGATCAAGTGAAAATCGATAGAGACATCCGTCCGGAATGTTGTTTCCTAACGCTTCTAATCGGTCTTTTTCGGAACGCAATTCTTGTTCGGCTGTTTTTCGCGCAGTAATGTCGAGGATGAATCCGTCGGAGTATACAATATTGTCTTCGCGGTGAGGATGTGACGATATTTGATACCATCGTTCCATCCGACTCACAGGATGAATATAACGGATTTCCACATTGATGTTTTCCAAAGTTTCAACGCTTTCACGGATGCCTTCTATCAGATGTGGCAAATCGTCGGGTGCTACATGTGCAAAAACAGTATGTATGTCAGCCAACGAGGATTCGACTGATACGCCCAATGTTTTTTCCCATGTTCCACTCACGTAATCGAACGACATAGTGCCAGTTTGCACATCCATTTTGAAACGAAAAAGTGTTCCGTCTGGGAAATTGTCACCTAATGCCTGCAAACGTTCTTTTTCCGCAAACAAGGCGTTTTCTGCATTTTTTCGTGCGGTAATATCGAGGATAAACCCATCGGAATAAACTACGTGATCTTCACGATGAGGATGTGACGATATCTGATACCACCGAATAGTGCCATCGGGATGCAGGTAACGGACTGCTGTATCGATATTTTCAAGCAACTTGGCACTGATGTTGATATTTTCTATCAAACGCGGCAAATCGTCGGGAACTATATGTGCAAGGACGACTCGTATATCGGCCAGCGATTTTTCAATGGGTATGCCCGAAAATTTTTCCCAAGTACCGCTCACATAATCAAATGACATTTCTTCGGTTTGCATATCCATCTTGAAACGGAACAGCGTTCCGCCGGGGAAATTATCACCCAAGGCTTGCAGTCGGTTCTTCTCATTAAATAGTAATTGTTCTGCATTTTTGCGATCGGTAATGTCCAACACGAATCCGTCGGAGTATACCAAATCGCCTTCGCGATGGGGATGCGCCGAAACCTGGAACCATTTTTCGGAACCATCACCAGGCAGATAATGTAATATTGTTTCGATATTTTTTAAGGTAAGAACACTTTCGTAGATTTCTTCAATAAAACGTGATAAATCTTCGGGGGCAATATGGTCGAATACGGTCTGTATGTCTTTGAGGCATTCTTCTTCCGATACGCCTAACAATTTTTCCCAAGTACCGCTTACATAATCTAACCACATTTTTTCGGTTTGCGTATTCATGATACAACGGAACAATGTACCATTGGGCATGTTATCACCCAATGCCTGTAAGCGTTCTTTTTCGGCGTGCAACTCGCGTTCAGCCTGTTTACGATCGGTGATGTCGAGCAGAAATCCATCGGATACTACCGCCCCATTTTCCATATGCGGATGTGAGGCAAGATGTATCCATCGTACAGACCCGTCGGGATGTAGGAAACGTGCTTCCGCATCCACATCGCTCATATCCTCACAACTTTTATACAATTGAATTCCCAATTCGGGCATGTCTTCGGGATGAATACGTCCCATTACGGCCGTTACATCTTTCAATGTTTCTTCGGCCGATATACCCGTAACTTGTTCCCAAGTGGCGCTGACATACTCGAAACTCGTCACTTGCGTTTCATGGAAGGTTTTGAAACGGAATAATGAACCGTTGGGTAGGTTGTTTCCCAGTGTCTCTACCCGTTCTTTTTCAGCTAATAATTGTTGTTCAGCAACTTTGCGGGCGGTAGTATCCATCACCATACCGTCGAAGATGATCCATTCGCCTTCATAGCGCGGTGCACCTGATATTTGTAACCAACGTAGATCTTCCTCAGTGTATTGGTAACGGATTTCCACATTGAACGGAACCATTTCTACAGTTGTACGTAGAACCTCAGCCATAAATCTGGGAAGATCAGCCTCATGTACTTTGGAGAAAACAACGTTGGCGTCCTCTTTTGATGCTTCGGCGGGCGAATTCAGAATTCGCTCCCAATTATCGCTCATGTATGCCATTCGCATCGTTTTCATTTGTGGATGGATGGCAAATTGGCATAAACATCCGGTCGGAACGTTGTCGGTAAGGGACTTCAACTTTGCTTGTTCGGCGGCAAGTTTCTCTTCAACTAATTTACGTTTGCTGATATCCATGATGACGCCGTCGGAGACAATCATACTACCTTCCATGTGTGGGTGTGACGAGGCTTGTATCCATCTGATCGTTCCGTCGGGGTGTAAATAACGAGCTTCAATGTGCAGGTTGCTCAAAGTTTTACCACTTTCATATAGTTTTTCCATTACGACCGGCAGGTCTTCAGGATGTATCTGGTTAAAGAAAACGAAAGAGTCTTTCAAAGTATCTTCCATACTCGTTCCGAGTATTTTTTCCCAGTTGGTGCTCAAGTAGTCAAAGTACATATTCTCTTTGACAATGGTGTCGGATTTATAGCGGAACAAAGCGCCTTCGGGCAGATTCCCACCTAATGCTTGTAGACGTTCCTTTTCGCTCAGTAATTGTTGTTCTGCGTTTTTACGTTCGGTAATATCCAGCATAAATCCGTCACAAATAATACTTTTATCTTCTTTCCGAGGTTGTGAAGATATTTGCATCCATCTGATTTCCTCGTTGTATCGTTTTTTATAACGTATTTCGACATTGAATCTGCTCAAGTTCAACACGCTTTCTTGTACAGCTTGCATATAGACCAATAAATCTTCTGGAAGGACACTACTAAAAGCTATATTTACATCTTTCATGGCTTCCTCTTTAGGAATTCCACTCAGTTCAGTCCACGATTCACTTAAATAACCAATGACCATTTTTTGAGTGGAGATATCGAAAATAAATCGGAATAATGCACCATTGGGAAAATTGTCACCCAAGGATTGCAGGCGTTCTTTTTCGAGTAACAGTTCATTTTCGGCGAGTTTGCGTTTTGTGATATCGAGTAAGTAGCCATCAGATACTACGAATTCACCTTCGTGATGCGGATGTGATGCTATTTGGAACCACCGCATAGACCCGTCGGGGTGTAAATAACGGGCTTCAGTATTAAGGTTGATCATTTTGATGGCACTTTCGTCGAATTTCTCCATCATGGCAGGCAAATCATCAGGATGAACATGCATGAACACATTGCGTACGTCTTTCAAAGTATCTTCATCTGTCACACCGGTAGTTTTTTCCCATGTGGCACTCACATAGTCGAAAACCATATACTCTTGTAAATTGCGGGATCTATAACGAAATAGTGCCCCTTCAGGGATGTTGTCGCCTAATGTTTCAAGACGTTCCTTTTCGGACATTAATTGCTGTTCAGCGTTTTTGCGATCAGTGATGTCAAGAATAAATCCGTCGGACACCGTTTGTTCATTTTCGTAATGACGATGTGTCGAAATCTGTAGCCAACGCATATTGTCGGGAGCATAGAAAAAGCGAAACTCTGCATCGAAATTTTCTTGTAACTCATCATGCGTTTTCCACGCCCGATTAACCAAAGAAGCAAGATCATCAGGATGAATTTTTGACAACACGAAATCTATGTTGTGCAAACCATCGTCTAAACTAATACCGGTAAGTTTTTCCCATGTTCTACTCAAATACGAAAATGAGAATTTTCTATTTTCTTCGTCGTAATTGAAACGAAACAAGCAACCGTTGGGAAAATAATCACCCAATGCCTGTAAACGGTCTTTTTCAGCAATCAATGCCTGTTCGGAAAGTTTTCGTTCGGTAATATTTAGAATAAACCCGTCCCACACCACCATGTTATCTTCCAAATGCGGACTCGACAACGCCTTGAACCAAACTGTGTAACCATCATCGCGACGAAAACGAAATTCGAAGGAAAATTTACTCATGTTGGCAGCACTTTCTTCAATCGACTGTACATAAATTGGCAAATCGTCAGGATGTACCATGGCTAGTGTACTTTCGAAATCAGCTAATGTATTTTCCACGGATACCCCTGTCATGATTTCCCATGTTCGGCTCAAATAAGTGAATCCCAATACTTTTTGGGTACGATTATCCATCATAAAACGGAACAGGCAACCGTCAGGTAAATTGTCGCCCAATGCTTCCATGCGTTCTTTTTCAGCGATCATTTTCTGTTCAACCCGTTTACGATCCGTAATATCCAAAATGAACCCATCATATACCAACATTTCACCTTCCATATGTGGATGCGACGATATTTGTATCCAACGAGGGTCCGTATCGTTGTATAAATAGCGGACTTCGTCGTTATAATCTGTCACTGCTTGTGCCGCTTCATATATGTGTCGCATCATGGCGTGGATATCATCTGGATGGACTTTCCTGAGAACATTCGAAATATCTTGTATTGCAGTTTCCGTTGAAACATTCAAAATACGTTCACATGTCCCGCTCAAATAAGCGAATTTCATTTCCATCGTTTTCACGTCGGTAACTGTACGGTAGAGGCATCCGTTGGGCATGTTATCACCCAGTGCCTGTAGACGTTCTTTTTCAACAATGATTTTTTGTTCGGCGAGTTTATTTTCGGTAATGTCGACAATAAATCCGTCCCAAACAACATTAGGACCTTCTGGGTGTGGAGTCGAAGATATTCGCCCCCAACGCATCATTCCTTCGTCGAGCATGAATCGGATTTCTACATTGAACCGTTCCATGTTCATCAAACTATTTTCAAAAGCCTGCATGTATACAGGTAAGTCGTCAGGATGTATCCTTGCCATTAACAGATTCAGATTCCCTATGGCGTCTTCTACCGAAATACCGGTAATGTGTTCCCAGGAACGACTCATATAGGTGAAACCCATCTGTTGTGTCTCAACGTTGAGTGTGAACTGGTAGAGACATCCATTGGGCATATTGTCGCCAAGTGTTTGCATGCGATCCCTTTCAGCGGTGAGTTTCTGTTCATTTTGTTGAAGTAATTCTTGTGATCGAACTTCTTCAGTAACATCGCGGCTGATGGCACCTAACATCTTTTCTTCGGACATGACCACCGGAAAATACAGGATATGAAGTATTCGATGCTCGCCTGTCTTACGATGTATCACATGTCGGACAATCATTTTTTGACGCATGTCATGCGTCAACTGTTTTAACTCGGCGTCTAGTTTTTCTTTGTTACTTTGATCAAATGGGAAGCCCATAGCAGCAACTTCCCAAATAGTTTTTCCGATAGTCGTTTCCTTAGGTATTCCTGATATTCGTTCGTATCCACTACTCCATTCTCGGATAATTCCATTTCGATCGGCCAGCAATATTCCATCCGCTGAATGATCAAAAATCCCCCGGATAGTACTTTCACTTTTTTGAATACGAGCTTCACTTTCTTGCGCCGCCTGTAACATGTCATATAGTGTAGTAAGATCTTTTACTACCACTACATAACCTGCAAGAGCAGCTTTATTTTTTCCAATATAAATAGGCGATACATTGCAGGAAACGCGAAAATGTTTGTCATTGTTGCTGCATCTCATGAAAACTTCGTCGATTAACACCATTTTACCTGTTTCCGATTTCATTTTTAAAGGATCAACAATCGTATCGAATTCGGGTGTAAGGCTAAACTGCATGATATCGTTCAACCATTTATTTTTTGCTTTCAGGTTGATGATGCCAACCAACCTTTCAGCCGCACCATTCAATCGTTCAATGCGTCCATTAGCATCGAGTTGTATCACTGTTTCTCCGATGCTTTTAAGCGTCACAAAGAGATTTTCGTTAGCATCTTGTAATTTTTCCTCATACAGTTTACGTTTGCTGATATCTTTGATTTTGAGTCCAAAATGGACTATTTCCCCATCAATTGTGTATTCAGGCGCAAATACGCAGGTAGTCCAAACAACTTCACCAGATTTAGTGATAACATGATACTCATGTTCGGAATTCGTTATGTCGTTATTAATTTGTTTGGAAAAATCTTTTAGCAAAGACGAGTAATCATCAGGAGGTAAAACATCCCGCCATCCTAACCTGCCTGACGTAAATTCTTCCGGGGTGTAGCCATAAGTGGATATGCTTTCAGAAATCGTCTTTACGGTTAATCGCTCATCATTTACGACACATAAAACCACTTCATTGCTATAAGCAAACAGGTTGTTTAATGTTTTAGGTAGCAGTGCATGTTCATGTGTTTGTGTTAACTGTGTTTTTAAACTACGAACTTCTTCTTCCAGTTCTGCAATTCGTGCATGTATTTGACTCATAATAAACAAGTATTTCAGTGTGTAATGACAAAAACTGTTCCAAGATTAATGGGAGCGTAAAGGTAAAAAATTAATGTATAAGTTGCTGATTTTTACAGCAAAGTTTTACAACCATTAGGAAGGAATAGCCGTTGCTTTTGTGATGATTGGCATATTGAAGTTATTCTGGTAGTGTGAAGATATGATTGTAATTAAAATAAGGATTGTTAGCTTTGTTTAGGCATGTTTTGTGGCGATGATTTTGTTTCACCTATATCTGTTCATACGGATGTTCAGTTGTCAGGTAGTTAAAAAAATAATGCCAAGATATCTCCTATCTGGCAATCATTTTAAAAGACATCGGATACCGCTAAGATGAATGAGACAAGCAACATATTGAATTATATATTTGATAACATTGCTGGGCACTTATTTCCAGCTTATTTTCAATTGGTTATAATTTAGTTCTTTGATATTTTTGTAATCGTGATTGGTAAGTATTTCATTTATAGGAGTTCTATCCAGCAGAGATATTCCGAGAACCTGTAAGATTTCGTAGATTGGCCGCTCTACTTTCAATTTGTTAGCAACAATGGCTACCAAACAATAGGTAATGAGTGCACAATGGACTTGTATCTTGACAGCATTCATGGTAGTACCCCAGAATGATTTTATTTGCAAGTGTTGTTTTATCCATTTAAATAACAACTCCACCATCCACCTCTTTTTGTACAAAAGTGCTATTTCTGTCGCTTCAAGGTCGAAGTTGTTGGTCAGGAAAACAAAGTCCCGGTCTTGTTCATCGTCATGAAAAGTTATCTTCCGGATTTTGTCCGGATATTCCTTCAATGACTTTGGTGTAACCAGTTTGCCAGTCTGATCATAACGTACTCCGGTGGACTTATCCACTTTGTTGGAATACATTCTGCGGAACTGTAGATTATCCTTGCCACGTATGACAAACCATGCTTCAGATAAGTCTATGCGATACAAACGGGAGAAATCAACGTATCCCCTGTCGAAGATATAGAAGCTTCCACTCTCGTAATGAAGCCAGTCCATGGCATTTACATCATGCATATTGGCCGGGGTAATCAACACGAATCCGGGAACAGATGTTTTCACATCGTATAAGGTATGCAGTTTGATGCCTCCTTTGTGTTTTCTGAACTCCGCCCACCAAAAGACACTTAAGCAAAGGTCAATGGTGGACGAGTCAAAAGCATACACATTTCCGTCGACAGCTATCTCAAAATCATTCTTGTAATAACTCTTACGGGCGCTTTCTATCAATAGATAAGCAAACTCCTCAAATATCTTGCAAGTACGATTTCGGTTAGCTTTCCCCAGATTTGTCCGTGTGACGGTGGCGCCAAGTCCAAGGTGATAGCATTTGGATTGATGGGCATCCAAAGCCAACATCAAATCACGCATGCTTTCACGGGCAGTAAGTTGGCCAAATACCATACAGAGCATCTGATTCCAGCAGGTGAAGCTTTTCACGTATTTGTTGCCGGAGTATTTTTCAACGATGCTGTCGAACGGTTTACGAGGAAGAAAATCTGTAAGCTGAGCGAAGATATATTTGCCTTGATTCATGCTTTTAGCTTTTGATAAAGCTAAAAAAACGAGAAGTCAATTCAAATCGTTACGCAACTAAAATTTCCTGAAATCACGATATACAAAGCATTTCAAAGAACATTTTTTAATTTTTAGTGCCCACTAGTGA
>JAVBMZ010000141.1:0-21678 GCA_031551935.1 Bacteroidales bacterium
AATTTTTCAGTCTTCTCAATAACTATTATTTTCTCATATCATCATCCATCATAGTTTTACAAAAATAGATTTTTTTTTCACAAGATACAAAAATAGCAATAAAATTGTTAGAGTTGATGTTGGTATAAAATCTTATTGAAAATAAGGTTTTTGTAAAAACTCATCACACCATACCATACCGCATGGTATGGTGGTTGCGATTAATGAATCCATCAGAAAAATAAATTGATAAATTATTTACGGACAATCATGGCCTGTTCTATGTGAAATAGTTTTTTTGTATGTTTGCTTCCATTAAAACCAGTCAAGTATCATGAAGCTAAATATATGTTTTATTCCCATTTTACTATTACCTGTAATAGTTGCTTGTTCGTTCGAGCCAACCATTAATTACAGAAGTAGTTCGAACTTACGGTTGTGGTACGATGCGCCGGCAGCAAGCTGGGTAGAAATGCTGCCTTTAGGAAATGGACGGCTTGGGTTAATGGCTGACGGACAAATTGAAAAAGAATCCATTATCCTCAATGATATCACTTTATGGTCAGGCGGAGTACAAGATGCGAACAACCCTGAAGCAGCCAAACATTTGCCGGAAATACAAAAGTTACTCATGGAAGGTAAAAATGACAAGGCACAAGAACTGTTCAACAAAACATTTATATGCCAAGGTAAAGGTTCCGGCAATGGAAATGGGGCCGATATTCCGTATGGCAGTTACCAGGTATTAGGAAACCTGCATATTGATTACCAATATCCCGCAACCACGCTAAAGCCACAAAAATACCGCAGGGAACTATCCTTAAATAATGCGGTAGCACGAACCTCTTTTATTTTGGACGACGTAAAATATTCACGCGAGTACTTTGCCGATTTCAAGCAAGATGTGTTGGTCATCCGGTTGTATGCATCCGAGGAAAGAATGCTGAATTTTCATGTAGACATCAACCGTTCACAAGCATTCGAAACGGCACTCGAAGAAGGTGAATTAGTCATGAAAGGACAACTAAACAATGGAAAAGACGGTAACGGGATGCGTTATCACGCAAGGGTCAAAATCAAATTGACAGGGCCAGGCAAAATCACAGAAAATCACGGAAAGCTACAAGTATCCGGAGCACAGGAAGCCATGATCGTTGTTTCAGCAACTACTGATTATAAAGATCCTAATTTTGAAGCAAAATGTATTTCGTTGCTCCACAAAGCCCTGGAGGAAAATAAATACACCACCATCAAAGCACAACATTCGAAAATCTTCCAGGAATATTTCAGCAGAATGAGCCTGAATTTACAGGCGCATACAGGTAAAGACACCATGCCCATCAATCGTAGGTTAATCGCTTTTGCTGCGAATCCTGCCGACAATGGTCTCATAGAATTATATTTCCAATATGGGCGCTATCTTTTAATTTCAAGTACCCGGCCGGGGCTGTTACCGCCTAATTTACAAGGACTCTGGACAAACAGCATCCATACACCTTTAAATGGTGACTATCATCTCAATATCCATGCACAAATGAATCATTGGCCTGCTGAAGTGACTAATCTTCCGGAATTGCACCGTCCATTCCTCAGATTGATTGGAAATTTGGTAGAACCGGGAAGAGAAACATCGAAAGCTTTTTACCATGCCAACGGATGGGTAACACATACTATGACAAATATATGGGAATTCACGGCTCCAGGAGAAAATCCGCCCTGGGATGCAGCCAATATAAATGGGGCTTGGCTATGTGCGCATTTGTGGGAGCATTATGCCTACAATCCTGATAACCAATATTTGCAACGTATATACCCTACGCTCAAAGGAGCGGCCGAATTCTTTTTAGGTATGTTGATCTCCGAACCAAAACATGGATGGCTGGTCACAACTCCTTCTGTTTCACCGGAAAATACATTTTACATGCCAGGTACTAAAAAAGAAATAAGTGTTTGCATGGGACCAACCATAGATAACCAGCTGATACGTGAACTGTTTGAGCATACCATCGCCGCCGGAAAAATTTTAAACATGGATACTGATTTACGCGAACGTTTACAACAAGCGGTAAATAAATTACCGCCCAATAGGATTGGCAAGGATGGTCGCCTGATGGAATGGCTGGAAGAATATGAAGAAGTAGATCCACGCCATCGATATATATCACATCTTTACGGGCTATACCCCGGAAATCAGATCACTCGTGACGGAACCCCGGAATTAGCAGAAGCAGCGCGTAAAACACTCGAGCATCGTGGTGATCGAGGTTCCGGGTGGTCTTATGCGTGGAAAATTAATTGTTGGGCGCGGCTTGGTAACGGTGACCATGCCTATGCACTATTACATCAACTTTTATCTCCAATACGTGATAGCACAACCAATCGTTTCAACAGAGGCGGTACATATCCTAACCTATTTTGTGCCTATCCGCCATTCCAGATAGATGGAAATTTAGGGGGCTGTGCTGGTATTGCTGAAATGTTGGTGCAGAGTCATTCAGACGTTATCGAACTGTTACCTGCCTTGCCTGAATCATTATCCGAAGGCACCTTTGATGGTATGCGCGTACGAGGAGGAGCCACTATCAGCGCTGCATGGACCAATCATCAGTTAACATCTGCGCGTCTTAAAGCCAACAATGACAATACTTTCAAGTTAAAAATACCGTCGTATGCCAAACAAGTCTTATTTAAAAAGAATAATAGGGCATTCGACGTAACCATAAATGATGATGGCATTGTTGAAGTGGAACTAAAGAAGGGAGAAACCATACAATTCATTCTATTGGAAGAAGCCGCATAGTTCCCATTACCTTTATTTGACATATATGAATTATAACATAGCCGAAATAGCGCACATTGTCAACGGGCAATTAACAGGTTCCGGAACAACTGTAGTGAAATATGTGCTGACCGACAGTCGTTCCCTGTTGTATCCTGCTGATACGGTTTTTTTTGCCATACCGGGGGAACGGCATGATGGACATGATTATATTGGTGAATTATATGCACAAGGCATACGCTGTTTTGTAGTCAACCGATTACCCGAAGATTATCAACAGACTTTTCCGGAAGCCAACTTCGTACTGGTTATTCGTGTATTGTATGCCTTACAACAATTAGCAGCACAGCATCGCCGTAGATTTCTGACCCCAGTGATTGGCATTACCGGAAGTAATGGGAAAACTGTAGTAAAAGAATGGATTTTTCAGACTATTCATCAGGAAAAAAATATCGTCCGTAGCCCTAAAAGTTACAATTCGCAAATCGGTGTCCCTTTATCGGTATGTTTACTCGATGAAAAGCATGATTTGGCCATTTTCGAAGCAGGCATTTCCCGGCCTGGAGAAATGGAACGCTTGCAAACCATCATCATGCCCGACATTGGGATATTTACCCATTTGGGCGAAGCGCATCAGGAAAATTTTTCCTCAACATATGAAAAAGCACAGGAAAAATTAAAACTATTTCGCCGATGCCGTACGGTACTCTATTGCAGAGATTGTGCAGAAATAGCCGATATTCTTGAACATAGCCCTGAATATAAAGCAATTTCCCGGTTTTCATGGTCGGAACACCTTGATGCCAACGTACGGGTAAGTCATAAACGGAAAGGTAGTAAAGAAATGACAGCTGAAATTTCCCACGCCGAAAGTAACTTTACCGTAGTCATTCCTTTTACCGATGACGCCTCTTTTGAAAATGCCATACATGTCATCTGCCTGATGCTTTTTATGGGATATTCGCCAGATATTATTATAGAGCGTATTGCGCAACTAACACCGGTTGCTATGCGCCTCGATATTAAAAAAGGCGCTTACCGGTGTACCATCATCAACGATAGCTATAACGCTGACATCGGTTCGTTATCGATTGCGCTTGATTTGTTGATACGGCAACAACAACATCCTACAAAAACCGTAATACTATCGGATATCCTGCAATCGGGTAAATCGCAGGATTACCTTTATCAGGAAATTGCTGACCTATGTTCCGAAAAAAATATTAATCGCTTGATTGGAATTGGTCACGAAATATCATCTCATGCAGCATTATTTTCCGGCGAAAATTATTTTTTCGAAACAACGGATGCATTTTTGAAACAGTTAGGAACCAACATCACTTTTACAGACGAAACAATCCTGATAAAAGGCTCGCGAAATTTTGAATTTGAACGCATTGTACAGGCGCTTGAGGATAAAGTACACAAAACGGTTTTAGAAATCAACCTGAATGCAGTAATCCATAATTACAACTATTTTAAATCGCTGTTAAAGCCTCAGGTAAAAATGGTCGTGATGGTAAAAGCCTTTGCTTATGGTAGCGGAAGTGTTGAAATTGCCAATATACTCCAGTTTCACCGGGCAGACTACCTTGCTGTAGCTTTTGCTGACGAAGGAAAAGAACTACGGGAAAATGGGATTACCCTACCCATCATGGTGATGAATCCGGAAGAAGGCGGATTTGATACGCTAATTCGTTATCGCCTCGAACCTGAGATATATCATCTCCGATTGTTACAACAATTTGGACAAGCTGTGTCCGAACAAGGTATGTATGAATATCCCGTTCACATCAAGTTGGATACCGGTATGCACCGTTTAGGATTCATGACGAATGATCTGGATGATCTAACCAAATATTTGCAAAATCAATCATTTGTACGTGTCAAATCGGTATTTTCACATTTAGCAGGCAGTGACAACCCGTCATTGGATAGTTTTGTACATCAGCAAGTAGCTGCGTTCCGCCAGATGAGTGATCAAATAGAAGAACAAATTGGATATCCTTTTATACGGCATATCCTCAATTCGGCAGGAATCGAGCGTTTTCCCGAAGCTCAATTCGATATGGTACGTCTGGGAATCGGCTTGCACGGTATCAGCGCTGTAGACCAATCCAAAGTGAAACAAGTAGCCACTTTGCGCAGTGTTATCCTGCAAATAAAAGACATTCCCATGGGTGATAGTGTCGGTTATAACCGTAATTTTTTCGCTTCGAAAGCAACGCGTATTGGAATCGTACCTATCGGTTATGCTGACGGATTACACCGCATGCTCGGTAATGGTGTCGGCAAATTCCTCGTCAACGGACATCGTGCGCCATTGGTCGGTAACATGAGCATGGACATGTGTGCCATTGATCTTACAAACATCGATGCCCACGAAGGAGATACAGTGACTATTTTTGGAGAGGAATACCCACTGTCAGAAATGGCACAACAAATGCAAACCATTCCATATGAAGTATTGACAAGAGTCGCACCACGCGTCAAACGGGTATATTTTCAGGAATAAACAGGTACTACTCCATATCAATCTGTCCGGACAATACTCGTATTAGCAGAACAAAAACGACAAATCTATTGTTATCTTTGCATTCTAAAAATAATGATATGAACCATATGCCGGATTTTCCAGAAAAATTATCCCAACGTATGCAAAAATATTGCAGAGAAGTACCGTCATTACTTCACACACACGTTTTTTTGGATAATCTCATTTATTTTTTATTTCCACTGGCTAGCGAAAACAAGCAAGTGAACCTGTCGCATATACAATCCGAATGGCAAAGGTTACAATGTCTCTTTATCGACTTGATTTCATCACTGAAGCCCCGGTTAAAAGAACCGGTTGATGTGCTGACAAAACGTTTTTTCGAAATCGTTCCTGCCATACATGAACAATTGTTGGAAGAAGCTGAAATTTTTGCCCGAAACGACCCGGCTGCTAATTGTCCGGAAGAAATCATTTTGTGTTATCCCGGTTTTTATGCCATCACTGTATACCGTCTTGCTAATGAATTATACCAGATGCAAATACCGATTCTTCCGCGTACGATGTCTGAACACGCACATAGCCGGACAGGTATCGATATCCATCCCGGAGCGACGATTGGAAAAAATTTTTATATAGACCATGGTACAGGAACTGTGATTGGTGAAACAACCCAGATTGGCGATAACGTAAAATTATATCAAGGAGTGACGTTAGGCGCCATGTATGTCGAAAAAAACCTGCAACATACCAAACGTCATCCTACAATTGAGGATAACGTCATCATCTATGCCGGAAGCACCATCTTAGGTGGAGATACAGTCATTGGGCACGACACCATTATTGGTGGCAATGTGTGGCTTACAGAAAGTGTAGCGCCTTATTCCATGGTATACCACAAGGCCGAAACCGTCATCAGGGATTTACAAAACCGGAAAGAAAATACCTTATAAAGTTACTACATTTTCACCTAAAATCCATATCTTTGCTGTCATATTTTTGGTATCAATGATTCCATTCGGAATGATTGATGAAAAGGGAATCAGGTGTAAGTCCTGAACAGACCCGCTGCTGTAAGCTCCTTAAGCCGAAGCCTAACACTCGAGTCACTGTCGTCACAAACGATGGGAAGACAAGGCTAAGGTGGAGTAAGTCAGAAGACCTGCCAAACAAATCAATTATCGTGGCTTTCGAGGGTTAGAGCCGAAGTAAGATGATGCAAGATTTTATATTTAACGTCCGGATTTGTAGAATATCAGTGATGCTGTTGGTAGCCTTGTTTGTGGCATGTGTCAACATATCGGCACAATACACAGACGACATCATGCAAACTGACAGCATACGGGAAGTGGTCGTCACAGGGACACGTCCCGTATACAATCTCAGTTCGCCAACTCCTGTGCAAACATTGAGAGGACGCGATCTGGAACGCCTCAATAGCCAATCGGTCGCTGACGCGATACGTTATTTCTCAGGTGTACAAATCAAAGACTATGGCGGCATTGGTGGATTGAAAACTGTCAATATCCGTAGCATGGGTACCAACCATATGGGTGTTTTCTACGATGGAATACAATTAGGTAACGCCCAGAACGGACAAGTAGACCTTGGCAAGTTTTCACTGGATAATATGGAAGCCATTAGCCTGTATAATGGTCAAAAAAGCGACATTTTCCAATCGGCAAAAGATTTTGGCGCTGCCGGGACAATTTATCTTACTACTATCAAACCGGTATTTGCAGAAGATAAACATACCCGGTTACGGATGACATACAAAACAATATTTTATGAGGCAATTGATCAACCACTCTCCTATGGTTTGACCAATCCATCGATACTGTGGCAGCAGAAACTGGGAAAAAAAACCAATAGTACGTTAAGTGCTGAATGGTTACATACCAACGGCCGTTACCGTTTCGAGAATAAAGAATTCAACAATGATGGTAGCGTGGCTTATGATTCCGTTGCCATTCGTGAAAATAGCGATGTAAATGCCTTCCGGATTGAAGGCGGATTAAACGGAACGATAGACAGCGGCGAATGGAACGCAAAAGTTTATTTTTACAGCTCCGAACGCGGATTGCCGGGCGCTACTGTTCGTAACTCATATTGGCGCAACCAACGTTTATGGGACCGTAATTTTTTCATGCAAGGTTCGTTTTGTAAACAATTTGGGCAACGTTACCACCTGAAAGCCAACGCAAAATATGCTTATGATTACACGCATTATGAAGATCACGATACAGGCCCATGGTTAGATAATACCTACATACAGCAGGAAGCGTATGTATCCATCGCCAACAAGTATGATATCCTCCCCTTTTGGAGTGTAGCCCTATCGGCCGACTTGCAATACAACAACTTGGATGCTACCTATTCGCTCAATCAGAACGACGTCGATAATCCATTTGTTTGTCCGCAGCGCTACACCACTCTAGCGGCGCTCGCTTCAGCATTATCTCTTGATTGGATAAAGTTGCAAGCCAGCATATTGGCTACGGCAGTACATGATGAAGTGAGAAAACAATCGGCTGCACCTAATCAAAATGAATGGACTCCTGCTGTATTCGTATCTTTTAAACCTTTCAAAAAAGAAGATTTACATTTTCGGGGGTTTTATAAAAAAATATTCCGGATGCCCACTTTCAACGATTTATATTATGCATTGGTCGCGGACAAAAACCTTAAGCCAGAGTTTGCCACCCAATACAATCTGGGTATTACCTATGGCAAAGGATTCAAAAACCCTGTGTTCCGGAACATAACCTTACAAGTAGATGCCTATCATAATGAGGTTACAGACAAAATCGTAGCTATACCCACCAACAACTTTTTCCGTTGGATGATGGTCAACCTTGGTGTAGTGGAGATATGGGGGGCAGACGTATCGGCACATACCTTGTTTTGTTTGGGCAATGTATACCTTAAAACCAATCTGGCATATACTTTTCAACGTGCAAAAGACCTTACCAACCCGTCGGAACCATATTATGGCCACCAGATACCATACACGCCCAAACATAGCGGATCGGTCACCGTCAATGCCGACTGCAAAAGCTGGGGACTCAATTACAGCTTTATTTATGTAGGCGAACGATACGATCAGCAAGAAAACATACCTAAAAATTATGTACAACCATGGTATACCAGCGATATATCCTTATCTAAGGTATTTCATTGCAAGCCGGTGAACATCAAACTATCGGCCGAAGTGAACAACCTATTCAACCAATATTACGCTGTGGTGGCTAACTACCCGATGCCGGGACGTAACTATAAATTAATAGTCAGTGTTGATTTTTAAAGGACGATATGCTTCAATTAAAATATGTGTCATGAATCATAAAAGAAAAAATATCTCACAAAAGAATGCAAAAATGTGCTGGCAATTGTTGTCTGTAACGACCATCATCCTGTTTGTTGTCTTATCATGCAGAAAAGATGAAGGAGTGATCATGTCTGAAAAAGAGAAACTTCTTCCGCAACGAACATCCTTTTACCTTTTAAACGAAGGCAATATGGGGATGAACAAAGCTACCTTAGATTATTTTGAAGCCGATTCGGGAATATACCACCGGAACATCTATGCCGAAACAAATCCCAGTGTCGTCAAAGAACTCGGAGATGTGGGCAACGATTTAAAAATATATGGCAGCAAACTATATGCAGTAATCAACAATTCCAACCTGGTGGAAGTAATGAGGGTCTCTGATGCCAAACACATCACCCAATTTGAGGTGCTGAATAGTCGTTATATCACTTTTCATCGAAACAAAGCTTATGTGAGTTCCTACGCAGGCCCCATACAATTGGGAAACACAAGACTCGGTTTGGTATTGGAAGTCGACACATCCAACTTTCAAGTAACCAGACAAGTCACTGTCGGGTACCAACCCGAAGAAATGGCAATCGTTGACGGGAAATTATATGTAGCCAACTCTGGAGGCTATACTGCCGGTGCCTATGATCGGACTATTTCGGTGATAGATTTAGAAACATTTACGGAAACAAAAAAAATAGACGTAGCGATTAACCTGCACCGCATGAAAGCCGATGCCTATGGCGATATATATGTCAGTTCGAGAGGCGATTATTATAGCAATGCCTCCAAACTATATGTCATAGATACCAAAACGGATCAGTTAAAATCGACCATTGATGTAGCTGCCAGCAATTTCTGTATTATGGGCGACACCGCCTACATATACGGCACAGAATATAACCACATCACCGGTGGATGGAAAATTTCATACCACATGGTAGATGTCACCACCGAAACAGTACTTCCCGGGAGTTTCATCACCGATGGTACCGACGCCCTTATCGAAAAACCGTATGGCATAGCTGTAGATCCTATCTCGCGTGACATATATGTGACCGACGCCACCAATTATATCAGTTCCGGGAAATTATATTGTTTTGACAAATACGGAAAAAAGAAAGAAAAATGGCCGGTAACTACCGGCGATATACCGGCGCACATTGCCTTTATCAGCAATTAACTATTGATTGGTTACCAAATCAACTTCATCTCATATCCTTTTTTCACCGCTTCGGGAGTATTTTTGGCGTTGAGTTTAATAAGCAGGTTTCTGCGGTAAGTCCGGACGGTTTCTTCGTCGCGATGAATAAAACCCGCAATTTCTTTGGACGTGTAGCCTTCAGCAATGTATTTTAAAACTTCTTTTTCACGCTTGGCAAGCCAGACAACCTCTTCGTTTCTTTTTTCTATCAACAGGAGGTTAATTTCTTCACAAAGGAATTGGTCGCCCCGACTGACGGTTTCTATACCAGCAAGCATTTCCTCACTTTCGGCGTTTTTCAGTATGTAACCAAGCGCACCGTTATGCAATGCCCGTTTGGCAATACTGAATTCCTTGTATGTGGTTAGCATGATAACTTTCAATCCGGGATAGGTATTCATTATTTCAGCACAAAACTCCACCCCGTCGCCGTCAGGTAAACCGATATCGAGCAACAGTATGTCGGGAAGCGTTTTTTCCAGCCCCCGGCGACAAGACTCCAGATTGTAATATATGCCTGTAACCCGGGCTACGCCTGATTCAACTATCAGCTTGCTCAGGCTCTCTACCACCAACTTGTGGTCATCTACAATTTGCAGGTTTATCATCATTTAATACTCAGGCGTTATGTATCTTAAGTTCAATGGTCGTTTCCGTTCCATCACCGGGTGAGGTGATAATGTCCATCTTCCCGTCGCAAGATGCAACCCGGTCGCGGATACTTTTCAGTCCGAAACCTTTTACAGCATCTTTTTCGTTGTAGCCGCAACCATCGTCCGAAACAGTAAGCGTAACATGCTTTGCATCCTGTACCAACTGCAAGTTGATGTTTTCCGCACCCGAATGCTTGATGGCATTGTTTACCAACTCAGAGGCACAACAATAAATGACAAATTCCAATCTTCGGTCAATACGTTTTTCTTCACCGAAAAAATGGAACCTGACATTGGAAAACTGGGCGGCATAATCTTCCAACGCCACTTTCATACCGAATTGCAGCGAAGTAGGCATCAAGTTATGAGCTGCGTTGCGGATATCCCAGATACAATTGTCCAATTTTTCGCGGACATCTTGCATTGATTCCGCTTGATTGCCAAGTTCAATTTTCACTGCCGAAAGGTTGCCGCTGAGTCGGTCGTGCAGGTCTTGGGCCAGACGTGTCCGTTCTTTCATTTCTCCGTCCAACACTGAGCGGGTAGCAATCAACTGTTTTTCCTTCCGCGCGTTTTTTACAGTTTGCCATAATGCAATGGCTAAAGCGAACACCAATAAAAAACCGGCAGCACCAAGCCATGCGTATAGTTGCCGTTCCTTTTCCAGCGAAGTAATCAACATTTCTTTTTTTTCGGTTTCGTATTTTACTTCCATATTGGCCAAACTGTTATGAAGACTTTTATCATTACCTTCCTGTATGATATCATAAAACTTATGTATGAAATATTCCGCTCTTTCTTTTTGTCCCAAATGGACATTAGCAACAGCGAGTGTCATGGCTGTAAGTGAACCTTCTTCCACGCTGACGGAATCGAGGCTCCATGCTTTGCGGGCGGCTTCTTCACATGCCTTATATTGTCCCATTGCCTCATAAATATCAGCTAATGCACCCCACGCACCAAGAATATAACGGGGATTGCCAAATGTTTCCGCAATATTCAAGCCTTTTTGAGCATAGTCTAAAGCTTTTCCATATTCCTTATCGGCAGCAAAATTTGAAGCTAATGCCATCGTGCTGAGAATTTCATAAGGTTTATTACCCAACTTCCAGCTTACATCCAAGGTTTTCTGCATGTATTCCGTAGCTTTCGCATAGTCTTTCTTGTCGGCATAGATAGTGCCCAGACCATGGTAAGCAGACATTCTTGTCGGATCAAGATCCAGTTGCTCTGCCATCTCTAAAGCCTGTTCCAAGAAATAAACAGCCCGGTCAGGATTATTCAGTATACGGTGGATTATACCAATATTGTTCAAAATGCTTGACCTTGTTTGGTTTGCCGGGACATCATGCAACGATAATGCCTTCATATAATAATCGAGAGATGTTTGATAATCTTGTTTCAACCGATATAAATTACCCAAGACACCGTATGCCGCCATTTGAGCCGGTTCGTCTTCAATTTCTAAGGCCAAGGCCAAAGACTTATCCAAATAAATGCGCGATGTATCAAAACTTGACTGATTGTAGTAAGCAATGCCCAAATGTTTATTGAATACCGAAGCCATCTTTTTATTTTTCTCTTTTTCCGCAAGATGTAGCCCCTTTTCCGCATATTCAATTCCCTTTTCCAAATCATACCCCATATAATATAGGCCTATTTTGTCATACAACTCTAGTTGATGGTCTGGCGTTAGCTTCTTAGTATTCAAAACATTAATCAGAGAATCTATGTTTTGCGACTGCCCGGTAACATTGATAGCCGGAAGTAATATCAGGATGAGAATAACTATCTGTTTCATAGCACACAAGATTAAATTTTACAAAGGTACTTTATTTTCCTATCTCCTTCAATCCCCAAAAAGGGTGAAAGTGAATGTCAGCTAAATTTTCACCCTTTTGGAGGATTGATACGCATTCTTATCTCCGGTATCTTTGTTACGAAAAAGTATTGTGTATTATCCTGAAATAAATCAATAGAAATGACGATGAGAAATATTTGGTTAATTGCTATAATAAGTATTGTATTAGGTACAGTTTCATGTTCGGACAACAATGATGACAAAACAATATATACCGTTACCTTTGAAACCAATGGTGGTAGCCCTGCGCCTAAAGCCCAAAGTGTTGAAGCAGGAGAAACAGTAACTGCACCTGCTACCAACTTCATCAAAGCAGGCTATGTATTTGTTTTCTGGTATTTGAACGGCAGCACAACCGCTTACAACTTCCAGAATCCTGTAACCAGCAATATTACTCTTTATGCTAAATGGCTGGAAGAAACTATTGCCGAATACTGGCAGGTTACATGGGAACTAAACGACGGAACGTGGACAACAGAGGATAATCACGCCACTCAAGTTATTAAAGGCGGTACGCTGCCCGAACCCACCACTCCCACCAAATCGGGTTATACCTTCGGCGGATGGTATAAGGAACCGGCTTTAACAAATAAAGTCAGCTTTCCTTATGATGTTAGCAACGTATCTGTAAATTTTACGCTGTATGCCAAGTGGATTACCGGCGACCAATCTGGTACTATAACGCTCGATAAAACATCATTAAGCCTTCGTACGACTAATAGGGAAAGGCTCACTGCGACAACGAGTGCTTCTACCATATCATGGTCAAGCTCCAATTCCCAGGTTGCTATTGTAAACAATCAAGGCATAGTAACGGCAACCGGTGCGGGGACAGCGGTCATTACAGCTTCTGCCGGAAGCAAATCAGCCAGCTGCAATGTTAATGTCAGTTACTCAGTCATCGTGGGAGGGTATAACTCTTATGCCGACCAGCAGTGCGTATTGTGGAAAAACGGAGAAGAAATCAAATTTGCCAGCTATAATGCACCCAAGGGTATCAATGCGGTTTTCGTTTACGAGGGCGATATCTATCTGGTTGGAACTAAAACGGAAACTTTTTATGGAGACTTATTTAATGACGCCGTAGTCCTCAGGGTGCAATCGGCTATTCCGGGCGAACAGAACAGTCAAAACGTAACGGATCAGCTCTTGGAACGCAGAAGGAGATCTTTCGGCGAAGATATATTTATTTCAAACGGGGATGTATATGTGGCCGGTTATGAAATACTAAAGAATAATTACAATCAGGAATACAATCGAGCGGTACTATGGAAAAACGGTAAACGACAGCAAGATCTTTCAACAAGCGAAGCCGGTTTAAACGCCGAAGCTCGATCGGTTTTTGTAACAGGAAACAATGTTTACACAACCGGTAACGGCGGTTATTACGTCAACGATGGTGTATGGAAAAATGGGCAATTCGAGTTATTGAATGCTCCGCCGGAAAGTGTACGGGCAAAAGCGCACGCTATTTCTGTGTCGGGCAACGATGTGTATGTGGCAGGGGAAGCCTATTATAAAACCAATTATTCGTGGGAAATGACCAAACCGGTGTTATGGAAAAACGGTGTTCCCACAGTTCTTAGTGAAAGGGGTGTTCTCTACTCGGTTTTTGTTTCAGGAAATGATGTATATGCTGCCGGTAATGATGACACTAGCCCTGTATGGAAAAACGGCATCCCGATGAGTTTTGATGGAAATCCACTGATAAAGTCGGTATATGTATATGGAAACGACGTATATGCTACAGGCAGTGAAGGATTATGGATAAATGGCGTCAAACAATCCTGGGGAAAATATGGCAATTCTGTTTTTGTAAAATAAGCCAGGAAGTTGCTTAGAATACCACATTGAATTTTCGTCTATACCTTGTAAGATCGTCCTTTTGCAAAAATCAAAGCGACAGGCATTTTGTTTTTATTTTGCAGATTGATGTTCAATATGCCATCATTAATGAGAAACTACTTTAAGTCCGATGATAGACACAACTAAGGTAGTAATAAAGAAAAGCCTCCAAAAATCGGCTGGTTCTTTAAAAACAAAAATTCCCATCAAAACGGTTCCTACGGCGCCAATGCCAGTCCACACGGCATATGCTGTCCCAATAGGTATAGTTTGTGTTACTTTCAACAGTAATGCCATACTGATGACAAGACACACCAAAAAACCACCATACCAAAAATATAATGCATTACCGGTAACTTCCTTAGCTTTGCCAAGGCAGGAAGCAAAACCTACTTCAAACAATCCGGCAATGACCAACAATATCCAATTCATGATTCTTCCTAAAAACCACAAAGATAGTGCAGATATGACATAAAGAAAAATGGGACATAGAATGATAAACCTATCAAGTTTCATCCAACAAAAAACACAAAAATAAACCTACCTATTTTTTATCAAAAAAAGACTATCTTTGTTCCAAGTTTTGGTTTGAACTGTTTCGTCCGGAATGGTTCAACAAAAGGGAATCAGGTGTAAATCCTGAACAGACCCGCTGCTGTAAGCTCCATGAGCCGAAGCCTAACACTAAAGTCACTGTCGACATGTTCGATGGGAAGACAAGGCTGAGGTAGAGTAAGTCAGAAGACCTGCCAAAACATTGATGTTTCATAGCTTTCGCGGATTGAAGCTGTAATGAAGATACCAATGTTTCAAAAGTATTTCCATTTCTGTCTTTTAGTTGTGTTTGCTGTGGGTGTAATGCTCGCAACAAATGGATCACGGTAATATCATCACCGGTAACGCATATTTTGGTGTGCAAGTCTTTGCATGCCGTTTATGGACGTATACCCCCATACACTGTCTACAAAAGCTATACAATACAAAAAAAATTTACAACATTGAAAATCAATCAATTATTTTTTATATTCATTAAAATTATACCAATGAACAAACGATTTATCCTATGGGTAGTATTATCTATACTCATGCTCAACAGTTGTTATAAAGATGATGTGGAAGATCTGAAAAAACAAGTAACTCAACTTAACGAGCAACAACAAACACAAGCAGAACAGCTCAGGCAACAACAATTTTTGTTAGAGGCGCTGAACAACAAATTAACAGTGACCAATGTCACGTCCGTCGACGGAAAATACACCATCACCCTAAGCAACGGAGAACAATTAACGATGAGCAATACGGTAGTCACCAATACCAATGGCCTTATTACCTTCATATTTGCCGATGGAACAGCCATCTCCTTAACAATTTACGCCCCACAAGCAAGTATTATCATACCTGATGGTGGTTTTGTTTTCAACAAAATGCAGTGGGTACGTATTACTCCTACTGTCGACCATTCTGATGGAGCTACTTATAACTGGCTGTTGGATGAGAATATCATCTCCACTGAAAAAAACTTATTTGAAGTGTTTGCCGTTCCAGGCAATTACACACTGACATTTGTCGCCAAAAATGGCGTTGGTGAAAGTCGTTGCGAGATGCCGGTCATCATCCAAAACAACACGAATTACAACACTTTTGTTACCCAACTTTTTGAATACCTTCCTGCTCCGGGACAACACATGAATAAAACTCCTGGCAATATGGAAAGCGCTCAAGGCATACTGGGCCAAAAAGGAATGGTCGGGCTTGGTGCTTTCGGTGGATATATTGTGCTGGGTTTTGACCATACAGTAATCAATACACCCGGTAAAGAAGATTTCATCGTGTACGGAAATGCCATGACCAACTTTTCAGAACCAGGTATTGTCTGGGTGATGTATGACGAAAATGGCAACGGTCAACCCGACGATACCTGGTACGAGATAGCCGGAAGCGAATTTGGAAAAGCCAATTACGAACGCAATTACTCCGTGACGTACTATCGTCCCGAACCAACCACAGACGGAAGCAATCCCAATGTGCCATGGACCGACAGTAAAGGAAACAGCGGCGTAGTAAAAACAAACATATATAACAGACAACATTACTATCCCGACTGGATCATAGAAGACAGTTACACACTATCCGGTTCATTGCTTAAAGGCAAGATTGACGAGCAGGATCCGGAATTTATCCTGTCTTTTGGTTATGAATGGGGATATGCGGACAACACCGTAGGCGGCGATAAAATAGATATTGCCAATGCAGTAGACGAACAAGGAAATAAAATACACCTGAAAGGAATTGACTTCGTGAAAATACAAACCGGAGCGTTGGCCGACATGGGCGCCCTGGGAGAATTATCGACTGAAGTGATTGGCATTGAAGATTTGAATTTAGTACCATAAATAACATTGAACCCATGAACAAAATTTGCCCGCAATGCGGTGAAACATTCGAATGTCATAACCATGAAATCTGGAATTGTAAGTGTATCGATGTCCGTTTGACAAAGGAAGCGCGTAGCTATTTGGAACACCGCTATGCAAATCGATGTCTATGTGTGCCATGCCTTCGGGAGGTAGCCGCACAATACGAATATATGGAAGATACGGCACAGACATCAACAAATTAACGATTGATGATTAACACCTACCGGACATACCGATAATCAACATCAAACAGCAATATCAAAACGTCAATGATTTACTCGAGTGTATTTAACATAACGTGTATACCAAAATAATTGTGGTAAACATTAAATAATGTAATGTATACATTAAAATAATTGTGATAAACATTAAAAAAATTAATGTATACCTTAAAAATATTAAGATAAATATTAAATCATATAATATAAATATTAAAAATAACCATTATCAAACAATTAAATTATCCATCAATCATGAAAAAATTTTTATGTATGTGTATAGCAGCTACCATGCTGCTGGCAAGCGGATGTTACAAAGACGACATCAACGATTTGAACGAGAAATACAATGAACTGTCTAAAGAACAACAACGGCAAGCTGAAGTGTTGCAAAACTACAAGGCGCTGCTTGATGCTTTAAACAATCAATTAAGTGTTACCAGTTTGAATGAGACATCCGACGGTTATAAAATTACCTTTTCCGACGGTAGTATCATGACTGTGAAACACGGAGAAGATGGACAAACCGGAACCAGCGCTCCCAGTATTACCAACGTGGAAGAGGTAGACGGACAAGTATTGTTCACTATGAGCGACGGCACCACCATTAAACTTCGTAAAAAAAGCCTAATTGGTTTATACATATTAAGTGAAGGTACAGCAAGAATGAACCAAGCAGAACTGGCCTATTACGATGTAAGCACATCAACCATGAACAAAAAATATTTCAAGGCGAAAAATGGTATAGCATTGGGCGATACCGGTAACGATCTTGCATTGTATGGCAGTAACCTATACTGTGTCATCACCGGCGCAAGTGTCGCTTCCGGAGGCGGATATATCGAAATCATCAATCCTTCGACCGGAATGTCCAAGAAACGTATTCCTGTGAAAGATGCGAATGGCGATCCTGATATGCCTCGTTTTATTACGTTTTATCAAAATAAAGCTTATGTGACCCTCTATTCCGGAGCTGTAGCCCGTATCGACACTGCTTCTTTAGTGGTGGAACAACTCGCCGCTTTGAGCGGTACCTATCCGGAAGGGATTTGTGTGTACAACCAAAATTTGTATATCTGCAATTCAGGACAGGGTGATGGAACTACAATCTCCGTGGTTAATATTGCCCAGTTTGAGGAAACCAAAACCATCACCGTACCTCAAAACCCAACCATGATAGCTGCTACCTCAACAGGAGATATTTACTTTACCACGGCTGATTTGTCCTGGGTGCCATCATCCCGTGCACCTTCCAATCTACATTTACTGGATGCCCGGACAGAAACGGTAACCCGTACCTTTGATTGCCGTGCATCTTCGTTGGCTATTGGAGACAATTACGTATATGCGGTAGATTTTAGCTGGAGCACGTATGATGATTATACCAGTAAAATAAATCTTAAAACCCATGAAGTAAGCAATTTTACCAACGCTTTACCAGACTTTTTCATGGTGTATTCCGTTGGCGTCAATCCGGTAAACGGCGACGTATATATCACCGGACAAGGCGACAATGCTGCCATTTTGGACACAAACGGAAATTTGAAATTAAGTCTCAACACAGGTACTGGCTACACAAAGAAAGTAGTGCCCATCTTTAAATAAGATCATCCTTGATTTTCAACCTTCATCGGGATAGCCAATTGGTGATGATGAAACACAATTTTAGGCGAGGCCCCCGGTGAAGGTTTTTCATGTCGTAGCGTAATCCGGCATGGTTTTGTGCTAATTTGATTTGACGCGGCAACAACAGCCAGGTAAAATATTTTTCCAATATATTGCATTGGTTTTGGATTTAATTAGTAATTTTGCACCCTGAATTTTGTATGAGGTGAACCACCAAGGATTATATGTAATACCCATCAAAGGGTTGACTGTTGGCAGTCATTCATTTGATTGGATCGTCGATGGAGCGTTTTTTGCAGCGTATGAAAATTCTGAAATAAACGATGCACACATCAACGTGCATATTACAGTGTTAAAGCATGCTCGCTTTATGGAACTTGACTTTGCATTAGCGGGTATGGCCGAAGTTAGTTGTGATAGGTGTTTAGACCCATTAAAGCTTGACATTGAGTTAGAGACCAAGATGTATGTTCATTTTGGCAACCATGTCAGCGAAGGAGATGAAGACGATAGTGACGTAATGGTACTATCACATGACGAAGAACAATTGGACATTGCTCAATTCATATATGAGTACGCCCATTTAAGTCTTCCGGCGCGAAGGGTTCACCCTGACGATAAAACGGGAAAAAGCACTTGTAACGAGTATATGATTCAAAAATTAAACCAATATCTTGTTGAAGAAGATAAAGGAAGCCCTGCTTCCGACCCAAGGTGGAATAATTTAAAAAACGTTTTTGACAATATTAAAAGTTAAATAGCAATGCCAAATCCAAAACGTAGACATTCGAAACAAAGAAGAGACAAAAGAAGAACCCACGACAAAGCTGTGGTTCCTACCGTTGTTAAGTGTACCAATTGCTCCAGTACAGTATTATACCACAGGGTTTGCCCTTCATGTGGGTATTATAGGGGCAAATTAGCCATCGAAAAAGATGGCATGGTTGCATAACCCGGGATGAAGTGTGTCCTACATCCATCTCTTGAAAAATAGATTACCGCTAATTTGATGAGTATGATGCAGTGGGATAATGACTATTGGGACATAGAAAATATCATATAAATTTCGTGAAACCCGAAAGTAAAATTTCATCTACAAGTGAAAATATGCACATTATGAAGATAGGTTTAGATGTCATGGGAGGTGATTTCGCTCCGGAAGTAACCGTACTCGGGGCCATCTCAGCATATGACAGTTTACACAGGCATGTCCGGTTAGTATTGATAGGAGACGCCAAGGCAATTATTGACATTTGCGCTCGTGAACATTTTGACCCATCTCTTTTTGATATAGTTGATGCTCCCGATACCATCCACATGGGGGATCATCCGTCAAAAGCTTTTTCCCAAAAAACAAGATCCAGTATCTATGTCGGGTACGAATTGTTGAGTGCTGGAAAAATTAACGCTTTTGCCAGCGCTGGTAGTACAGGTGCTATGATGGTTGGAGCCATGTACACCGTTAAATCTATACCAGGAATACTCCGCCCCGGAATAGCTGTTGCTACACCGCGTGCTGACGGCAAAGTGAATGTACTGATAGATGTAGGCCTCAATCCCGATTGTAAACCAGATGTATTGTTTCAATACGGTTTGTTAGGTTCGTTGTATGCCGAATTTGTATATAACATACCCACTCCAAGGGTAGCGTTGTTAAACATTGGCGCCGAGGCCGAAAAAGGCGATCTATTGACCAAATCGGCTTATGCGTTAATGGCTGAGGCCAAAGATTATAACTTTATAGGCAATGTAGAAGGCCATGAAATCTTTATCGATAAAGCCGATGTGATTGTATGTGACGGTTTTGTCGGTAATGTGCTTTTGAAAGCCGCCGAAGGTTTTAATCATATTATCAAGCAAAGAGGGATAGATGATAATTTCTTTGAATCATTCAATCCTGACAATTATGGCGGTACTCCTGTATTGGGTATCAACTCAAACGTAATCATCGGTCATGGTGCTTCCAATAGTGTTGCTATCAAAAACATGATATTGTTAACACAGGATGTGATTGAGGCCGATTTACCATCAAAAATTAAAAAGTATTTTACATCAAGCGATGAGCAAAATTAGAGCAGCCATCACAGGGATTGACGTATTTCTCCCCGAATACAGATTGAACAATCATGAAATAAGTACGATGGTTGACACTTCCGACGAATGGATCATGCAACGCGTCGGAATCAAAGAAAGAAGAATACTCAAAGGAGGATTGGCTACTTCGGACATGATGACAGAAGCTGCCAAAAAACTTTTAGCCAAAACCAACACGTCTCCGGACGAAATAGACTTTGTGCTTGCAGCTACCAATACTCCCGATATGTGGTTTCCTGCAACAGCCTGCATTGTATGCGACAAGCTCGGTATCACACATGCCTGGGGATATGATTTATTAGCTGCCTGTTCCGGATTCATCTATGCACTTGAAACAGCCAGTAAGTTTATCGAATCGGGACAATATAAAAAGATATTGTTATTAGCCGGCGATAAAATGTCGTCTATTGTCGATTACACCGACCGTAACACTTGCCCGCTTTTTGGCGATGCTGCTACGGCCTTATTAATTGAACCTTCTACGGAAGACGTTGGTGTCATAGACCACATATTCCAAGTAGATGGTTCAGGACGCCATTACCTGCACCTCGAAGCCGGCGGTTCACAATATCCGGCATCGCACGATACCGTGAGCAAACGGATGCATTATGTACATCAGGATGGCAAAACCGTATTCAAATTTGCTGTATCACGTATGGCGGATGCTGCTGTCGAAATGATGGAACGTCACCATATCACCCCTGAAGATTTAGCCTGGCTGGTGCCTCATCAGGCTAACCTGCGCATCATTGACGCGGTAGGTCGTCGAATGGGACTGAGTCCTGATAAAGTGATGGTCAACATCGAAAAATATGGCAATACCACTGCCGCCACCATTCCATTATGCCTTTACGAATGGGAACATCAGCTGAAAAAAGGTGACAAGTTAATTTTGGCAGCTTTTGGCGGTGGATTTACCTGGGGGGCGCTTTACTTGAAATGGGCGTACGATGGGGATGTGCCGAACAAATGCGCGGAGCCTGAGTTGCCGACGTTCACCAACGTGACCAACGTAAAATTATAATATTTTCTGCTGCTGCGAAGCGGGGTCCGGTATGGAAAGAGCGGCCTTTGAGGCTGAATCGAAGCGTTGAATGAAAAATACCACGGCCTTGTAGTTCAAGGGATAGAACGGAAGTTTCCTAAACTTTAAATTCGCGTTCGAGTCGCGGCGAGGCTACAACGAGGG
>JAVBMZ010000091.1:0-32672 GCA_031551935.1 Bacteroidales bacterium
TTGGCCCACTGGTCCCGGAAATTGGCAAAAGCACGGGAACCGAGGGAGTTGCCGGCAAAAGAAGGGGCAACCAATAATGGTGTAGCATAATATTGGGAAAACTGCGGATTCTGGCCGGCGATAGGCATTGTGCCGGAGGCAACAAAAACCGCCGCCAACATCAATAGCATGCGTATATTCAGGATAGTGTTGCGATACATCGGATAACCTCTCATCTTACTTATTATACGTACGGAGACGGTAATAAGTTACATACAATCATCTTACCGCATCAACAACACATCGCCCATTTTTGAAAATGATGGCGATACCAGCAGCTATTGTATCAACTGTCTGATACGTTCTATCTGTTCTTGTTTTTTTACTTCCCGCAGTTTACGCCCTGTTTTAGTAAAATATTGATGTGCACCGATAAATTTCAATTGTTGTTTATTCCAATCGTTGAGCGAGGTCATTTTGTTTTGTGCCTTTAACTCTTCATATAAAGCATTTGATACAGGAACAAAGTCTGTTCGTCCGAGATAATCGAGATCGGAATCGCAAATAATAGCTTCAAGTAAGTCTGTAGGTTTGGGAGGTAACTTAGTGGCCATAATAATGTGGCATATTTTGTCAATTTCTTCAGCCTTATAATGATATTTCGGCAGTATTTCACGTGCGATATCCGTACCACGTTCCTCATGATCAACGTATGAAATGGTATGGCCAACATCATGGAAAAGCGCTGCTGTTTTGAGGATCAGTAATTGATGATCATCCAATCCCTCAGTCCAACCAATCAGTTCACTTTCTGTTACTACATCGACCGTATGCTTTACATTATGGTAGTATAAATAGCTTGGAAGTTCTTTTTCTAATTTATCCAAAATAAATTCTTGCAAGTCGCTGAATTGCACCAACATAAACCGTGTTCTGAAAGCGTCGTTAGGTAAATACCTTTGTGCATCTGCAGCAAATTCCGATTTGATCCCTGTTATGGTAAAAAGTTCCAATTTATCCTGATATTTCACCGGTAATGAACTGGTATAGCGGCAGTCGAACAATTCCTTGACGAGTTCATAAGTGGTGGCCGATACTACTACTGTATTTTCTTTACCGACTGATACAATACGACTCGCCACATTTACCGTGTCACCTTTCACATTATAGTTCGTTTGTGTCCGTTTACCGATAGATGTGGTGACAGAACCGGTATGAATACCAATATTTAACTTCCAAACATGCTCATCAGCATTTTGCGCGTCTGTTTCAACAACCGATAGCATTTCCAATGCAGCTAGGGTGACAGTGATTGGGTTGGTGATGTTTTTTTTAGGAATGCCCCCTGCACAAATAAAGTTGTCGCCAATGCTGTGTAATTTGACTAGTTCATATTTTTCAATAATTTCGTTGAATCGAAGGACAAAATAGTCCAATTTGTCCATATATCCGGCGGTATCTGTCGAGGTGGATACAATATCCGAAAATCCTTGGATTTCGACAAACAATACAGTTACCGTGTCGAATCTGACAGGTTTATATCCACCATGCTTGACGGCATCGTCTGTTCGCGTTTCCTTTTTTGTCTTTTCTATCCATGCTTTATGCAATTCCAACTCATCTACCAGTCGATTGTATGATTCGGTCAATGTTCGGTGTTTTTCTTTCAATTCCTTATTTTCCGACACCAAAGAAGCAATTCGTTTAAGCATTTGTTGTGTTGAACCTGAATCCATGTTACAAGGTTTTTTCGCTATTCTATAAAATCTCCCGCCCAAGCAGACAGGTATAGGAAATTGACAATTATTTACAAAGATATGATTTTATTTGAATTTTGCAACAACAATACGGTTAAGATACGATGCAAAATCTCATGCGGTAATTTGAATGGCGAAGCCAACCCGTTACAAAATTATGTTATTCTCAACCATAAAATAGCTATTTTCGGCAATATGATAGCTATTTTTCACTATTTTATAGCTAAAAATCGCTATTTATATGTTGTTTTTAGCTATTATATTGTGATTTATCGCTATAAAATAGCGGAACTTATCGATATGGGATAAAACTGTTAATATCGTGTCAATAGCGTTGGATGCGTGGCCATACGTTCTGTAAAGCGCGTTGCAGATGTTGTTCGTCGTCTATTTCACACCATGGGTATTGATCTATTTTATGTACCATAATAGGACATATTTTATCAGATATGGCCACCATTGCATGTTCATAATCTAATTTAGGATTGCTCTCTAATGTTGATTCGCAATAAGAGAACATACGCCGGTAAGTTTCTGGGGACAATTTATTGATTCCTACAAGTTCTGCATCAATGTGGTGGAGTTCTTTCGGTATTTTTGACAGGTTTACCAAACGATTTTTTTCATCCACCTCAATATACACTTCATCGCCTGAGTGCGTGGCGTCACTGGCTAATATGACATCGGGGGCTGAATGTTGCAATAAAGCTTGCAAGCCTGAAGGATGGTATAATAGGTCGGATTCTAATAACAGTAGTGATCCGGATAAAAAATCACGCATATTATAAAAGGTATACATGCTGCCGGTAGATGTATACAAATCGCTACGGACACAACGCACCCCTGGAAATTGTTTGGCGAAAACGTCGTAGTATTCCGACGCATGCCCTGTGCCAATGATGATTTGTTCAATGCCAACGTCAAGTAATGACTTAACTGAACGCTCTATCAGCGATTGTCCCTCAATTTCAAGAAATCCTTTAGGCATATAAGTGGTTCTGTCTTTTAGGCGCGACCCTAATCCGGCAGCAAGTATCACTGCGGTATGAATGCTGGACATTTTTTAATTGTTTTTATCGGGTTAGCCGTTCGTATTTTCCGCGCATTTTGCGATGATGGAGGTGCTTATGTAAGCTAACCCAAATGATGTATGTAATATAGTTGGTGCGAATTACAAAAAAACTCCGGTAATTTTGCCGGAGTTTTTTGATAGTGTTAAGAGTTTAATCCCATGATGTTAAATTAATTCAACTTTAACCGCTTGAGGGCCCCTTTTTCCATCGGTGACATCGAAACTAACATCCTGACCTTGCTCGAGAGTTTTGAAGCCGTCTTTCTCTATTCCAGAGTAGTGTACGAACACGTCAGTGCCCTCTTCAGATTGGATGAATCCGTATCCTTTACCGGAATCAAACCATTTTACTTTACCTTTCATATAAATATAAAATTTGTTAAAAAATACAAATTTATGTTATTTTTTTGTTTTATGGAAAAAAACGTAAAAATTTTAAAACATTGTTTGAAAAATATGTTTTTTCGTAAAAATTCCAGGAATAAATTTCTAAAAATCTTTATTTTGAAGACACTATTTTCCTTATAATCAATCTATTTTGTATTTTCTCGGAACAAATAGATTTAAAATTAACTCAATTGTTGTGGACTATTTGGTTTCCTTTTTATCTTTGCAAGCTGGAAATTGGTTAAATAATTAATAATTAGCCTGATTTTCCGAGGATTAATAGAGTCAGACATACCAAACTTATTAAATTATCAGATGGCCGGCTTACATAAAAATCTACTGGTTCAAAAAACAGAGGCATATACTGACCCGCAAAAAATAAAGGCTGCGGGACTTTATCCTTATTTTAGGGTTATTGAATCCGATCAGGACACAGAAGTGACCATGAACGGAAGGAAGGTGCTAATGTTTGGTTCTAACAGCTATTTAGGATTGACCAATCATCCAAAAATCAAGGAGGCTGCTAAGGCCGCCATTGATAAATATGGAACAGGGTGCGCAGGTTCACGCTTCCTTAACGGAACCTTGGATCTTCATCTTCAATTGGAGCGGAAGCTGGCCGATTTTGTTGGAAAGGAGGAAGCCATTGTATACAGTACCGGTTTTCAGGTCAATCTGGGTGTTGTTCCTGCTTTTACAGGGCGAAGTGACTACATTATATTAGACGAACTCGACCATGCATCCATTATCGAAGGGAGCAGGCTGTCTTTTTCCAAGGTGCTGAAATATAGGCATAATGACATGGATTCCTTGGAAAAGGTATTGCAACGCTGTGAACCTGATCAGATGAAATTGATCGTCGTTGATGGTATCTTTAGCATGGATGGGGATATAGCCAATTTGCCACGCATTATTGAATTGTCTGAAAAATATAATGGAACCGTCATGGTGGACGACGCTCATTCTCTGGGTGTCATTGGTGAAGGAGGACGAGGAACCTCATCACATTTTGGATTGACTGATCGCACCGATTTAATTATGGGTACATTCAGTAAATCACTGGCTTCTATTGGCGGTTTTATTGCCAGCGATCATGCCACCATCAATTTTTTACTGCACCATTCGCGTACATTAATATTCAGTGCAAGTATTGCTCCACCTGCGGCCGCAAGCGTTATTGCAGCACTTGATATTATTCAGGAAGAACCTGAACGAATCAAACACTTGTGGGATATTACACACTATACCATCAAACATCTAAAAGAAGCAGGTTTTGATCTTGGTGTTACCCAAACGCCCATCATACCACTGATGATACGTGATAATGTAAAAACCTTTAAGTTGACTAAAACATTATTAGACGAGGGTATTTTTATCAATCCGGTATTATCGCCTGCAGTGGCTAACGATTCAACATTGATACGTCTGTCATTGATGGCAACGCACAATTATAACCAGATAGATTTTGCAATTGAGAAGTTGATAAAAGTTGGAAAATCTTTAGGTGTTATTTAAGCTAATGCCCATGAATGTTATCGTACATGAGGTTATTTCACGACGAGACTTAAAAAAATTTGTTAAGTTTCCGTTTAAGTTGTATGCTCAATGTGAATATTGGGTACCTCCTCTTATTAGCTCAGAATTATTAACGCTACGAAAAGACAAAAATCCGGCATTTGACTATTGTGAAGCTAAATACTGGTTAGCGTATAAGGAGGGCGAAATTGTAGGGCGTATTGCAGGGATTTTAAACCAACGCTCAATTGATAAGTGGGGGCAGCGTTTGGTGCGAATAGGATGGGTCGATTTTGTAGATGATTTAGAAGTGTCAGGGGCACTTTTTGCTGCCGTTGAAAAATGGGCGAGAGAAAGAGGAATGGAAGGTACGCATGGCCCGTTAGGCTTTACTGATATGGATAATGAGGGGCTTTTGGTGGAAGGGTTTAATAGACTGCCAACAATAGCCAATATTTATAATTATTCATACTATATGGACCATTTTGAAAAACACGGATACATAAAAACAGAAGATTGGATACAATATGTTTTTAATGCTTCCCAGCCAATTCCAGATAAGGTTCAAAGAATCAATGGTTTGATTATGCAAAAGTATAACCTTAAAATACTTAAATTTGCATCAGTACGAGAAGTATTGCCACGTGCGCGGGAAGTATTTGAAGTGCTTAATGCTGCATTTATCAATTTGTATGGATTTGTAGCACTTACTGACAAGGAAATAGATTATTATATCAAGCAGTATTTCAGTTTTATCAAACCTGAATTTGTTTGTTTCATAGCTGATGCTACCGACAAAATTATAGGATTTGGCATTAGTATGCCATCACTTTCCAAAGCCATGCAGAAGGCTAAAGGTCGTCTGTTCCCGTTTGGTTTTATTCACATCCTGAGCGCACTGCGCAAAAATGACACCATTGATTTATACTTAAACGGTGTGTTGCCGGAATGGCAAAATAAAGGTGTACATTCTTTGTATTATTCCGAACTGAATAAGGCTTATATCCGCAACAATATTAAAACAGCTATTTCAAATCCACAACTCGAAAGCAATACCAATGCTATTTCAGCATGGAAAGATTATGAAAAGGAGTTGTACATTAGACGACGTTGCTATCAAAAAATCATAAGATAAACATTAAATTATTTAATGTGCGCATTAAGTATTTTAATATAAACATTAAAATATCAAGAATGCGATCAGATTCTTTTACTCATGGGCACGAAGTTTTTCGGCGTATTTACATTTTTATATGCTGGCCGTATGATTCGTTTGCTATCAAAATTCAATTCTTCAATGCGGTGAGCTGTCCATCCTGCAATACGCGACATGGCAAATAACGGCGTGTACACTTCGCGAGGCAACCCAATCATTTCGTATACAAAACCGGAATAAAAGTCGACGTTGGCACAAACCCGCTTATTCACCTTGTTCCCTTTGAAATCCATAAAAGTTTCTACGGCAACCTCTTCTAACAAACTAAGGAACCGGAATTCTTTTTCGCGACCTTTTTCTTTGGCCAATTCGCTCGCCATCTCTTTCAGTAATTCGGCGCGAGGATCGGAGACTGTATATACAGCATGGCCTATTCCGTATATTTTTCCGGAACGGTTATATGCTTCCCGTCGAAGAATTTTCCTCAAATAATCAGCAACTTCTTCACGATCGTCCCAATCGTTGATGTTCTCTTTCAGATGATGGAACATATCAATCACCTGTAGATTGGCGCCTCCATGCAAAGGGCCTTTTAATGAACCTATAGCCGCCGCAATAGACGAGTAGGTATCGGTACCCGATGAACTAGTCACCCTAACAGTGAATGTAGAATTATTACCTCCACCGTGCTCTGCATGAAGAATAAGGACTAAATCGAGTATCCTGACATCTAATGGCGTGTAGCGTTTAGGGCCTTTGAGCATGAATAGAAAATTTTCGGCAATCGATACATCTTCCTTTGGATGGCGAATATGTAACGAACGTCCGTAAATACTGTGCCGCATAATGTTGTATGCATAAGCAATAATGGTAGGAAATTTGGCAATCAGATCAATAGACTGCCGCATCAGATTTTCGCGGGAAGTATCATCTGGGTGCTCATCGAAGGTATACATTTCCAACACGGTACGGGCAAGGATATTCATGATGTTATTGCCTTCGAGATCAATGATGCTCATTTTGATTTTTTGTTCCAATGGCAACGCCCTATTCAGCATGTCACAAAAGGTATTTAATTCCTCTTGATCAGGTAAATATCCGGAAAGCAGCAAAAAAACTGTTTCTTCAAAACCCAACCGTGTTTCGGCTTGCAGACCTTTGGTTAATTCGGCTACATCGATTCCGCGGTATAACAATTTCCCGGGAATGGCTTTTAAGCCTTCATCTGTTCGTTCATACCCAACGACATCGCCAATTTTAGTGAGTCCGACCAATACCCCGGAATGATCTTCATTGCGTAGACCGCGTTTTACATTGTATTGCTGAAAAAGTTCATTATCTATCCTACTGGTCGATTTGATGGATTCGGATAATTTATATAGCATATATTCATTTTTCATTTGTACAAAAATTATTTTTTAGAGGTTAGATGCCTGCCTGTCTTCTTTTAGATCATAACACTGTCCGTACAAAAATGATTGTGCGGATACTGCAAAATTACGGAAAAAGATGGTTTGCCACTCAATGATGACAGATTAATTCCTACCACAAATAGGATACGAACTATCAGATAATTAAAAAAAACATACATTTGTGATGGTCATTTTTATGTTAAAAGAACCAGGCGGAACCGAAAAGCCTTGAACGAGTAGGGGATGATTAAAATTAAACTACCATGGAGAACAAATTTTTTACATTTTTTAATTCTTTTTTTGCGTACATTGATCAAGGAAAACTATTTAGAAAACCGTTTAGTTGGTTATACTGTATCTTTGCTATTGCTAACTTATTAATGCCGATAGGAGTTCTTGTCAAATTAATTAATTCGGGCTTATTTCAATATTTAGGTGGTAAGGAGATCGTTGGTATTGTTTTAATTTGGTTTGTCCTTGCTTTTGCCGGATGGTTTGGGTTTCAATTGTGGTGGAATAGAATGCCAAAGGCTTCAAGCTTAACCGCTGATAGTGACGATTTTGTAGCGACACCAGTCGTGTCTCACTTTATACAAACTACCGGAGAATGGTTGGGCTGTTTTATTGGTGGGTTAGGTTGTATTGGTTCGCTTCTAGCCACTATTTTTATCGGCGCTGAAGCCAGTAGTCTTGGACGTGCCATGGGACTGTCATTTCTTAACTTCACGGCAATGGGTATTATTCTGATGCCCATTTACGGTTTTCTTATTATTGTATTTTTCAGATATATAGCAGAATTGGCCAGGGCATTGGCCAGCATAGCCAATAATACGAAAAAATAGATGGTCCTTTTCGTATAAATAGTTGTTCCATAATTAGTGGTAACACGTGGAAAACAGGCAATAGGCGCTAACTTATTGCCTGTTTTTTGGTGGTAATTGTATTTACCTGTGTTTCGAGAACAAAATATTGCATTAACTTATTTTATGCGCACCATCCTTTATCACTACATCGTATACTTTGAGTTGAATGTCGAATTTCTTCTGATAAGCTTCAGTCGCTTTTTTCACAAAAGCGTCATGTAGCTCTTCTTTCACAAGATTAATGGTACAACCGCCAAAACCTCCTCCCATCAAACGAGATCCTGTCACCTTACATTCTTTTGCCATATCATTTAGAAAATCTAATTCTTGACAACTTACTTCATATTGTTTGCTCAGTCCTTCATGTGTTTCGTACATTTTTTTACCAACTGTTTCGTAATCGCCTCGTTTAAGAGCCTCACACGCATCAAGTAGTCGTTGAATCTCTTCAATGACAAATGTCGCCCGCATAAAATCTTCTTCGCTGACTTCATTTTTTACTTCCTGTAACATATGCATGTCGGCATCACGCAACAGAGCCACATTTGGGTGTCTTTTAGCAATAGCGGCAACAACTTTCTCACAAGATTCCCGACGTTTATTATATGCAGAAGACGCTAATTCATGTGTAACACAGGTATTCAGTAATACTAATTTATATCCAACCGGGTTGAAAGGGACATATTCATATTCCAAAGAACGGCAATCCAGCCGAATTAAGGAACCGTCTTTTCCAAAACAAGATGCAAACTGGTCCATAATACCGCATTTGACCCCACAATAATGATGTTCGGTAGCTTGTCCTATCTTGGCCAATTCAAGACGGTCAAATCCTAAATGGTATTGATCGTTTATGGCAAAACCGACACAACTTTCAAGTGCAGCCGACGATGACATCCCCGCTCCTAACGGCACATCTCCAGAAATGACGATATCAAATCCGGGAACATTAGCGCCACGCTTATTCATTTCCCGACATACTCCAAAAATATACCTTGCCCATTGTTTTTCTGGTTTATCAGCTTCTTCTAAACCAAATGTACACGTTTCGTCCAAATCGAGAGCACATGCACGGACTTTATCCGTTCCATTCGGTTTGATCGCACAGTACATCGCTTTATCGATGGCTCCCGGAAGAACAAATCCTCCGTTATAATCTGTGTGCTCACCGATAATATTGATACGTCCGGGCGATGTATATAATATTCCTTCTACACCATACAGCGCTTTAAATTTTTTTTGAATGTTCGAGGTGTTCATGGTATGCCGATTTACATGTTTATAGAAACTTATTAGGTTTCAATTGAGTTTATTGATAGACAAATATAATAAAAGGTGAGGGCAATCGTGCGGGCTTGCACGCAAAGATTGCCGAACCGCATCCTATATTCTACAAATATAGTGAAAAACATATCACAAAATGAACAGCTTAAAAACAACTTACCTATTCTTACCATATATTGAATTGTTTTTCGCTTAAGTAGTAAAAGGAATACTCTCAAAAATTGACAGCAGTAGTGTTATTGCTCTCTCAGGTTGAATCAATAGAGGCTGCCTAAAATTTATTTCGAACGGAACCTTGTATAACGATTTCATCATAGACCATGATATATCCGAACAACTATGGTGTTTGTTATTAATCCTGGACTTGCAAATCAGCCCTTTAGAACAGCCTCATGAAAATTTTACTGTAAACCCTAAACTGCAAAAATGAATAGAATCGTAACGAAGACCAAGCCCATCAGAGCAATCTACTTTGACCGCAATGATATTATTCTATTTTTACGTATGGAGAAGTAGTTTAAACTTTTATTCCTGTTTTGTAAAAATAAATAAGGACATCTGCTCCATTGCAACTTATCAAAAGGCAGTTAAAAATCTACCAGGTAAGTGCTCACATATTGAAGCAAATACCTGATAGATTTTTGGGATTAAAATAAAGATACTAATAATTATTCATTTCTACTAATAACCTGTGTTTTGACCTAAATCTCCATAAACATTTTTTTCTTTTTCAGAAAAAGGAATGGGGAACAAATTCTGATAGTTGGCGACATTCGATCCTCTTGGGTTATATTTCCGCGACCTTTCTACCATTTTACCAACCCGGCACAACGTTTCCACGCGATAGCCCGCTTCGAAATACAGTTCCCGCAGTTGTTCATCGAGGATATAATCGATATCCATTTCAGATTCTTGGGCAGGTGTTGCGCGAGCCCGATCTCTTAATTCATTAATATCAACTAATGCCAGATCCGGTTGGTTGTTCATTACATAAGCTTCAGCCCGTAACAAATAAGTACCTGCCAAACGGTACATATATTCGTCTTTGAATGAACCATTAGCACTCTCACCACTATTAAGTAGGATATGATCCCCTAAAGCAGTTGTCTTATAACTTCCATCATTGTTTTTGGCATAGGACTCTTCAGGGAAATAACCCACACGGCTAAATTTCATGATAGACGGATACCAGTTACGAATGGTATCAACGGCTCGTAACCAACCATCGGCCACCAACCATTCGCCATATCCATCAGCCTTGGGGTTATCGATTCTATAATCCCTGACAATCATATACGGTGAATTCCTGATATCGTCGTCAAAATCTGCACCCCAAATGGTATTAGTAAAATGATAGGTAGGTTCCCAGATACCAATGCCACGTCCTCCCTTCTCGGCGGTAAAATCAGGAAATGCAAACACTAAAGCCGGATTACCGTTGCCATCTACTCCTTGAACCTGAGTATTGAAATAAAAAGGAAGCAAGAAACGCGGATATTGGCAAGCATAAGGAGCTCCGCCAGTATTTTGGTACTCATACTGAAGCACCCAAATAGACTCAGTATTATCCGATAAATTCTGGTTGTCCAGTTGGAACAAATCCCAGTAAGGATCGCCGGGTTTATCCTTTCTGGATCCAAAACGGATTTTCATCAAGCCCATGCCCGGATAGTCGATTACTGCTGTTGCCGCATTGATGGCATCCGTGTATCTTCCCAGACAAATATACACTTCGGTAATCAAATGCTGGGCAGCCTGTTTGCTGATCACACCTTTTTTCACTTGTCCAATATTCGAAAGCAAGGCAATAGCTGATTCAAGATCAGTACGGGCTTGGTTATATACATCTGCACGAGGGGAACTGTTATAATCTCTCCTCGGTACTGAACTTTCTTCAGTGACAATAGGTACAGCCCCGTACAAATTGGCCAAGAACTTGTAAAAATACGCCCTAAAAAACAACGCTTCGCCTTTGATAGCCTTTTTATCGGCATCACTCACCTGATTAGGCAAGTCAATACGGCCAATAATGACATTGGCATTCAAAATTGCCGTATAAGCAATGTTCCAATATCTGAGGGGCGTATCCGTATTGGATGTAATATAGGCCTTGAAGTCATTAAATTTGGCCGCAGGAGAAAAATCGCTCCCGCCATAGGCTAAATCTCCCAGATTCATGGCAATAGCCTGATCCCATCCCTGGAAATACATCATTCGCACGTCATCGTACAAATAATTCAATGCTTGCCTGAACTGGTTGGTCGTCGTATAGGAATTGTCGGGTGTATAAAAATCCAATGGTTTTTCTTCCAACCACTTATCCTCATTACATGACCACAATCCGATCAATACTATGGTGATAATATATCTGATATTTTTCATAATGACAAAATTAAAAAATTAGAATTCGAGATTTAATCCGACAGAATAACTCTTCATGGTCGGATAACCGTCCATATTGGCACTTGATCCGGGTGTTCTTTGGAGTTCATAGGTTATCCCCTGGTTAGCTTCCGGATCCCATCCGTCCCACGAAGTGATGGTGAACAAGTTGGTGGCGCTGATAAATACCCTGAGTCTATTAACATTAAATTTCTTCAGGAAACTGGCGGGAACATTGTACGATAATGACAATTCCTGCAAACGGATAAAACTACGCGAAACATAAGGAGAGAACCCTACACCCTCATCGTTGTTGTAAGCGCCAAGCTGACGGTATTTAGCACCCGGATTGTCGGGGGTCCAGTAATCAAATTTGAAATAACTCCAATTGGTTAGATGATCAGGAATCATCAAACGACTCAAAGGCTGTCCCAGGTAGTAATCAGAGCCACCTTGTACTGAATTAATGAACACTTTCAATTCAAAATCCTTATACCTGAAATTGTTCTGGATACTAAATCGATACAAAGGCTCAGTATAGCCCAATATTTTCCTGTCATCGGCTGCCTTATAACTACCATCATTATTGATGTCTTCTACCTTATAGGTACCCACGTAAAAACCAGATGGGATGGCACCTTTGTTATAATCGTCCACCTGCCACATGCCAGTAATGTTGTAGTCATAGACAACACCAAAAGGTTTCCCGATAAATATCTTATCGGAAATCAAGTCATCCTCTTTTCCATCTCCATTGGCATCTATACCCAGGATACTCTTTACCTTGTTTTTGTTGATAGAGAAATTCCCTGTCACTGTCCATTCGAAATCCTGTGTCTTAATAGGAATGCCCGTGATACTCAATTCATGTCCGATATTGCCCATCTTACCAATATTGGTAGCCACAGTTAAGTTGGTTCCTGTAGGATTCACATTCCCATTGATATTGGGTACCTGAACATTGTACAATAAATCATGGGTATTGGAAACATAAAAATCGTACGTACCGAATAACCGTCCTCTCAACACGCTAAAATCGATACCGAAGTTAAACGCATTCGTGGTTTCCCACTTCAAATCCGTATTGGCCATTTGTCCCATGGCTTGCGCCCGCTCACCTGTACCACCATCCCCGTATATGTAACCGACAGTGGCACTACCATATGGATTTCTGGAAGTCATTTGCGCCAGGGTGGCATAACGTCCCATAGTTCTGTTTCCGCTGGTTCCATAGGAAAGCCGTAACTTCAAATTATCAATCCAGGTGATGTTATCTTTCAGGAAATTTTCTTCGCTCATTCTCCAAGCCACAGCAGCAGAGGGGAAATACGCGAATTTATGATCCTCGCTAAAGCCCGAAAAGCCATCACGACGAATAGTTCCTGTAAAAATATACCGGCTGTTATAGGTATAGCTTAAACGAAGCATATTGTATAAACTCGTTTCTTCCCATGCGCTGGAAGAAATAGTATTTTGGTCGGCCTGTGCGGCTTGCATCCTGTTGTACTCCAAGGTTGGATCGACAAAAATATTGGCATAGGGATCGGTTGACTCAGAGGTTCGTTTTTCAACCCCATAAACAAAAGTAGCGTTCACAGAGTGTTTCCCAAAATCACGCTTATAGGTAACAATATTGTCTAAAGTCCAACTGTTATCACTCTGGTTCCTCTTCCGTGCCTGACCCAACAATTTGTTGGCATAAGGATCAAAAGTATACCGTTGGTACATGGTCAGGTTGTTCGAATAATTCATCCGGTAACTCAAACCTTTAACCCAAGGGATGGTAATGTCGGCATAGAAATTACCTGTTAGGTTATAACGTACATCCCTATCCGGGTTATCCTTCGTCAATAAAGGATTAATGACCCCCTGATAAACAGTGGTAATATAAGATTCACCGTCACTATTATAGGGACTCACGAGTGCAGGTAATTGAATCAAACTGCCAAAAGAGGTGTTATTACCTGATAGATCATTGATGGTGAAAAATGATTGCGTCCCTATTTTCAACCAATTGGTTACATTGGCATCCAGATTGATACGCATGTTATACCTCTGATAAGTATCAGTTTTCACCAAGTTCTTTTGATCCGTAAATCCAAAAGATACAAAATAACTGGCCAAATCGGTCCTGCCCCGGAGGCTTAAGCTATGGTTTTGGATATATGGGGTAGGCGTAGAAAGCAAATCGTACCAATCAGTATTGGTGCCATCAGTATACCCTTTCTGTGCCGTATCGCGAATTTTTGCCCTTACGTCAAAATTAGGATTTAGTTGCGAATAATTGGTCCAACTATCGCCGAGGTAGATGTCAGATATTTGTTGGATAAATCCGTCCCTGTCCAAACGTTTCATATCTTTATTCATGAGGGCTTGAAATGCAAAAGAGCCGTTATATTCAATGATTGGTTTAGACGCTGTTTTAACCGTTTTGGTGGTGATCATCAACACACCGTTGGCCGCCTGGGAACCATAAATAGCGGTACTGCTGGCATCTTTTAACACGTCAATCGACTCAATATCATTAGGATTGATATCCGTAATACTACCGCGATAAATAATTCCATCCAATACAATCAACGGGCTGGTTGTTCCGGAAATCGAATTCTGTCCGCGAATCGATATCTGAGGATCGTCACCTGCCCTGGTAGCCGCCCCGATATTCAACCCGGAAACAACACCTTTCAATCCTTGATAGATATTTACATTAGGCGAATTAGCCATAGCTGACATATCAGCCCTGGTAACTGCCCCGGTTACATCGCTTTTGCGTGCTGTACCGTAGCCAATCACCACGACTTCTTCTATTTCCCGGGTATCTTCTTCCAAGACAATGTTAATAACCGTTTGATCACCCACCATAAATTCGTTGGTGATATATCCTACAAATGAAAATACCAATATCGCACTTTTATCCGGTACGGTAATGGTATATTTTCCATTTATATCAGTTATTACTCCCGTGGAAGTTCCTCTGATAACTACATTCACTCCCGGCATGGGGTCACCTTTATCGGTAATGGTACCGGTAACAGTGATACCTTGTTGTTTACTGGCCGACGCTTCTTTTGTTTCCAAAAACGGGACAATCGTGTAAGTATCATTTACCTTATAAAACTTCAAATTAGTTTGTTTCGTGATTTGATCGAGTGCTTGTTGCAGGGTAGCATTTTCCAATTTGATGGTTACATGGTTTACCTGCGATAAGTGAGACTCGTCATAAAAGAAGTTATAACCGGTTTGCTTGTTCAATGCCTCTATGATAGGAACCATAGAAGCATCCGTAAACGAAAGCCGAATATCGTTTTCATTTTTCCCCTGAGACCACGTCTCTTCGGCTGTTGCTATACTTAATGTCATGCAACATGACAAAAATAAGAGCGTAAAACGCATGATAAATATTTTAAAAGACATACTTTTGTATGGTTTTAGTGATAAAATGATTGATCATTAAAATTGAGATCTCCTACTTATCGATCTAGCACGCCAATACTTGAAGATAAGCAAGGAGGTGAAGTCCAAGGTGGTTCCGGTTTCCGGTAAACCACCTTTTTTGTCATCCGATTTTTTTCATAGGCATGGTTTGATTTAAGGTTGTTGATTCATTGGTTTTAATTTTGTTTTGCTTGATATAAAATGATTTTGTTGTTTTCTTTTTTATATTTCATGCCGGTAGAATATATCACAGAAGTCAATATAGCATCGGCACTTTTATTGTCGTGTTCGCCCGAGATCAGGTTAGGATATTTCCCTTCGGCTAATTCAAGATTCAATTGTGGATAACGACGATTGATCATATTTACCACTTCCTGTATCGGGGTACGATAAAAATACAATTTGCCATCTGTCCATGCGATATATTTGCTGGCATCTATATTTACTTTTTCAAAATTTCCCGTGACTTTATCTAATTTCAATTGATCATTCTGCCGCAACACTGCTTGTCCTTCTTCCACATCTACCAATACTTTTCCTGACAACACTGAAACCATTAAATATTGATCTTCCTGGTAGGCCATCACATTGAATACGGTACCAAACACCGTTACGGTTGATATGCCAGCCTTCACGACAAAAGGGTGATCAGTATTTGGCGTTATAGAAAATGAAGCTTCGCCTTTCAATTCTACCGAACGTTCTTTTCCCGTAAAAACAGAAGGATACTTGAGCGCACTATGGGCATTGATTGTAACCTCGGAACTATCTGGCAGGGTTATTGTCCTGATTTCGCCCCTGCTGGTAGTAATTTCAATATATTGAATTTCCTGTTGTGGTTGGTCTGGTTTCAGGTAATAATAAACAGCCGGTATCATAAACATGCACAACAAAATCGTTATGTATACGGTACGGAAACGCAAGCGTTTTCTTGCTGGACGTTGTGGTTGCCTCATCCGACGATTTTTTTCGTATTCAGCAAGGAATTCTGTAGCCTGTGTTCTATATGCTGCACGTTGCGTTTCGGTTTCCAGTTGTTTTACATCCAATGACAACATCCATTCTTTATCCGAGGCCTCATAAAATCCTCGACAATCGTCATCATCTTTAAGAGAAGCTATAATTAATCGCCAATCTTCGCTGGTATACGAATTACTCAAAAAATGCTCCCAAGCTTTTTGTATGTCTATTTTTGAAGATTTTTGTTGATGCTCTGTCATGACAAATATGGGCTTTTATATAATACACTTTCAATCACAAGTATCTAGGGGGATATATCTGCAAAAAAATCAACACACATCAAATAACGTGTATATCTGTATGTTGAGATAGATATTTCTTAATTTTATTCAATGCAAGCGAAGCATGTTCCTGTACCGTTGGAACGGATATATGCAATAGTTCCGAAATTTCCTTATAAGTGAACCCCTGTATCCGGCTAAGCCTGAATACTTCTTTTTGTTTTGGTGACAAACTTTCAATGGCTTTATGCAAAAGATCTTCCAGATCCTTGTCAATAATCTCATCTTCGGTTTGGTTGTTTGTCTCCAACTGGTTCTTCAAAATGGTTTGGACAAAACGATGGTGCACATCAAAATGACGGAATATATTTAATATTCTATTTTGTGCCAGAGTGTGGATGTATGCAGAGAAAGACAAACCTGGATTCAATTCGCGACGCGATTCCCATAGTTGAATGAAAATATCTTGGATTAAGTCTTCCGAAGCAGCATTATTTTTTAAAAATTGGGTACAAAAATACATTAAACGACCTTTGTAGCGCGCATATAATTCAGCAAACGCCGCATGAGATCCATTCATTAGTGATTTTACCAATTCATGGTCTGTATTAGTGAATCCTTCTATGTGTTTTTTCGACAGCATCTTTACAATATCTGTTCGTAAAGCAAAACTGCTTGTTGCAAAATTAGTGTTTTTTTTACACTATTACATGGTGTGCAAATTTATTCTGTTTTTTATCATATTAATACGACATCTATAAAATTATTTTTTTGATGTTAATTTTATCAACACTACAATATGATGAAATACAAATTTTCCTGCATTAGCGAGGTTCAAAAGCAGTATCAATATAAAATCAGAACAATAAAAATACAATCACATACTCCATAGTGTGGAGTGTGTCCCATATGGTAGCAAATAATCCGTCCGACTATTTATTGTTATTGTTGAATATCGTCGTGTCTGTTTTGTTCGCTTTTTTGCTCGATTTGTTCTGCTTCTTTTTCATCAATTCTCCGTGTTTGGTCTCCTCTGAAACCTTCGGCTGGGACTTTGATCACATAAGTTTTCTTTGTCGGGTTAGTAAGCTTACTATCTCTCAACCAAGGATTTAAATATTTGAGCATTTTATAGTTTGTCTGGTATTTGAAAGCAAAATCAGTCCAGTCGGATATTGATGTTTTTACCTCCACCTCGTTATAAGGAATCATCCGGTATTTTTCACTTTCAGGAACTTCAAAACCATATTTTTGCGGATCATTCAGAATCAACTTTACTGCCGATATCCGATAGATATAACGCATTGTTTCTTCGTTGAGTAATAGATCATAATAATAATCACACTGTTGTCGTTTCACCTGTCTACTTAGCCCATTCTTACCCATATTATATGAAGCAGCGGCCATTGTCCAGTTACCAAATATTTTATAAGCTTCATTTAAGTATTTACATGCAGCAACGGTCGCTTTTTCTATATGGTAACGTTCGTCTACTTCGCTGTTGATTTCCAGACCATAGTCAACAGCCGCTCCTTTCATAAATTGCCAAAAACCCGTAGCTCCTTTGGGAGAAACCTTATTCATAAAATCGCTTTCGATCAACGATAAATATTTGAAATCGTCGGGAATACCATTTGCCGCTAATATTGGCTCTATCACAGGGAAATAACGTGTTATCCGTTTCAGATATTGCAAGGTATTTGAATGAAAGTTCATGTTGACAATCAACTCACGTTCGAGACTTTCTTTAGTATCAAAAAAATCAAGTGGCATGGCCTCTCCTGCAAAATCAACCTTTTCCGGGATAAAAGGAGACGTTATCCAATGACTACTGCCAGAAACGCTGTCGTCTGAGGCATGTTCACATCCTCCGGATGAAGACGAGGAACAGAAGCCAAACATGGCCGTCAATACAAGCACTAAACCAAACACTGCGAAAGGATAACTTTTCATAAAATAATTTTTGAATGATATTAATTTGCAACTATCTCCTTACCAAACGGGGAAAGTGCGAATCCTGCTAATTTAAAATGCTGCAATCCCCAAGGGATACCAATAATGGTAATGCAGAAAATAAGACCAAACACCAAATGGGAAAGACAAATCCATATCCCACCGATAAAAATCCAAATTACATTCATCAAAGTATTCAAACAGCCTACCGCTTGTGGGCGGTTAATCACCTGACGACCAAACGGCCACAACGCCAATACGGCTAAATGAAAACATTTGATACCCCAAGGGATACCAATAATGGTTATGCAAAAAATAAGTCCGGATATAACATATTCCAATGCAATACATAATCCACCAAACAATAACCAAATAATATTACCGAGACAAGACATATGTGATAAAAAATAGTTTCTTACAAAACCTAAACGCGGTCAGCACGATGTAAGCATTCTATGCAAACCAAATAACAAATTTAAGACATGCAACACTTTTTAATATAAACATTAAAATTTTTAATCTTTATCACAATTAACTTAATATAAACATTAAATATTTTAATGTACGTATTAATTTTTATAATTATCTTGTATTGTACCTAATACCTTATTTTACTTTAGGTAGCATCTGATAATCATTTTATTTTTTAATATAAACGTTAAAAAAATCTCGTCAATTACATATTGACAATATCACACATCATATACGTGATTCATTGATATCCGTTACTTTTTTATTTATTATTTACTATTTCCTTTTATCTGTCCCCGCATTTTAAAATCTTCAGAAAAAGTTTGCAGATATGCTTCTCCTGTTTCTACAAGCTTTTCGACATTTTGTCCTTCCTGATAGATCACTGTGCGGCTTACGTTATCGAACGCAATTTTTGCATCGTCTGTCACAATGCCGAATCCATCATTGAAATCATAAAATGCAAACGGAACAGTAAGATCTCCGAAAATATCTTTACTAAAACGATATGCATCACTTGATATTCCCAACTGACGAAGAATCGTTAACGAAATATCGGTTTGGCTGGCAATAGTAGTGATCACCGTGTCGGTTTTAGCAATGGCTCCTCCCAACCACAACATGGGCACATGAAACTTCGCAGGTTCATAATTTGTCACTTCCCCAGGGTGGCGAGAACCATGATCGCCCGTCACCACAATTAAAGTATTATCCCACCAGGTTGATTGTTTGGCTGTCTCAATGAAATCACCCAAGGATTTATCGGAATAATATGCCGAATTCAAGAAAAGACTTTCGGCATCACTACCTTCAATCACCGTTGGCATCGGCACCTGAAAGGGCTCATGGCTGCTTAATGCCATAAAAGCCTTAAAAAATGGTTGTTCTGTATGATTACATTCTTCCAACAATTTTTCCAATACCCAATGATCATGTACTCCCCACTTGGAACCCCGGTAGGTTTCTTCTGGAAAATCCTCGCGGGTAATCACTTTATCATAACCTGCATTACCAAAATAAGATGCAAAATTTGAATAACGTATGTCATAACCATATACAAATTCAGTATGATAACCTACCTTGTCCAAATCCTGATTCAAATAAGGTAATTGCCGTGTTTTTTCCGCAAAATTAATCACCTTGGCGACCGGATGTGCCGGGTATCCATTAAGTATTCCCAGTATTCCTTTGTCTGTGCGATCACTATTGGAATAAAGGTTAGCAAAAACGATTCCTTCGTGACACAAGCGGTTCAAGTTCGGTGTAACATCCGGAAGTCCGCCCAGAGCACCTATTATACGATTAGAAAAACTCTCGAGAATAATGATAACAATGTTAGGGCGTTCGTTATTCAAAAGGATACTGGTGTGACCTGAAGGAGGATAACATGCAGCAAACAATTCTTCAGCACGATGGTCGTCCATGAAATGATATTCTGAAACCTTATCCATTTCCAATACCGACTTTCCTGCATTCCAGACCACATTGATGGCCGCATGATTGGCAAAAATATTGTTGGGATGAAAATAGACAAACCCAACATTCATTGGTGCAACGCCTACGCTACCACGTATTGGGAGTATCATCAGCGCACCTGTGAAGAGGAAAACAGGTACACCCAAAAGACCTGATCTATGTGAATGTTCTAATATTGGGCACACCAACTTTTTATAAAGTTTCCAAAAGCCCCATAAAAACAATGCAAGCACGACAAGTTGAATGATTAATGCCCAAATACTGGCCGAACCAAAGGCTTCTTTAGGCGTTTTCAGGTAACTTAGTGGTGTACTATCCAAACGAAAACCCCAGTGACGGTATAATTCCATATCCGAAACGACCAATATACCCACTACCACCATTATCACCATGGTATAGACAGATATTAGCTTAGCGGCAATGGCACCTCTGGAAAATGTCGTAAAAGCAAGTAATAATGCAGCTATAAGAGATATATAGCCACTCATGGAAATATCCATGCGTAATCCGTACCAAAAGACCGAAAACCATTCACCAATAGTCAGCGAAAAGGATAACGCATGATTGTATAACATGAAGACCAAACGCGCAACCAAAAAGAGCCCTATCCAATATAGAAAATAGTACAAAAAGAACAAGAGTCTCTGTTTCATTTCGAAAATTATTAATAATACATTAACAACAACGTCTGGCTGTATTGAATGGTTAAGCTTTGTTGATGGTTATTACAGGATTATAATAAATCGATCTTTTTCAAAAAGAAACGTATGGTATAATATGCCACAGCAATGAGTGCAGGCCAGACAAGTAACCAAAGAATGGATGATAAATACATAGGATAATCTTTTATGATGATTCTTTAGAAAAATATTTATCTAAAAGAGCACGTGCAGCAGCAAAAGGCGTCATTTTTTCCTCAAGTACCTTGTTCTCATATTCGGGAAGCATGATTTCAACGGCAGGATCGTTATAAAAACGACGAACTAAACTATTACGGATGGTTTCATTCATCCAATACTTCGCCTGATCATGTCTACGAGCATCAAAATATCCATTCTGACGAGTCATATGTTCGTACTGCAAAATAGCGTCCCAAATCCCATCAATTCCGGCACCGGTAACTGATGAACAAATGGTAGCTTTAGGTTCCCATCCGGATACTGTCTTAGGGAACAACCGCAAAGCACTTTGGTATTGAGCTTGTGCTAATTGCGCTTTTTCAATATTATTACCATCGGCCTTATTGACAGTAATCAAATCGGCCATTTCCATGATACCACGTTTAATTCCTTGTAGCTCATCGCCAGCACCAGCAAGTTGTAACAGCAAAAAAAAGTCTGTCATGGAATGTACTGCCGTTTCTGACTGTCCCACTCCTACAGTTTCGATAAATACCGTATCGAATCCTGCGGCTTCGCACAAAAGTATGGTTTCACGTGTTTTACGGGCAACGCCTCCCAATGATCCCGATGAAGGCGAAGGCCGTATAAAAGCATTCGGATCCGACGAGAGTTTTTCCATACGTGTTTTGTCGCCCAGTATACTACCTTTAGACCGCTCGCTGGAAGGATCAATGGCAAGAACAGCCAACTTTCGTCCATTTTCAGTAAGATAGCTACCCATGGCCTCAATGAAAGTACTCTTGCCAGCCCCGGGAACGCCGGTAATGCCAATACGCATGGATTTACCAGAATGAGGCAAGCAATGCTCAATAATTTCCTGTGATATCCGTATATGTTCCGGCAACGAACTTTCTATCAATGTAATCGCCTGACTCAACAAAGTGCGATTCCCCTGCAAAATACCTTCGACATAATCGCTCACTCCCAATGTTTTACGAGAACGGTTCAAGAAGCGCTGCAACGAAACCGAATCCACCATCGGCGGCTGTTCAATTCCCGGATTAACTGTCAGAGCGGATTCCTGCTCATGATGTCCATCCCATATATCATGTCCTTCTTGTACCATCATATCCGTTTTCTTACGAAAGCATCATACAAAGTTAAGCATTTTCATCCGATTTGTAACTCCACTATTGATCGATTGTTTCATTCATACTGCCGGTACGGTATCCCTGTAAATCGACAGTAACGTAAATGAAACCGGCTCTTTTAATTCCTGCGAAAACAGCTTGCCGGATGCCCGGAGATACTATCTTGGTTATATCGTCAGGCAACATTTCTATCCTGGCTATAGAACCATGATGTCTCACACGCACCTGTTTGAACCCCAAATCAAATAATACTTGTTCGGCCAACTCCACAGCTCTTAGTTTCTCTCGTGTAATAGTTTCCCCATATGGAAATCGCGATGCAAGACATGCGAATGAGGGCTTTTCCCATGTAGGCAAGCCCATTTCCTTGGACAACTGCCTGATTTCGGATTTAGTCAATCCGGTTTCTTTCAAAGGACTAAGCACCTGAAGTTCTTTGATGGCGAGCAGGCCAGGACGATAATCATTGTCATCGTCAGTGTTAGAGCCCTCGACAAGTATCGGAAATCCATTTTCAACGGCTATCTTTTTGAAATTGTCAAATAGGCTTTTTTTACATAAATAACAACGATTTGCCGGATTACTGGAAAACCCATCTACGCTGAATTCATCTACATCGCAGACTATATGTCGAATGTGATTATCAGTCGCGAAATTTATTGCTTCGTTCATCTCCCGGGCAGGAAACAAATTGGAACGTGCTGTTACGGCCAATACATTATCACCCAACACTTGATGCGCCGATGCCAATAAAAAAGTAGAATCAACTCCACCCGAAAAGGCAACAGTAACACCTCCTGTCTTTTTCAACAGATGCTTCAATTGTTCAAACTTGGCATGCGCTTCATCCATTACCCCAATTTTCAGACATCTTGACACACATCTTCATGTGTCGGAACGATTATAATTCCTTGTTTACCGCTTTATAAATTTTCATTTGATTGGCTAAAATCTTGGTAAAACCAATGACATCGTCGCCCGTAAAAGCTGTATTTTCCTCTCCATATTTTGCGAAAGACGAGCGCATCAAGTCATGCTCAGAAGTGACCCCTAATACTTCAAAACGATATGGTTGGAGTAATACTTTGACCTTGCCGGAGACATATTTCTGACTATCGTCCATAAACTTTTCAATATTGCGCATTACCGGTTCCAAATATTGTCCTTCGTGCAACAACATGCCATACCAATTGGCCAATTGCTCTTTCCAATATTGTTGCCATTTAGTCAAGGTGTGTTTTTCAAGCAAATGATGCGCCTTGATAAGAATGAGTGAGGCTGCAGCCTCAAATCCCACACGACCCTTGATGCCAATGATGGTATCACCCACATGGATGTCGCGTCCGATCGCATATTTTGATGCAATTTCTTCTATTTTACGAATCGCTTCCACTGGGGTGAGCTTTTCGCAATTGACGGCTACCGGTTCGCCTTTTTCGAATTGTACTTCTAAAGATTCTTCGCCGGATTGTGTCAATTGGCTTGGATATGCTTCATTGGGCAGCCATTTGTCCGACGATAGTGTTTCGCGTCCTCCTATACTAGTCCCCCATAAGCCTTTATTGATGGAATAATTCTTTTTCTCCCAATTATCCTGAATGCCTTTGCTTTTCAAATATTCAATTTCCGCATCGCGAGATAGTTTCATATCCCTAATCGGTGTGATGACTTTCACTTCTGGCATCATGATTTGAAACACCAAATCGAAGCGCACTTGATCATTTCCGGCGCCAGTGCTACCGTGTGCAATGTAAGTAGCGCCTATTTTTTTCGCATACTCCACTGTTGCCATGGCTTGAAAAGCACGCTCAGAGCTAACCGAAAGCGGATAGGTATTGTTTTTCAAAATATTCCCATAAATCATATACCTGATACATTTATGATAATATTCTTGCGTTACATCAATCGTTTCATGATGTCGTACACCTAAGGCATAGGCTTTACGTTCAATGTCTGCCAATTCGGCCGTACTGAATCCACCTGTATTCACAATCACCGAATAAACTTCAAAGCCCTTTTCTTCGCTCAAATACTTGGCACAATACGAAGTATCCAAACCACCGCTGAATGCCAAAACTACTTTTTCTTTTGTCATTTTATGATTTATTTTTCCATTATTCCAATATCAAACCGTATAGGTACAAAACAGCTGTACCCACATTAGCGGTTTGCCCGACAATGAGTCGAGCCCCAAAGTTATATATTTTTTAACAGGTGGAAAAATAAACCTATAGCCGGACACCGATGACTAACACATCATCTACCTGATCCATTTTGCCCTTCCACAGATCAAAATTTTCTTTGATCACCCGGTATTGTTCATCCATATCGCGGGTTTGGATATCATCAAGGACACTTTGAAGACGGTTCATCTTAAATTTTTTACCTGAAGGACCACCAAATTGGTCTGTATATCCATCGGTAAACATATAAATAGTATCACCAACGGATAACTTCACCTCTGTCATTTCAAAGGCTTTATTCTTACCTGGTTGGGCTCCAATTGACGAACGACTATACTTATACATGGTAGGGACCCCGTCATGGTATACAACAAATGGCCGCATGGCTGAGGAAAATCGCACATATTGCGTCTCCGTGTTTATTTCACATACAACCATATCCATACCATCGTTCGCTTGCTCTGATTCCTGGTTTTGGTTCAGCGTTGATTGGACATTTTCATCCAAACGATACAAAATATCTGCGGGATTATGTATGTCTGACCGCATGGCAATATCCTTAATAAGTGTAGTACCTATCAATGACATAAATGCGCCTGGCACACCATGCCCTGTTGAATCTGCACAGACAACCAATAATCGGTGAGTGTCCGGAAAATAGTCAAACCAATAAAAGTCCCCACTGACAATATCCCGTGGCCGATAAAAAATAAATGCTCCGGAACAATGTTCTAACAAAGTGCTGGTCGACGGAAGTATACTAAACTGTATCCGCTGTGCATAATTGATACTATCGGTTATATCCCTGTTTTTGATTTCAATTTCTTCCTTTTGTTCACGCACTTCTTTTGTTCGTGCTGCCAACTCCCGCTCAAGATATTCTTGTTGTGCTCTGTGGTTACGTTCACGTATGGCAATGATCAAGTAAACCGTACTGACAGCCGCTCCAATCATCAACAAAATAAACCACCAGGTTTTCCAAAATGGTTTCCGAATTTTAAAGGTAAACAGTAAAGTTTCCTCACTACAATTATCACTGTTGCACGCTCGAACCCAAAATTTATATTCGCCATTTTCCAAACGCGGATAGATGACTGTACCTGAGTTGGTTGGCATAGACCATTCGGAGTCGTATCCCTGCAATACATATTGATAAACGACCGATTCTGGATTTGCAAATTGTAAACCGATAAAATCGAAAGAGACTTTATAACGTCCAGATGGCAATATTATCGATTTATATGGATCATAAACTTTATCTCCTATGCTCACACTCAGAAGATTGAGCATAGGGACCCTGTCTTTTGTATGATCGGCGTAGATGTCATACATCATTACTCCATCCGTCATGCCCACCAACATTTCACCGCTTTTGTTGACACACATGGCATTGGGATTTACATCGCCTGTTAGTCCCATTTCAGGACCAAAGCCAGTGACAGTATGTCGATGAATATTGATACAACTCAAGCCCAAACGATGACCAACCCAAATGTGGTTATTACCATCGTATACCATAGCATAGCAATAATCTGATTTTAACCCGTCTCGGGTCGTAAAATGATAAACAGTATCATTTATTTCATCAAAAAGATATACTCCTTTTCCCTGCGTACCTGCCCATAACTTTCCTTGCCCATCTTCAGTAATGGTCGAAAATTCGATCTCATTTTCATTTTCAAGAATATGTCTTTTATTCTTATTTACAGCAAGGATTGAATTACTATTGGTGGTTATCCAAATCGCATCCTTTGAATCTTTAAAAATGTCGCGAATATTGTTGTGCGGTAGACCATCCACCGTATTTAGCTGATCCATTTTTCCCGTCTGCGTGTCGATAATCAACACCCCGTTACGTGATGCGACCCAAATGGTTGCATCCAACGATGTAATCGCTTGTATTGAATTGGATAGTGAATTTTCTGAACGCAAAAACAACGTAGCACGGTTGGTTCCCTTAACTATTTTATAAAGTCCGCTTTTCTCCGTACCTACCCATATATTATCACTCCCATCTTGATGTAACGCGGTTATCCTATCATTAGGAATCCCATTATCACGTCCTAATATGATGCTTTTTTCCCCGGGTTTTGAGGTAATCTTCATCATCGCACCCACGCCGGCAATCCAATATTCCGAACCATCGACTGACAAAACTGCTGTAGCATTATTCCTGATAGGTGCCGTTGTTTCAAAAAAAGAGAAAGCCAAATTAGTTAAGGATGCTGCACCTTGGCCATAGGTTGCTACCCACAAATCATTCTGGTTATCAAAAAAAATCTGCTTGACATCATTACTTCCTAATCCGTTGAAAACATTATAGTTATATATCTTCTCGATGGAATTGTCTTGTGATAACCGTGCCCGAAAAAGTCCTTTTCCAATGGTAGATATCCATAAATTATGTTGGGCATCCTCATAAACCGATTGTACACGGGTATCCTCCAACTCAGGGATATTCAAAGGATGTACCGAAACATTGTTCCCGTTTATCAACAAATAGTATATACCGTCGTCCTCTGTAGCAACCCAATACCCATTCCCATCAGCTCGTGGAATCACCGCTTTTATAGTAGCATCAGGTATAGTATCAATTTTCGTCATCAAAGTTAGCGATGATTGGTCGCTCCATTGTTTATACAGATACAAACCGTCCTGACACCCGACCAATAACCTGTTAGCATCTACAAAACACAAGGCATATATCAATTTACCTTCCATACCTTGGGAAAGACGATCAATGTGTTTATTGCTAATGCGGGTAATGCCGTCTGTTTGGGTAGCCATCAATATTTCTCCTTGCGGTGTCTGTATGATTTGATTAACGGCCGTATTATTACGTAATGTATCGACAGTAACAAAATCAACCCCATTATACTGCACAACTAATCCATCATTATATCCGAACCAGAGATCTCCTGAATTATCCTTGAATGCTGTTGTAACATTCGTTGCAGGTAAATCTGTTTCGCTGGGGGTAACAAACTGAACCCCATCATAACGGCACAGCCCCATCCCTGTGGCAAACCATATAAATCCATGCTTATCCTGAGTTATCGCATAAATAGTATGATGGCAGAGCCCTTTGTCAATACCATATTGCTGGAATTTATATATCTGGGCATGGATATTACATGGCGATAAAATCGCTAATACAGTGATGGTAATCCATGCTATAAAATTCCTCATTTATCTACTAAAATTATTACTTTGAAGAACTATCTTTTTTGCGCACGCCTATGTTATATTTATATTTAGGCACCCCACCAATTGGGGTCGAGAAGAATGGCATCAGCTCTCCATATTGGTTACGGACGTTAATCACCACATTGTTATTTTTAACGCCTTTCTTTATAAATTGAAAATCAAGAGATTTTCCCTTTTCTCCATCCATGATAGCAAATTCACTTTCAGCCCATACCGCATTACCCGAAACGGCACAAAGCTGTTCGCGCCGTACTTCAGACGAAACACGAATAATACCGTCATCGTCCCAATCAAAATTTGCTTGTTTGATTTTGATACATTCTTGATCTACATATGGATATATGTGAGATACTTCTTTTGGATTATCATGCATCCGGAACGAATATTCATATGCAAATGCATTGCCTCCTTCAATAGGGATATTTTCTGTACCTGAAGTACTCATGAAATAACGATACATGTTCCCGTCGTCTCCTGATATCCCGTCACAGGTCAATTTGAAAATATACCCGCCGAATTTGGCAACATATTCTCCTTCCGTAGGGTTAAACGGACCAAAAGTATACCATTTATTATCATATTTCGGGTCGACACCAAAGGTTTTTGTTGCCAACAAATTACCGGATTTAACAGGACCTTCGGGATCTACACCCTGTGCTTTAGGGCTGGTATAGGCTTCTTTACCCCCATGGACGGAATACTGCATTTTCGTATCGAAAACACCATTTAACTCATCATGCATCCCACCGACATCGGGGTCGAATACACGAAGGAACACCATTCCTTTATACGCTTCAGGTACCAGAAAAAAGAATGTTTGCGAAAAATCATCATCACCCCACGATATATCAGCCTGATTTCCAAAAGTCACCAAGAAAGGTATATTTTCCTCTTCCGATGGAACAGCTTGTGCTTGTACTTTCCATCCCACAAAAAAAATCAGAACTATAAAAATATGAAAACGATTCACTTGTACTGTAAAAAATTAAGATATGAAGGCTTTAAATATATGTCTAATTTATTTAGAATAAAACCAATATGTATGTTCTGTATCATGCCATATCCATAAGACTTATGGATAACAAGTATACGATATTTTCTAAAAGAAGTTACACCTAACATATGATTTATATTTACCCTTTTGTGGTACTGTTTTGCATTTCTTTTCATAGTGAGATGAATAGATAACTAAAAAAAGTGTGATCAAGTAAATAAACTACTTCGTCAGGTAAGAATAGCATGCCACATTTCATTTGAAGATAAATGTATAGTTTTACAGAAAAATACAGATCATGAAAATAGTCGTTATCACTGGAGGAGCACATGGTATTGGCAAAGCTATTGCTTTGAAACTTTTGGAAGATGAGCACACTGTTGTCGTGTTAGACGTCAATAGCACATATATTGATGAATTGAATCGTGAAGTAGCCTGTGAACGTTTACATACCTTGGTTTGTGACATAAGTAGTGCCGATAATGTTTCTCAAGCGATGGATGTGATTGGCGAGCGACACAAAAAGATAGATTATTTAGTGAACAATGCCGGAATCAGTTATTTCGAACCGATAGATGACATGACTGTGGAAACATGGAATCAAATCATTGCTGTTAACCTGAGTAGCATTTTTTATACTGTTAAATTCGGGAAGCATCTTTTTACAGAAAAATCAGCCATGGTTAATATCGCTTCTACGCGGGCATTAATGTCAGAGCCAAATGGTGAAGCATATGGTGCGTCAAAAGGCGGTATCGTAGCATTAACACACGCTTTGGCAATAAACCTTGGCCCAAAAACACGGGTCAATTGCATCCTTCCCGGATGGATTGAAGTAAACCATTATGATCAGCTCTCCAATGCCGATCATACCCAACATCCCTGCGGACGTGTCGGAACGGTAAATGATATTGCTGAAACAACAACGTTTCTATTGAGCGAAAAGGCAGGCTTTATTACCGGGCAAAGTTTTGTCGTCGATGGCGGAATGACTAAAAAAATGATATACGTGTAGTCATGCATAGAAGAAAATAATATATTTGCCGGGCGATAGACCGGATAATATCGTTGTCTGTCGCAGAAAAATCTGAAATACGTCACAATTCATTAAGTTCATCGCATATTTGTCCCTAAGTATAACGACACAAAAGTAAGTATGAAAGATGTCATTGCGCCAGTAGATAAAAAATTAATAACCAGCGAATTAAACAAAGATAAATTTATTCGCAAAACCAACCGGTTAAATAATGACTTATATGTGGTTACCGCACATGATGCTCCCAACATCATGCGTGAAATAGGACGTTTGCGCGAATTATCCTTTCGCTATGCAGGAGGCGGAACGGGCGAAGAAGTGGATATCGACCACTATGACACTGCTGAAAATCCCTACAAACAACTTATCGTGTGGGATCCTGAAAGTGAAGAAATACTTGGAGGATATCGCTACCATGTATGCGATGCATCGTATGTTGACGGGCAAGGTGAAATCAATTTGGCAACGGCCGAATTATTTACCTTCTCTGATAATTTTATCAAAAATTATTTGCCATACACCATCGAATTAGGGCGTTCGTTTGTGCAACCCGCGTTTCAATCAACCAATCGTTTCGGCAAAGGCATCTACTCTCTGGATAATCTCTGGGATGGTTTGGGCGCTTTGGTGGTACAGAATCCCGACAAAAAATATTTCCTGGGCAAGGTAACCATGTACACTTCCTATAATGCCGAAGCGCGGAATATGATCCTTTATTTTCTCGACAAACATTTCGGCGACACGGAACATTTAATATATCCGCTCAAGAATTTGGATCTGCAAGTAGAAATGGATGAAAATGCCATGTCTAAGATTTTTGTAGGCAAAAATTATGAAGAGGATTATAAAATCCTTTTCCAAAAGGTACGAAGCTATGGCGAAAATATTCCCCCGTTGATTAATTCGTACATGAACCTGTCACCTTCCATGCGTACATTTGGGACTGCCATCAATCCATATTTTGGCGGCGTGGAAGAAACCGGCCTGATGATTACCATTAGTGATTTGTATAGTGATAAGGTGAAACGTTACGTGACATCTTATGCCGATCAATTGGGGTAATGGAGTATATAATAAACGCCATCAAGTCTTTGCAAAGATGAAGGCATTACGCAAAAACTCTTCACCTGCATAAAATAAATCATTTTCAAATAAATATATCCAAAACCGACCGACTGGTCGGTCTGTTTTGGATATTGTCATCAAAAATACTCTCGCATGGGAGAGCATTTTTACTTACTAATTGATTTCTTCAGTATTCTGAACATTATTCAACAACTCCAAATATCTAATCTGAACAAGTTCATCCATCTGATTCGGATCGTCATTAAAGTTATTCAACAGTTCTTGGTTTGCAGAAAGAAGCTCCTGCATACTTAAAACATCTACTGCAATTACCTTTCCACTTTCCTTATCCAATACATATAAAAACCTTAACATTGCCGCATCAGCACCACCTACATTATTATTGAATTCAATCCCCATGTCTTTTGCTTTCGCTTTCTGTTTTACCAAGGCATCGCCTTTAGATAAAATCCCCGCCTTAAATATCATCCACCTTCCATCGCTAATGAGCTTTGTATACCATGGTTGAGCATCAAACTGAGCACAATTCAAATACAACGCATCACCATCCGAATACGCCCAAATATCTTTTTTCAAAAAAGAGCTTTTGATTTTTTTATCATCCGAATCAAGTTTATAATCATTACCTCCCCAGAATTGAATATCTTTCTTGGTACGTTTATTTACTTTTAAAACCAAATTTTGAGATGGCTTTTTCTCTTTGATATCGTTTAAACTCATATATACCCCTTGTGGGTATTCTTGCCCATTAGCAAAATACATTACAGCAGAAACAAATAGAAGCAATAAGGTAATTTTCTTCATATCATCCAATTGAATTATCAAAATATCACCATAACATAAACCTATAAACGAAAAAAGAGCCCAAATGATTGAACTCTTTTTAGTAGCGGGGGCAGGACTCGAACCTACGACCTTTGGGTTATGAGCCCAACGAGCTACCACTGCTCCACCCCGCAATATATGATGATGTTATTCTCACATAAATCGGACTGCAAAGATAATACAATATGATGTAATATCCAAAAAAAATAATAACTTTGATGTACGATTCATTGTTTTTCTCATAAAGTCCAATCGTTTCATTTTTTATTATGCCAAGAGTTTTCACATCTGTGGATATTGAACAGGAAGAAAAAGAATTACGGAAAGATTATTTCGATCGTCATACACCCCACATCATTTGTGCAGACGAAGTCATGAGGGGCGAGAAGTTTATTGTCGCTGTAAAAATGGGCGAACACTACACACATCCGGCCAATGACGATCATTTCATTGCCTTTATCCAATTATGGAATAGGGAAACGCTTTTAGCCGAGGCTAAATACAGTCCCGACGCTTTCGATCGACAAGCCGGGAATATTGAGGTCGCTTTTCATATCGTAGCCCCACTGGTTTCCATGAATCTCACAGCAATGAGCTATTGCACCAAACATGGGTTATGGAAGTCTGACCCACATGCTGTAAAAGTATTGTGATCTTACCAAAAATGCCTGAAAAACATGATCACTCAAACTGAAATATCCTTACCTGCTTTCCCTCGTGGCGCTCATCTAATCACGCAACACATCAAACAATTCCTACCTACCCTACCCGATCGAGGATTGTTGCATATTTTTCTCAAACACACTTCCGCCGGATTGACTATCAACGAAAACGCTGATCCTACGGTTCGCTACGATTTTGAAACAGTCATGAACCGTATCGTCCCCGAAGGAAATCTTTACGCACATGATTTGGAAGGAACCGATGATATGCCTGCTCATATTAAATCATCACTGGTCGGACAA